>NZ_FRBB01000046.1:0-1555 GCF_900142505.1 Fibrobacter sp. UWH5 | reverse complement strand
TGACCTTCCCTAAAAAAGGTTGACACTTTTGGGGTGTTTTTACTGACCGAGTTGACAGTTTCACTGATATGGTTTACACCTTTCCCTCGGTATCACGGATCTGGTTGACACTATCACCGATATGGTTGTCGTTGTCCAGTCCGACATCTTCTTCCAAAGATATATTTTTGTTCGCGAGCCTTCGTTCCCACGGGTTCCTCCAGCATCTTCTTTGGGGGCCTTCCTGGCTGTGGACCTTTTCCGGGGTCTGCCAGCCGATGCTCATGTGCGGGCGTTCTTCGTTGTAGAACCTGATGATTCTCTCGAGTTCACGGCGGCACTCCGACCGCGTCCTGAGCTTCATCTTGTATAGCCATTCCGTCTTGAGGATTCCGTTTGCGCGTTCCGCCACGGCGTTCTCGAGCGGATCCCCGCTCTGCGTCATGCTGATGCCGATGTTGCGCTTTTTCAGTTCGCCGACATATTCGTAGCTGCAGTACTGGCAGCCACGATCCGAGTGGTGGATCAGGAACGGCAACGATGATTCGGGAACCTGCGCGAGTGCCATCCTCAGGGCTTCCAGAGGGTAGCGTGTCTCCAGCGTCGGGCCGAGCGCCCAGCCCACGATCTTGTGCGAGTAGGCGTCCGTTACGAGGGACAGGTAGCACACGCCCTCGTCCGTCTCGACATAGGTGATGTCGGCGACCCATATCTGGTTCGGACGGCTGGGGACGACTCCCTTGATCAGGTTCTTGTACTTCCGGTAGTTGTGATCCGAGTATGTAGTCCTGTAGTGCCGACGGCGGCGCATCCTTACCATCAGGCCGTTCTCGCGGAGGAGTTCCGTGAAGGAGTCGCGACCGGGCACGCGGCCCGTGCCGCCAAGCTTGCCTGCGACCAGTCTGTAGATTTTTGTGCATCCCATGCCCGGACAGGCCGTGCGATATTCCCTGGCTGCGTCCAGGACCATGGACTCGACAGCCTCGTTCCCGAAGTCGTCGTCATCCCTCTTGTAGAACGCCTGCCTGCTATAACCAAACAGTCCGCAGAGCGCTTCCAGGGAAGTTCCCGGAAGCCGCGTGCGCAGCAGGCCTACCGTTTGGTGCCAGATTTTTTTCTGATGGGTATGTTGAACTTGCTCTCGGCAAGCTCGATCATCGTGTCGAAGGCCCTGGACCTCAGCGTCTCGGCCTCCAGTGCCTTTTGCAGGCGCTTGTTCTCCAGCTCCAGTTCTCTTATCCGTTCTTCGGGCGGCTTCGCCATCGCATCTCCGTCTTGGTTCTCCAAAGATAGCGATTCTTCGCGCAGGTACTTGTCCATCCAGCTGAAGAGAACCTGCTTGCTGCTGAGGTGGTATTTCTCCGCGATCTGCGCCGCGGTCATCCTGCCCGCGTTGTATTCGGCGACGATTTTTATCCGGTCCTCGTCGTCAAAGATGAACTTTTCCTTGACCACGTCCTTCCAAAAATGGTTGCCGTTTTCGTCGTATGCGAGAACCGACTTTGTGACCTGTTTTGTCTCCATTTGCACTATACCTGCCTTTTTGTATAGTGTCAACTTTTTTCAGGATAAGACA
>NZ_FRBB01000043.1:0-2178 GCF_900142505.1 Fibrobacter sp. UWH5 | reverse complement strand
TCTCAACTTCCGCCGTTTTTAACACTAAAAACGCACTTTTAAAACACGTCCAAACACCGGTGCTATTTTCGCACCGATGCAATCCGCCGGTCTGAACTTGGGTTCTATTTCCTGATGAAGTTCAGGATTTCCTCGAAGGTCCTGTCGCTGTTCTTCATCGCCTCGGAAAGCTGTTCCATCCGTAGCCTGTCGCGCTTGTCAAGCAGTTCCCTGAACTCGTCCTCAAGTTTTTCGCAGCGGGCGCGGGCCTTCTCAAGTTTCGTTTTCGCCTTGGCGATCTTGCTGTCAATGGAGACCGCGCTCCGTTTCTTTCTAGCCTTCACCATTCTTCACCGCCTCGCTTTCGACTTTCTGGATAGCCTTTGAGAGTTCTTCAACTTCACCGATAATGAATCTTTCATCGAGACCCATGGCCCGCAAAATCTCCTTCTGCGTCGCGGTCACCGCGTGGTCCAGCGTGTAGATCCCATCGCCGCGACGGATCATCTCGATCTTTTCCAGCTCGCGGATGGCCGAAGGCACGTTCATGAAGTTCGCCTTCTTCTCGTTCTTCAGCTTTGCGTTGCTCAGGTAGTTGTGCAGCCTGTTGCGGATGATGAGCGCCACGAATTCGATGAATATCTTTGCCGCGACAGCCGACTCGCTGCATACACGAAGGCTCGCGTTACCTAGGTAGCTCTTGTCGCCACGGAAAAGCTTTTCCGTCGCGTCGCGTCCCTTGTAAAGACGCAACGCCTCGACTGCAGACATTTCTTCCGAGGTGATCAGGACAAAGTAACCGCACAGGCGGATCTCGCGCCTGATCACGTCCTTCCTCTCGTTGGCATAGAGGAAGGTTCCCTTCTTGTCGTAGACGAGTTCGAAGTATTCGCTCACCACGTCGGGAATCTGCGCCTCGGTATTCTCGAGGCCTTCGAGATAGCGGTTAAGTTTTTCCAGGCGGTCCTCGAGTACCGTCCGCTCGTGAGCCTGCCGCTCATTGCCGTAGAAGATGTGGAAGTAGCGCTCGCGGGAATCGTCATCGTAGAGCTTGCGCCTGACGGTCGTGCCGTAAGCCTTGTATTCCCTTACGAAGCAGTCACGGTCGTCCTCGAACGTCCCGCGTACGCCTTCCACCAGTTCCCTGGCGATACGGGTGAGCCCCTTCGCCATGATCACGAATTCAATTCCGTGAGCGTCCATGTACGCGACGTTCGCGCGGCTAAAGTAGCCACGGTCAAGGATCACGCCCACGTTGCGGTAGTCGAATCCTTCGGCCTTCGACAGCATGAACTGCAGCTGCGAAACATCCACGATGCTGCCGGGATATTCCTCGTAAAAGAGCGGTTCGCTGTTGGTCTGGTCGAATGCAATCGCGTAGTTGAAAATCGGACGGCTCCGGTTGTCCTTGGCGTGTCCGTATTCCACCATGGCGATGTCTCCCGCCTGACAATTCTTGTTCGTGGAGTCGTAGGAAATGTAGATGCGGTCGGACTTTTCGCGGTACAGGTTCCATACGTGCAGGAATCCGTTGATCTGCTCCGGTTTCATCGACTGAAGAAATTCGGAAACCTTAGAATCGGAGTAGCGGCGCATCCCTTCCGTGAAAACGGGATGGTTGTAGGTGTAGTCGGGATAGTGCTGGGCCGTGTTGCCCTCGGTTATCAGCGAGTAGAACGCGATGTCGAGAACCAGCGCGGCGTCCTTCGGCGTGAAGGGGCGCAGCAGGCATTCGACCAGCCGCCTTTCGTCAACGATTCTGCGGAGGACCAGGAATGCGCCCGTCCGCAGACAGCTGCTGACGCGCTCGCGTTGCGCCTCGCCGGGCAGGAACTGCGGCAGGTACTTCCTGCAGTTCGCGTTGGGAATCATTTTCCCGTCGGCATCGATCTTGCCGATGCACGCCCGCTGTACGGAAGTGTACTTTTTCTCCTTCGAATAGGTGCGACCGTATTCGTAGTACATGTAGGTGACGCCCTTGACGACTTTTTTCGTGATGAGTCCTGGAACATCGGGAATGTCGATGTGTACGTCGGGGTGCATTCGGGCCTCGCTTTTCTTCGGAATAGTCCTAGTTAGGACTATAAATCTAATAAAGAAAAAGGACCGTTGCAAGAGGTTTTCCTGAAAATTTTTAGAATTTTCGCAAACGGACCTTCAAATAGCGCTTCTAGTGTTAACTTTTCTGGAAGTTAAGAT
>NZ_FRBB01000013.1:0-103076 GCF_900142505.1 Fibrobacter sp. UWH5 | reverse complement strand
CTTCTTGGATTCATTGGCTTCGCCAGCTGTGACACTTGTGCTGGAGGCGGCGTCGAGGCCTTCGTCGTCGCTCGAGTTCACGGAAATTTCGTCGCTTGCGCCACTCCCGGAGTCGTCACCGCAGGCGGTAAAGAAGAAAGTCAACATGGCGCACAGGGCAAGGCAAAAAATTCTGAGCAGGTTCATTCAAATATCCTTGTCATAACTCGTTTGAAAAATAAAAAATTTATATGTGAGCATCATTTTTACGCAGCGTCCATCAAGAGTCTTGGTTCTAGAGACTCAATTTTGTAATTATTGCGGTTGTTTTTCTTAGACTTTTTGTTCTTCTTGTTGAATTTAGACACATAACCCCTATAGCCTTTCTCCAAAAAGGCTTTATTAATTTGTTTAAAATCTTGTTATAGTTAGTAGTTTTTTACACAGCGGACGGAAAACGCTCGTTTTGATTTAGGCTCTTCGCTAAGACGAGCCATTTCTTGTGAATCAATTGAGATGAGATGCGCTTTTTCAGGATAATCTTTTGATTGCTGCGGCGACCAGAAAAACGTCTGTACCTTTATAAGTTTATAAAGAGTGGTGTTATTTTCGTAACGCAACCAATACCCAGCAGGCAGTATCGACAGGCCGTAGTTGTTGCTACCGAAGCCGGCGACCTTCGAGCCCATATAGTGGGCGACACTGCCACCTGTTCTCTGGTCTAAATGAGCCCATTCTCCAGCATTAACAATGTGCCAGCCCTCCGGGCAGATTCCCTGATGCTGGACATAGTTCTGGGGTTGTCCATATCCACTGGGATAAACAAATTTTTGCGAGCAGGCCTCCGCACTGATGGATACACTGTCACATACGGCAGGAAAGCCCATTGCATTGCTCCAGGTATAGAGACCGCCCCAGCCGTTCTCGCAGTACCACGGGTCGTCATCGTAACAGTACTTCGTGGAGTCTCCCTGCACCGTACCGCCAGACACCATCTTACCATAATTCAGGTTTTCGGCAAAGATAACATAGGTTCTCTCGAAGGTGTCATCATACAAGCTCACCGTACGATACTTGTGTCCGTCGCGCGGGTCGGTGAACTCGCCGTATGACACCTTCTCGTTAAACTGGTTCGTCATGTCGAAATAGCTGCTAGTGGGCACAGCCGAACTAGATGATTCCACTGGGACCCAATATCCATCTTCGCAGACAAATCGCATCCCATCCTCTCTCCGAGTTGTTCCCTCTTCATCTGCGGAACACGTTTTCTTTACTTTACTAGAGCTGCTGGACTCAATCTTGACATATTGACCACTCTTGCAAACATATCTCTCCCCAGTATCATAAATGGTCAAAATACGATTCTCATCCTTTTCTTCGCAAGATTCCGGAATCAATCCATTCAAAGAACTGCTCATGGAGTCCGTGGACGAGCTGGATTTTGCGGAGGAAGAGCTGTTCGTAGTCGAAGACGAGACACTGCTGCTAGATTTGTCTCCATTGCCGTCACTGGTCCCGTCGCCGCCGCTCAGGATTTCGCTAGACGAGGATTCCTTTTCCGGTTCAACGAAGCTGCTGCTGTCGTCGTCACCGCAGGCGGTAAAGAACATGGTTGCCGCGAACAGGGCCAGGGCAAAAGGTAACAGTCGATTCATTTGTTCACTCCAAAGAAAGAAGATAGAAATTGTTGATGAGGCACGAGGTTCGAGGGCGCTCGCGGGGCTCGCTTCGAGGTTAAAATTTGGCGGCTACGCCACGTAGCTAAATCTCATAACTCGTAATTCATACCTCATAATTAATTGACGACGCTTACCCCCTCGTACGCCGATAAAGGCACAACAGCCGGAGTCCGCTGTCTGAGGGATTAATTAAATTAAATGTATGCATTTAAAGTTTCGCCAGAGCATTCTCTCCCTGATACCGTCACTGGCGGTTATCTCGTTCCTGTTCGCAAGTTGTTCTAGCGAAAACTACGAAGAAATCGTTACCGTTTCCATCAAGGACGGTGTTCTAGGCGACCCGGTAGACATCGATGTTCCTTCCGACCTTTTCAGGTCCAGTTCAGACATGTCTCTGTTCAAGACATCCTCCAGTTCGATAGCCAGCGGTAAATCTTCTGACAGTAAGACGGATTCATCTGACAGTTCCGTCAAACCGGTTAGCAGTTCTTCTATTGACGTCCCAAAATCATCTGCATCACAGGCAAGCTCCTCGTCGCAGAAAACCGAGACTCCGGCCTCAGCCCTTCCGCCGGCAGGATTCTACTCAGCCTTTACCCTGACCGCCCCTACCCCGAAGAATGGCGGTGTGATCCGTTGCACTTACGACGGTTCCGAACCCACCAGTGCCACGGCCCAGGCAAGCAACAAGAACATCTCTTCTACAACTGCCGTTCGCTGCTACGAATTTATCGGTAACGACATCGTCGCCAAGGAAACCCAGACCTACTTTATCAACGAAACCATTTCGATGCCCGTAGTGGCCATCAGCGTGGCTCCGGAATATTTCAACGGTTACGTCGCGGCCCCCAAATGCTCCCCGGACCCCTGTTACTCCGCCAAGTTCTGGGAAGACGTGGAGTACCCGGTACATGTCGAATACTTCGCCAACGGCAGCCGTTCCACCCAGAAGGATTTCGAAATTGACGCCGGGATTTCCATCATGGGCGGCTGGAGCCGAAACCAGATCAAGAAATCCGTTTCGATCGCCATGCGCAAGGAATACCAGGACGGCCGTCTGAAGTACCCGCTTTTTGACACCCGCCCCGAAAAGAAAAAGTTCAAGGCATTCAACCTCCGCAACAACGGCAACCGCTTTGTCAGCGACTACATCGAAGACCCCATGGCCGTAAGCCTGCTGGAAGGGACCCATGTGGATTACCAGCGTTCTCGCCAGGTGGTGGTTTTCTATAACGGAGTCTATTACGGCATTCACGACATGCGTGAAAAGTTGAACGAACATTTCGTAGAGACCAACTACGGAATCGATTCCAAGGGCGTGGACGTCATCAAGCATACGAACACGGATATCAGCGCCAGCGGTGGTACCAGCGAAGGTTACATCAGCATGCTGAACTACGCCGTCAATAACGACCTGACCATAGACGCCAACTACATCACCCTGGGAACCATGCTGGACATCGCCAGCTACGTTGACTACATGGCGGCAGAAATCTACTACCACAACGGAGACTGGCCCAACAACAACCTTCGTGCCTGGCACTCCGTAGAACAGCCCTGGAAGTTCATGGCCTTCGACATCGACCACGGTTTTGACTGGACCTGGAACGTTAGCGGTTTTGGCCAGAGCACCAACATATTTACATGGATCAAGAACGGCGGAACCACAAGCGGATCCTGCTACAAGTCCAGCAACAGCCTCTGCTTCCACAACCTGTACAACAACATTATCAAGAACGAGAACTTCAGGCGCACCTTCATAAACAGGGCTGCCGTCCTGTACAACAGTTTTGTCAATTCCGCAAAGGTTGAAACCGCTGTCGACAAGATGGTATCCACCATGCCCATTTCCGATATTACCCGCGATATGAATAAATTCCCCAGGGCTCAGTTATGGTACACCAACAGTTGCAACAACGGATTTGAATATACGGGCTCCTGCCTCAAGACCTGGTCCCGCAGCAGGGACAGCAAGGTCATCCAGGAATTCCAGAACGAATTTGGCCTTGAATCCCTGGTGAAGATGACCATCAGCGCCACAGGACTGGGAACAGTGCTGCTAGATGATATCGCCCTGCCCAGCCAGAGCTACACAGGCAATTTCTTTAACGGTCACCCCATGAAGTTGACAGCCAGCGGAAACGGCGGCATCTTCGTAGAATGGGAAGATGGATCCACCCAGAATCCCCGTTTTGTCTACGCATCGGCCGGGGCCACCTACACAGCCAAATTCAAGTAAAAAGGACGCTCACGCTAATCGCGTAGGCAACGCACCGAGTACATATTGGTGCTGATATCGAAATCCCTGGAAAAGTCCCCCGGAGGAGCCAGATGCCAACCAAAGGCATCACCATCTTCTTCGGTAGCGCTCCAGAAATGGGCAGACACACCCAGATCTACAAACTCATCCGTAGCCTTCCCTGCCGGAACCACGTCGAAACCATAACGGTCGGAGCCGTCCCATTTGTCCCTGGACTTTAGGCTGACCCATGCTTCTTCCTTTCCGTCGCTATCTTCGATAAAGCGTTTGAACATGGTCCATTCGTCGTTATCGGGCAGATGCCAGCCTCGGGGGCAGGATTTTACAGCGGATGAAAATGCATACAGTCTGCCGTACCTTTTACAGTTTTCGTCACTGTTATCGTAACAGGCACTCCCTTCGGACTTAAAGTTCAAATTCTGGGACATCCACGTTTTTGAGCCAATTTTGACGGTTTTGTAAGTCTGACCGTCTCGAGAATCCGTAAAAGAACCCGTGACAGGCACGGATATTGCTAAAGTGGGCAGGAAGAAGCAAAGAAAGGGAACGAAAATTTTATTCATGCAACTAAAGATATATTTCTTTCCCCATTTTGCAATGCAAAGGATAAATAACTAAATTCGCCCCGCTTTTTTTTTAAAACTTGATGGGGTACATCAGGTACCAGTGGACTTCGGGGTAAACCTGCACCGTGGGAGCCGGGAACTTGAAGTAGTTCAAGTAACGCACAATTTGGCGGGCCAGACGACTCTGGGGCCGGAAGGCTTCAAGGTCGTAGTCCAGGGCGATGTAGACTTCGCGATGGGGCGTTCCCTCGTAATGCTTGATGAAGACGCCCTCGTCAATGCTGAGACCCACGGCAATGGCAAGCCAGCTGGGGTAATAGGCGCGGGCTGCGGCGGGCAGCATGCGGTAAGGCTTGAAGCTAGCCCAGTAAGTCTGGTTCACGTAGTCGTCGGTAAAGATGCCGTCTGAAGCCTGGTGGTCCTGGCGGTAGTAAACCTTGGTATTGATCCAGTAGCTCCACTTGAGGTCCACATACTTGAACAGCGGAACATAGCGTTCTGCCATAGGCAAGAAACCGCCAAGGGACCCGGACAGAACGTCAAAGATGCTGAAACCCCAGCTGGGAGCGAAGCCGTCCTTGATGTCGATGGCGATATGGGTGGACATGGCAGAAAGACCAGCGAACAGGTAGGAATAGAATTCCGAGACACCAGCCCAGTGGTAACCTTCGTAGAAGAATTCGCCCAGAGCCACACCCGAGGCAAAATGCCCCAGCTTGTCCAGGTTCAAGGCGTAGTCAAAATCGTTTTCAAAGTGGAAATCGTTGCCGTTCTCGCCCCACCAGCCCTTGTCAAAGACAAGCCAGTAGGCTGCACCGTAGGCGATCAGGGTCGTAGAGGCCACGCCCGTCAGCTTCAGGGCACTGAACTCGTGATTTTCCTGAGGATCCTCGGAGCGGTAATCCCAGGTGGAATCTCGCCAGGTCATGGGACCAAGGAAGCTGTCGGCCTGAGCCGCACCAGTTCCAGCCAGCACACCGGCAAGCATATATTTCAACACTCTTTTCATCGGGCTGCAAAAATAGAAAACCTCTCGGCATAAGCCAAGAGGTTTCCTAAAATCAGATTTGAGCCGAAGGGCCAAAAGGCCGAGCGGTCTCATTAGTCCTTAGCCAGGAGCACGACGCTGTTGTGGCCACCGAAGCCGAAGCCATCGGACATAGCGTACTTGAAGCTATGAGCAGTGTTCTTGTTGGCGCAAACGTCAAAGTGGATACGTTCGTCCTGGTTGAACACGTTGGTGGTAGCGTGGATCATCTGGTTCTGGAGAGACTTGATGGTGATGATTGCTTCGAGAGCACCGGCAGCACCGAGAGCGTGACCGATCATGCACTTGGAAGAGTTGATCTTCAGAGTGTCGCGGAGACCGAAGACCTTTTCGAGAGCGGAGCATTCAGCAACGTCGCCCAGCGGAGTAGAAGTACCGTGGGTGTTGACGTAGCCAACGTCGGAAGCAGAAATCTTAGCATCGCGGAGAGCCATTTCGATAGCCATGCGAACGCCTTCACCGTCTTCACGAGGAGCGGACATGTGGTGAGCGTCGGCGCTCATGCCAACACCGGCAACGCGGGCGAGGATCTTTGCGCCACGCTTCTGAGCGTGAGAAAGGCTTTCGAGAACGAGCACGCCAGCACCTTCACCGATAACGAAACCGTCGCGGTCAACGTCGAACGGGCGGGAAGCGGTGGTCGGATCGTCGTTACGCTTGGACAGTGCCTTCATGGAGCAGAAACCGGCAACAGCAACTTCGTTCACGGTTTCGTCGGCACCGCCAGCCAGCATGATGTCGGCACGGCCCAGACGGATAGCGTCGTAGGCGGCAGCGATAGCGTGGTTGGAAGTAGCGCAAGCGGAGGTCACTGCGAAGCAGGGGCCCATCCAGCCAATGCGGTTAGAAACTTCACCGGCAGGCATATTGGTGATAGCCATGGGAATGAAGAACGGAGACACACGGCTAGGACCGCGAGTTGCATAGGCAACGCAAGTGTCGGTGTAAATCTTCATGCCACCGATACCGGAACCGATGATCACACCGGCGCGGCTGGGATCTTCTGCAGCAGGATCGACACCTGCATCGGCCAGGGCCTTGTATGCAGAGTAAACGGCATACTGGATGCTACGGGAGTAGCGGGACTGGTCGCGAGAGCTGAAGTATTCGTCAGCAACGAATTCGTTCACGCTAGCGGAGAACTTGGTGGTAAAGTTGGTTGCATCAAAGCGAGTGATCGGGGTGATGCCGGACTTACCTGCGAGGAGGCTGTCCCAAAGAACGTCGGGAGAGTTACCAAGGGCAGAAACGCAGCCCATACCAGTGATTACAACTTCTTCCATATATTCCCAAAGGTTAAGATTTGAGTCAGTTAACTATTACCAAATGTAGAAATTTCATTTTGTTGATTAAAGTCACACCATTGGCGAGACCGCGAAAAAATTATAATAAAAAACTTACAGAAATCTTACATCAGGATTGAAGCAGCCCCATTTTCGGTCACCACGCCAAAACCACGCCACCTTTAAAAACGTTTCCAAAGCATTGACAAACAATAATCTACATTTGCCCCCGCTATGGTAAGAATTAAAAGTGCGCCGAACCTCGTGTGGATGGACCTGGAAATGTCCGGGCTGGACCCAGAAAAGGATGTAATCCTTGAAGTGGCAACCATCGTGACCGACGGAAACCTGAAGATCCTGGCCGAAGGCCCCGTCATCGCAATTCATCAGACCGAAAACATCTTCGAAGGCATGGACGCCTGGAACACCCGCCACCACACCCAGAGTGGCCTGGTGGACCGCTGCCGCAAATCGAAAATCACCGTAGCCGACGCCGAAAAAATGACACTGGACTTCATCAAGCCCTTTACCCAGGAACGGGGCAACGTACTCTGCGGCAACTCCATCACCCAGGACCGCCGATTCCTCTACAAGTACATGCCCAAGCTCTCCGGATGGCTCAACTACCGAAACGTCGACGTCAGCTCCATCAAGGAACTGACCTTCCGCTGGTACCCCAACCTCCCCGAATTCGAGAAGATGGAAAAGCACCAGGCCCTGGACGACATCCGCGAAAGCATCGCCGAACTGGAATACTACCGAAAAACGATATTTGTAAAGAACGTTTAAATGACCATCAAACCTTACGAAGAACCTAACCGACTCCCCTATGCAGTCCGCATGAGGAACCGCGCCATCGCCATCTTCGTTTTCATTGGAATTTGCGCAGGCATCGGTTCGTGTATCTATAAAGACAAGATTTCCGGGGCGGAAGCCGCCGAGTTAAAGGTGGAGACTCAGGCAGAGCCCGCTAACGATTATAACAAGGAAGAAGTTGCCGCAGGCAATCAGGCGCAAGAGATAAAAGCAGCCGGTCCGTCTGAATCCGCAAAGATGTTCGAAGGGCCCACCGCCGAAGACATCGAAAATACACAGATGGCGGTAACTGCAGAAATCGCCCCATCCAACCCGCCTGCCGTAGAAATCATCGACAGCGCCCACATCAAGAGCCAGAAAGACGTGTTCATGGCCGAAAAGATCGACAACCTGCTCCGTCGATTCAAGCCCGAAAACGCCATCATCCTGATCGTAGACGCCAAGAGCAACGAAATCATGGCCTGGGGCGAACGCAAGAACAACGCTGTCCAGAACCAGCCGGACTACCTGACCCGCAACACCTTCCCCGCCGCCTCCCTGGCAAAGACAATCACCATCGCCGCCGCCATGGAAAGCAACCGCTACGCCCTGAACACCTCGATCCCGCTCATCGGCCGCGCCCACCATCTTTACAAGAACCAGCTCAGGGTTCCCCAGAATTATCATGGCCCCACCGTAGAAATGCAGGACGCCTACGCCCATTCCTACAACCCGCCCCTGGCCCTCATCGGCATGAACGTGGGAGCAAGCAAGCTTAAGGCCGCCGCCCGCAACCTGGGTTACAACATGAACTACGCCGCAGGACTTCCGGGCAGGTCCAGCTTTACGCCGCCGGACACTGGCTACGGGCTAGCCGAAGCCAGCTGTGGCTTCACCGAAGCCACCACGCTGTCGCCCCTACAGGCCGCCGCGCAGGTCCGCGCCATCCTCATGAAGAAGCCTCTTGAAATCCCCTGGTCCACCACCCCGGACCTCGACGGCTACGCCCCCAAGACCCGCCTGGCCCTGGACGTGAACAAGTTCAGCGAAAACACCTACTACGGACTCCGTCAGGCCATGATCCGCTCCGTGACCCACGGCACCGCCCGCAAGAACATCTCCACCAGGCACATGGCCCGCAAGAACTATAACGCCCTGAACATCGGCGGCAAGACAGGCTCCCTGGACGGTTCCGACCCCAAGGGCCGCTACGACTGGTTCATGGGATTCGCCGAAAGCAAGGAAGACCCCAGCAAGGCGATCATCATCGTAGTTTTGCAGATTTACGACAACCAGGGCTTGCGCCCCCAGCCCACCACCCAGGTGGCCGGCATGCTAATCAATTATTGGGCCCACCAGTACGTCACTGGCGGAAAGAAGAAATAGGAGAACAACATGGATTTATCTTGGTGGAACTTGATTCCCACTTACTTTGACGGTACCGCCATTGAACTTGGCAACTTCCCGGTGCGCTGGTACGGCATCATGTACATCTTCGCCTTCGTCACAGCCTACCTTACGCTGTGGCACATCAACAAGAAGGACAAGCTGGGCTACACCAAGGACCAGTTCGACAGCCTGTTCACCTGGATTATCGCCGGTATCATCCTGGGCGCACGACTGGGCTATGTGATCTTCTACAAGCCTGGCTACTACCTGGCCAACCCCACCGAAATCCTGCTGCCCATGACCCACGACGCCCTGGGATACCACTTTAGCGGTATCGCCGGCATGAGCTACCACGGCGGACTCATCCTGGGCATCGTCTTTACCATTATCGGTCTCAAGCGAAACAAGATGGATGTCTGGCAGGGCCTGAACCTATGCTTCCTGGCAGCTCCCCTGGCCTATACCTGGGGCCGTTGGGGCAACTTCATCAACGGGGAACTTTACGGTGAAGTGACGACAAGCGCCATCGGCATGTACTTCCCCCTGGCCCACGACAGCTCACTGGCCAACCCTATCCTCCACCACCCCAGCCAGCTTTATGAAATGTGCTTCGAGGGTGTTATCTTGTTCGTGCTCCTGTACAACCTGAGGCGCATCCCGCTGCTCAAGGACAAGATGCCCTGCCTCTACCTGATGGGCTACGGCCTCTTCCGCTTCTTCATCGAGTTCTTCAGAAAGTCTGACGCACACCTTGGACGTAACGACCTCTTCGGCATGAGCCGCGGCCAGACGCTTTGCAGCGTCATGGTCCTTAGCGGCCTCATC
Organism: Fibrobacter sp. UWH5; assembly: GCF_900142505.1. Lineage (NCBI taxonomy): Bacteria > Pseudomonadati > Fibrobacterota > Fibrobacteria > Fibrobacterales > Fibrobacteraceae > Fibrobacter > Fibrobacter sp. UWH5. The sequence goes on along the minus strand of NZ_FRBB01000013.1, from coordinate 93,252 downwards.
TGGCTGATCGTAATGATCTACCGTCAGAAGAAGCAAGCAAAGGTGTGAGGTACGAGGGATGAGGGCGGAGCCTGCGGCTCCTTTGAGCTAGATAATCGTGCCGGAAGCGCCCTACTCAGCCATCAGTTTTCAGCATTGAGCAAAGAGTCATTATAATAGCGCCGAAGGCGCCTTACTTTAGCTAACTGCTCACAGCTCATAACTCATAACTAAAAAAACGAGCCCGCAGGCTCGTTTTTTTTAAACGCTAACGCTGAGTTCGCTTACGGCTAATGCCGGCACCATGTAGGTTCCGAAGGGGTCCCGGTATTCGCTACCCACATCCACCACGTTCTTCATGATGTCGAAGAAGTTGCCGCTGAGGGTCACGCCATCTACAGGATGCTGGATGACGCCGTTTTCGCACCAGAAACCGTGAGCGCCCATAGACAGTTCACCGCTAATGGCGTTACAGCCGGAGCCACCTTCCAGGCGAACAACCAGCAGACACTTGGGGAACAGCTTCAGCAAACCGGCCGTAGTCAGTTCACCTGCGGGAACCAGCAAGTTGTTAAAGGAAGTCCCCATCTTGCTGCCGAAATCGCGGGCGCCATTGCCGGTGGTCTCGCGGCCAGCCCTGGCCGCCGTCTCAAGATTGTAGAGGGCTTCGTTGAACACGCCGTTCTTTACCACTTCCACACGCTTGGCCACACAGCCTTCGGAGTCGCAGCGGTACTTGTGCTGGAACAATTCGCCCTGAGGGTCGTTAACGATGGAGAACTTTTCGCCAGCCACCATCTGACCTTCCATGCCGGCCAGGCGGGACTGTCCCTTCTGCATGGCTTCGGCTTCGAAAGCGGAGCAATACATTCCCACAATGCGGGCAGAAACTCTTTCCGAGAACACCACGGGAATCTTGCCGCCCTCGATCTTCTTGGCACCGAACAGTTCGGTAGCGTATTCGGCGGCCCTTGTGGCAATTTCATCGATGCTGAACTGATTCCAGTCACGGCCCGACTTCACGAAATTGCCCAACTTCTTGATACCGTCACGGACAGCCACGGCACCCGCCCCCACAGAAGCGGAGTTGGACTTGCCCTTATAAAACACGCCTTCACTATTTGCAATTACCGAGGAACCCGAAGTCATATCCGCACCCAGGTACGGAATGTTCTCGATTTCCTTGGACTTCGCGAAGGTCTCTTTTTCTAGTTCGATACAGAAGTCCTTCATCTGCTGCAAGTTCAGGGATTCCAGGGCCGGGTTGTAGTTGGGATATTCATCCGGCATTTCCACAGGCTTGGGCAGTTGGATATCGATGGACTCCGTCCACTGAGTATGACAGAGAGCATCCTTCAAAGTCTGCGCCACCGCTTCCTTGGTCAGACGTTCCGTATAGGCATAACCCGGATGGCCATCCTTGATCACGCGGACACCGAGACCGACGGAGTCAGAAATTTCTGTATTCTGTACCTGTCCCTGAAAAACGGACAGACCTTCAGAATGGGAAGTAGAAGCAATTACATCAAACTGCTGAGCCTGGCCCTTGGCCAAATCGCACATATAAGAAACAGCATCAACAATATTCATAAGACAGGTACGAGGTTTGAGGTTTGAGGTACGAGGAGTCATCCTGAGCGAAGGCCTGTAAGGCCGTAGTCGAAGGATCCAGTCGTTTAGAAATAAGATATGAGTTATCAGCATCGAGCTTTGAGCTAAATATTCGCGCCGGAGGCGCCTTACTTAAACTCACCGCTCATTACTCATGGCTCACCACTGCTCTTTGATTTTCTTTCCAGCATTTTCCAGTAGGCGGCGGGGCTGCCGGTTACAGATTCCAGTGCAGAAGCCAGGTCCGCAGTAATGGGCTGGGTTCCAGCAATCAGGGCTTCCAACATTTCCATAGACACGCCGATGCGACGGGCGAATTCAGCCTTGTCCATCTTAAGCCATTCGATGCCTTCCAAAATTGCCTGTCCCGGAGTGGGAGTTCCACGTCTTGCCATACACAACTTCCTTGATTAAAAGTCTACCGTCTTCCAGCCTTCTGCGCCAAAGCGCAGATCGCGTTCCACAAATTCCCAGATCAAGAGCTTCTTGCCCTTCAGCACACCAGCTCGACGAGCCAGCTTTTCGCGGACCAAGGTACTTGCACCGCCATCGCTTACAATGCTTGCCACCGGACGCTTCATGTCCTTGGCGAAATGCGCGATCCAGCCGGCGTTCACCGGGGAATCCGTCTGGTAAATTCGGCTGAAACTGTCCCCGAGAATCAGGATCTTCGCATTGCGGAAATCATCCTTGAATGGGACAACCACATGGCCCATCACCTTCTGGGACTTAAACACATTGAACTTGTTCAGGCCGCTCATTTCTCCGATGTCACCCATACGGTCTGCGGCACTATCCTGAACATCATACTCTATAGATTCCGGTCCCACATCAACCAGACTATCTTCCACCATCTTCTGAACCTTGGTGTAGATTTCCCAGGCAGCCAGTTCCGCGCCTCGAGGAGTCCAGTGGGTATCGTCATTCAAGTACAGGGCACCCAGTTCACCATCGTTGGCCTTGGCCGCCCACAAGGGAGTGTAAAGGTCTACCGTATTGAAGCCCAGGGCAGTAAGGCTGTCCAGAACGGTCTTGCCATGACCTCTATAGTCGCCGCCACCCATCACAGGCTTAATATCATTATCTCCGGTCAGTCGTTCCGGGTAGATGCAGGGTTTACCAGGAACCACCACCACCAGAAGTTCCACACCCTTGGCCTTCAGTTGGTCCCTAAATTTTTGGATTGCCTTAATGGGATCGTCTAACTTGGCTGCGCGTTCATCAAACGGAGACGGCTGAACCAGAAATTCCACATCCTGGCGGTAATAAAGCCACGGGTCAGAAGAAAGATCTGCTGGATTATTCCCCAGGACCACCTTCTCGCCCGGCTCACTGAACAGTTTCCACACCGTCAGCTGGTACTTGGGACGAATGGCCAGAACCAAGGCATTTTCATTTTCCACAGTTTTTTCGAAAGCCCTGAGATAGCTTCCCTTCCAGACACCATAACGTCTAATACCATCCAAGGCGCGCAATACAGAAAAATCACTAAAGCGTTCCGTAATCACGCGCAAACAGGAATCCAGTTCCGGGAAATGTTCCGGTTCATCTTCCAGAACATACAACAGAGTGTCAGCACGGCGGAGCAATTTGTAGTCATCGTCAGCCGTGTCCAGCTGCGCATAAGTATTTACCGCAAAAGTCGCAGATTCAAGATCCGAAAGGGCATTTACCACAGGTTCCAGATTCTGGGACAGTTCCCCCTCATTGGAGCCGGCAGCAACGTTCTCACGGGCGTCATGCCAGGCAGCCTTCAACTTGCGGGCGTTATCCACCATGGAAGCTTCACGCTTGAAAGGCCCGTAAAAAGTATCCTTGAAAATGTCAAAGGACAAGAGCCGCGGACCGCCAGAAACAGAAGAATCAGCCTCTTCATCGGAGGTACCACAAAAATCAACCACCGTCTGCACAGTAAAGGGCAGCAGAAGCAATACGCCAAAAATCGCGATAAGAACAACAAAGGATTTCTTCACGTTCAAAAAGATAGTATTTTCTCCCGCCCACAAAAAAATTATACTATATTTGGTTGCGCTTATGGCAGTAGGCCTAAGGCCCCGCCGTAGTTGTTGCCTGGATAGTTCAGTTGGATAGAACGGGTCCCTCCTAAGGATCAGACTCGCGTTCGAATCGCGATCCGGGTATTTTCAAAGGTTTCTGGTTCACTCCAGAAGCCTTTTTCTTTTTCCCCAAAAAAATCCTGCGCCCATCCAGAAGTTCTATTTCTTTGTTGTAAACAAAAACAACGTATAGTTTAGTACAAGTTAAGAAACAACTGTATAATTTATTAGTTTTTACACATCTTTTTGTGTAGGGTAACAAACAAAGGAACAAAGATGAAAAAACTTACAACAATGGTAGTCGTAGGTTCGTTGGCCCTGTGTGCCTCCGCCTCCGAAAATACAGTACGGCTCAAAAGGGACGTCCTAGGACGAGCCCTGGGTTCAAACCAGAAGCAGCCCGTCCTCCTGAAAAAGGCGAAGGTCCAGGAAGCTACGCCACTGGCCACCAGATACAGCGGCCTGTACAACAGCATGGCAGACCTTTACAACCCCAATGAACAGGAGCCCAGCCTGGGCAGATATGTCGTCGCCTCCTTCACCAACGACAACAGTACCGGTTACGCGGATCGTTTCGATTTCAACGAACGCTCCAACATTCCCCTTAGCGAATTCAAGACCAGGGTCCAGGACTTCGAAGACCACTACACTTCCGTAGTCGGGGACTACGATACGCCCCAGATCAAGGTCCGTTACAGGGGCATCTACCCTTACGAGACCACACCCTACTCCGTCATATTCGGTGCCGACATGTACAATTACCAGGGCAGTTTCTACAGGGTCGACAACGAAATGTACATGACCAAGAACGGCCTGAACTCCGTCTACGGCATTCGAAACTACGCCCATGACAACGGCTATGTCGGTGTCGCCACAAAAATGTTCTTCATGAGCCAAGGTACGGCATTCCCCGGTTACGTCAACTTTACGCAAAAGACAGGATGTAACCTCAGCATGAGCCGCGGCTACAACAGGACCGAGGAACTAACCTACAACGTAACCCTGGCCATGGACATCGCGCCCTTTGCCAACGTGTACCTTTTTGACGCCGCATGCGCCAACAGCGTGGACTTCTACACCTATCTTCCCGATAGCCCCAGAAACGAAGACCTTGCCGTCGGCGTCCATGACTATTCCTACTTCGGCTACATCTTCAAGGATAACGAAGCCTACAAGCTGACCTATGACGAAGAAGCCGCCATCCTGGACGACTTCATCTACCATAACAGAACCATCGACTTCGCAACCATGGCCGAAAGGAACAACTTCGCCCTGGCCAACAACGCCATTTCCGTAGCCCCCTACCAATACTACAATGGCGAAATGCTCCCCCACGACGATGTAAACCCGTACTTCAAGAACGGATACAGCTATGTCAAGCCCGAAATCTCCGCCATGACCTACCTGTACCTGAACGGTCATAAGAAGGTGACCCAGATTATGACAGGCCAGTTCGTAGACCACGATGCCGTTACCGCCAACCCCAGCGCCGCCCCCACCCTGGCCGCAGCCATGGTGACCGACCTGATTTCCAAGAATCCGTTCTACAAGTGGCATCCCGAAGTTGTCAAGGCCTTGCTGCTCACATCCGGCCTTAGCGACATCCTCAGGAACCGCTACACCAAGGACAACTATAACGGAGGCGGGTCTGAAGTAGGCATGTTCCGTCCCAATTTCAGCGGTATGATCAAGGGCAACCGTTCCCGCTATTGGATCGGCGACAACAACGACTTCTTCAAAAATGGACCCATCAAGTTCGTCGAGAAGAACCTGGTCAAGGGTAAAAAATACAAGCTCGCCATTTCCTGGCTGAACTCCGGCATTTACCAGATTGCAAACGGTCGAATTCAGCAAGATCTGGACCTGAGTGTTGCTGTCCCCCAGGCAAACGGTTCCAAGAAATATTACCGTTCCATGTCCTACGGCAACACCTTCGAAATGGTGGAATTCGAGACCGTCACAAACGATCCCATCACCATCGAGATTTCCCGATTTGCCAACAACGGCGGCCGAGTCATGCTAGGCTACAACCTCCACGAAATGTAGTCTAGAGTAAAAGTCAATCCTGTTTCAGGTAAACCACTTGCTGGGGGAAGGGGATTTCAATCTTGCCTTCGTCCAGCAATTTCTTTATCTTCTCGAGATATTCCCGTTTAAGGCTCGGGAAATCACTGGCACGAACCCACACGCGTACCGAAACGTTCACGCTGCTGTCGGCCAAATTCTCAACAAAGATCGCGGCGGCAGGATCCTTCAGGAAACGATCTTCTGCGGCGACCATCTTGCGGAAAATATCAAACACCTCGTCCAAGGAAGCGCCGTAGGCGACCCCAACGGACAAATCCAGTCGGCGAACCTTATTGCGGCTGAAATTCACAATGGGAGCACCCCACAGGGAACTGTTCGGGGCAGAGACATACAGGCCATCCGTCGTCTTGAGGGTCGTATTAAACAACCCGATACCACCAATCTTTCCCTTGACGTTTCCGCATTCAATATAATCCCCAGCCTTGAAAGGGTTAAGGAACAAAAGCAAAATACCCGAAGCCACATTTGACAGGGTATCCTTAAGGGCAAGGCCAATGGCAAGGCTCGCGGCACCGATCATGGCCAAAATTCCATTGGTATTCACGCCAAAAATATTCAGCCCTACAAGAAGGCCTATTACATACAGGGAATACCTGAACAGGTCCGTCACCAGGGGCACCGCCGCCGGGTCCAGCCCGCGCTTGGTCATACGACCGATCACCTTGTGAAAGGACCAAACAAGAAACTTGATGGCGACGATTACCACGAGCAGCAACAGGAGCCGCTCAAAAATTGAATCCTCGGGAATATACTCTCTAATCTTTTCCACGAAAGGACAAGTTAGAAAAACAATTAGAGCGAAAAATTTAGCAACTAGATTTTCAAGATACTGATGGGAAATGAACCAAAGCCGGTTAAAAGAACTTTTGGGGCACTTTGTATCGAATTTACACCCTGACACCAGTTTCTTACTTTTTTCACGGAAACTGTGTTTTGTTTCTTACGTAATATTTATATAAGCATTCTATATTATTAATATCAGCTATTTCTTCTATCTTTGGCAAGAGTTTTTGACCATCAAAAACGACTTTTCAACCATAGGAAACATCCTTATGAACCGCACCTCCAAGTTATTTGCGGCAGTCCTCGTGGCCCTTCCCTGCGCCATTACCCCCAGTTTTGCAGGCGGCCTCACCCATAACACCAACCAGTCCGCCCATTTCGTACGTGGTATCGCCCGCGATGCCTCCACCGATGTGGACGCCGTCTACACCAACCCGGCAGGAACCACCGAATTCCAGAAGACCTGGAACATCTCCTTGAACAGCCAGACCGTCTGGCAGAAGCGAATCATCAACACCACCTTCGCCACCGGCGCCGAAAAGGAATATGTAGGCGAAGCCTTCGTGCCCAGCATGCCCAGTTTCCTGGCCGCATGGCACCACAACAACGTCACCGTTTCTGGCGCATTCACCATCGCCGGTGGTGGCGGCACCGTCACTTACGATGACGGACTCCCCATGTTTGACGCCTTTACCCTTGCAAATCCCGCCACTCCGGGCAAGCTCCTGAGCGATGTGGGCGGAAGTGCCGAACTTGAAGGTTCCAGCTACATCTTCGGATGGACCCTGGGTTCCGCCTACCGTTTTAACGACTACATTTCAGGTTACGTAGGCGCCCGCTTCAACTACGCCACCAACAACTACAAGGTCAAGGCAGACCTTTCCAAACTCGGCATGGGCGAAGCCGAAATGGACGTGGACCAGACCGGCTACGGCGTCACCCCGATCCTCAGCATGGACGTACGCTACAAGCGCCTGACTGTCGCCGCCAAGTTCGAATACCGCACCCGCATGGAACTTGAAAACGACACCAAGAAGATGCCCAAGCAGCTGGCCGCCTCCTTCCCCAACTATGCAGACGGCGTAAAGACCGATGCCGACATGCCTAGCTACCTTTCCCTGGGCGCCCAGTTCGAATTCGTGCAGGGCGTTCGCGGCGCACTTGGCTACCACAGGTTCTTTGATGCCGCCGCCAACTACGCAAACGGTGGTGACAAGTACCTGGAAAGCACCAACGAAATGCTGGTGGGCTTCGAATGGGATATCATCTCCCGCTTGACTCTTAGCGCAGGCGCCCAGTTCTCACGCATTGGAGTCAGCGACAAGTACCTGACCGAAATGAACATGAACGTCGATGCCAACAGCTACGGCGGCGGTATCGCCTTCAAGGCCACCGACTGGATGAAGATCAACCTGGGCTACTTCCACAGTTTCTACTACGAATGGAAGGGCGACAAGGAAGCCTACGGCAAGAACAACTACGATCGTGAAAACCAGATGGTGGGTATTGGCGTAGACTTGACTTTCTAATGGGTTAAGCAACTATAAAAAGCTAATTTTATAATAGGACCGAGGCCACGCCCCCGGTCTTTTTTTAAATTTGGGCGCATATGAAGAACTTTTACGTTACTACCCCGATTTACTATGTGAATGATGCCCCCCATATCGGGCACTCCTACACCACCGTCCTTGCAGACATTCTTACTCGTTTCCACAAGATTCTGGGCTACCAGACCTTCTTTTTGACCGGTACCGACGAACACGGCCAGAAGGTGCAGCGTGCCGCCGCCAAGCGCGAAGTGGACCCGCAGCAGCATGTTGACGAATACTACCATCACTTCGAAGATCTCTGGAAGAAGATGGGCATCTGCAACGACTTCTTTATCCGTACCACCTACCCCGAACATAAGGCTTACGTTCAGGAATGCCTCCAGAAGCTCTGGGACAAGGGCGAAATCTACTCCAAGGAATACGAAGGCTGGTATTCCGTTGGCGAAGAACGTTTCTTCGGCGAAGACGAACTGGACGAAAACAAGTGCGATCCCATTAGTCACCGCCCGGTGGAATGGCTGAAGGAAAAGAACTACTTCTTCAAGATGAGCAAGTACCAGCAGCAGCTCATCGACCATTTGAACAACAACCCGGACTGGATCGTTCCCGACTACCGTCGTAACGAAATCCTGGGCTTCCTCCGTCAGCCGCTGAACGACCTTTGCATCAGCCGCCCGAAGGCACGCCTCAGCTGGGGCATTCCTCTGCCTTTCGACGGCGACTACGTGACCTACGTGTGGTTCGACGCTTTGCTCAACTACGTGAGCGCCTCCACCGCCTTCCACAAGACTTTTGCCGATGGCACCCCCATCTGGCCCGCCACTTACCACCTGATCGGTAAGGACATCTTGACCACCCACAGTGTTTACTGGCCCACCATGCTCATGGCCCTGGACATTCCTCTGCCCAAGCATATTCTGGCTCACGGCTGGTGGCTGGTGAACGGTGGCGAAAAGATGAGTAAGTCTGCCGGTAACGTGGTGAAGCCCATGGACTACATGGAAAAGTATGGCGACGACGCCTTCCGCTACTATCTCGCCCGCGAAATGGTGGTTGGCCAGGACGCAAACTTCACCCACGATTCCTTTGTCCGTCGCATTAACGCCGACTTGGCAAACGACCTGGGCAACGTTCTGAACCGCGTCCACAAGCTGGTTCTCACCAACTTCGAAGGCAAGCTGCCCGCAGCTGTTACTATGGATGACGCCGCCAACGACGTAATGAACTTGGCCAAGAAGGTTATCGAAGACATTAAGCAGGACCTGCCCCAGGCACGCCTCTCCCAGTCCATCGAAAACATCATGAGTCTGGTCCGTAGCATCAACCGCTACTTCGAAATCAAGGCTCCCTGGAAGCTGGCCAAGGACCCGGCTCTCAAGGATGAACTGGCTACCGTTCTTTACGTGGCCGCAGAAGCCGTGCGCCTCAGCCTCTGCATGCTGTGGCCGGTGATCCCCACCAAGGCTGAAGAAGGCCTCAAGATGCTGGGCACCAAGTTCGAAAGCGCTGAAGACCTGGTCTGGGGTCTCATGAAGGGTGGCGAAGCTTTCGGTGAAGGCAAGCCCCTGTTCCCCCGCATCGAAGAAGAAGTGAAGCCCCAGCAGCAGCAACAGCAGCAGAAGCCCAAGCAGAACAAGCCCCTGACCGCAGCCGATGTTCCTGCCGCCATGGACCTCCGCGCCGCAAAGATCGTGGAAGTGGCAGACCATCCGGATGCAACATCCCTCTACGTTCTGAAGGTTGACGCAGGCGAAGGCGAACTCCGCACCGTTTGCTCCGGCCTGAAGGCTAGCTACGAAGCATCCGAACTTAAGGATCGTATGATTCTCTTGTTCGCAAACCTGAAGCCGGCCCCCCTCCGCGGTATCATGAGCGCAGGCATGCTCTTCGCAGGCGACCTGGAAGCAGAATCCCACAAGTGCCGCCTGGTGGCTGTACCCGAAGGCGCAAAGCCCGGTGACCGCGCATTGTTCAAGGGTGTTCAGCCCAGCGAACCTCGCGAACTGAAGCTGAAGGATTTCGACAAGATCGCTCTCTCCGTCAAGAACGGCGAAGTGTTCTGCACCGCAGGCGAAGGCGCCGCCCCCATCGCACTGGAAATCGATGGCAAGGCTGTCACCTGCGACGTCCCCGAAGGCAACGGAGTGCATTAACAAAAACGCAGAAAACCATTCGCGTTTGATAAACATCACATATTAACAGTTAGACTGTTAAAAAGACCCGTCTTTGGCGGGTCTTTTTTTATGCAGGCCCCCAAAAATCTCCATTTTCCGTCATTTTTATTTACTTTTCTTTACAAGAAGAAAGGAGATGCATATCATGTCCGACACCAACCAGAAAGGGTTGCAAGAAAACCAGACAATCGCCAACCGAATGAACGTCCTCATGATCGCCCTGACGCTAATCATGATGGTCATTTACTACGCCATCGGCGCCCATATCCTGGTCACCTTTTCCATCTTCATCGCCCTGGGATACGCCTTCAACTTCTTGCTGATCCGGAATCGCAGGATGGTGGAATCCACCTGGAGCACCTACGCCCTACTCACCTTGTACATGGTCGTTTGCACCATATGCCTGGGCTACGATTACGGGTTCCAGCTGTACACCATGTCCACCATCCCCCTGATTTTCCAGCTGAAGTACATTTCCAAGAAATTCAACCAGCGGGACCCCAAGGCCGCCGGATTTTCCATCATCATCCTCCTTTCTAGCCTAATTTCTTCGCTGTACACAGTGAAGGTGGGGCCCATCTACCATATCGGCGGCCTACCGCCCCTGATTTTTTTGGGGATGAACATCTGCATTGTGTGCTACTTCCTGATTTTCTTTTCTAGCAACACCATCAACCAGATTATCGATTTTGAGATAATGCTGGGAAGGCAAGCTAACTTTGACGCCCTGACCGGGCTTGCCAACCGTTACAGGATGCAGGACTACCTGAAGGAAATCTTTGAATCCCAGGAACAGTCCGACGGACAGGCTAGCAAATTCACCGACAGTTCCGAGAACATCTGGGTGGCCATGCTGGACATCGACTTCTTCAAGAAAATCAACGACAAGTACGGCCACGCCACCGGCGACCGGGTTCTTGAAAAGTTGGCGGAAACATTGCGCAAGGTTTGCCAGGACTGCGAAGTCAGCCGCTGGGGCGGCGAGGAATTCTTGATTTGCGGCAAGGGAGATCCGCAGACCCTTCTAGAAAATCTGGTAAAAAAAGTCGAGAGCGTTTCTGTACAGAGCCCTCACGGTAACATCCATTTTACCATCTCGGTCGGCGTTACCCATAAGACACCCAACGACACCTTGGATACCTGGGTTACCAGGGCCGACAAGCTTTTGTACAAGGCCAAGGAAAACGGCAAGAACCAGGTGGTCGTCTAATGCTTTCCAATCTAAACGATCTTAAGAAGGCAGCCTTTGTCGTGAACACCGTGCTTACGGTGCTGGTCATCGTGATGATGGCCTTTTACTACTTCATGGGCGCTACGTTCCTCGCCTACTATTCCATCCCGGTAGCCTGCTTCTACTTTTTCCATTATTACTGGATCCACAAAAAACAGTTTACCAAGGTCACATGGACCACCTACACCATGCTTACCTTGTACATGTTCATTTGTACCATATGTCTCGGCTATGATTACGGATTCCAGCTGTACGCCATGTCCACCATCCCCCTGATTTACCACATCCGGTACATGGCCAAGAAGTTTAAGCAGCCCGATCCGAAGCCCAATCTCTTTTCGGTTTTCATCGTCATTTCCTGCATGGTTTCCTCCCTCTATTCCGTTTATGCAGGGCCAATCTACCAGATCGGCGGGGCAGTCAAGCTGGCGTTTCTGTGCATGAATCTGGGAGCGGTGTGTTTCTTTTTGGTCAGCTTCTCACAGGTAACGTCTAAACTGATTATCAAGACCGAAGAAAAGCTGATCAAGCAGGCTGATTTTGACGCCCTGACCGGGCTTGCCAACAGATACTACATGATGTCAAGACTGGATCCGATTTTAGCCGATAAGAATGCGGCATCCAATCAGTGGCTGGCCATGATCGATGTAGACAACTTCAAGAAAATCAACGACACCTACGGTCACGACGTTGGCGACCAGGTTCTGATGATTCTCGCCAACCAGATGAAAAAGATTTGCAAGGATTGCGTTATCAGCCGCTGGGGTGGCGAGGAATTTTTGGTCAGCGGCAATAATTCCAAGGTATCTCCACGAATCATGCAGACCTTGCTTGAAGAAATCAGGAAGCGAGAAGTCCATTCCGACACGGAAAATTTCCACTTTTCCATTTCTGTGGGTGTTTCGAAGCACATAGCCAACGAGTCATTGGGACCGTGGATTAGAAGGACTGACCGGTTGCTCTATCAAGCCAAGAAAAACGGCAAGAACCAAGTGGTTTGCTAGTCAATCGTTTGTGCGGCCAAGTGTTGTAAACTTCTCAACACATAATATTAGCAACATATTTCTGTAAGCAGGCGGACTTTCGTTTTTGAATTTTTACATTTGATTTCAGGAAGTTTTGTGTATGATTATTGGGTATTTAATAACAATGTGCGTTCTGGCAGCCATCAACAACGTGCTGCATTTCCGTAACTACGGAAGAAACACGCATCTTTATTCGCTGTTATTCTTCGCTCTATTCATCTGCTGCGCGGGACATTTGCTCCTGGCTTTGTCTCAGACGGCCGACGGCGCCATTATGGCCGTCAAGATGAGCTATGCAGGTTCTGCATTCCTCCCCTTCTTCTTGTTCTGCGCCATCTTGCAGGTGTGCCATGTCCGTTTCCAGCAGGCTTATCAGCTGGTACTGTTCCTGCTCAGCTTTGCCATCTTCGGCATGGTCTGCACCATCGGCTACAGCGACCTCTATTATAAGGATTTTGCCTATGCAGTCGCCAGCGGTGTGGGTAACTATGTAGTACAGAACTACGGCTGGGGTCATGACCTGTTCAACGTCATGCTCCTTGTCTACCTGGTCGCAAACGTAAGCATTATCGTCCACACCTTCTTCAAGAAGAAGAACGTCTCTTACAAGAGCCTGTTCGCCCTGGCCCTGATCGAAACTTCCACTATCGCTTCTTTCCTGTTGGCCCGCTTCATGGAAAACGATATGCTGATCATGCCGGCGGTCTATGTATTCGACCAGTTCCTGTTACTGTATATCTGCGAACGTGTCAAACACTATGACATCAGCGAAAGCGTACTCCGTTCCCTGGAAGCAGGAAACGCCAACGGCTACGCTTCCATTTCTACCAGCGAAAAATTCCTGGGCGGAAACGAGATCGCCTACAACCATTTCCCCGAATTGCTGGAATGCCGTGTAGACCATACCTTGCCTAACAAACCCGGTGTCGTGCAGTTCTTTAAGGAATGGGCAAACGAAATTCGCCAGGGTAACGTCATCCACGAAAAGGAATTCGAGACCGGCGACCGGCACTTCAAGTGCACCGTCAAGAAGTCCGGCAATTCCGACAGGGATTACGCAACTTTATTCAAAATCGAAGAAGATACGGAATACCACCGCTACGTGCAGATGCTGGGTAGCGACAACAACCGTCTGCAGCAGTTGGCCAAGAGCAACGCCTCCCAGATTCACGCCATCCAGGAACAGATGATCGTGAACATGGCCAGCATGGTCGAAAGCCGCGACTCCAATACCGGCGGCCATATCAAGCGTACCAGCAAGGTTGTGGCCATCCTGACCGAAGAGATGCAGCGAGACCCCAGTTTCAACTTGCCCAAGAAATTCTATGAGGCTCTGATCGTTGCCGCCCCTATGCATGACATCGGTAAGATCGCCATCGACGACATGATCTTGCGCAAGCCGGGCAAGTTCACCGACGAAGAATACAACATCATGAAGTCCCATGCCGCCAAGGGCGCCGTCATCGTAGAGAACCTGCTTTCTTCTATCGAAGACCCGTACCTGGTGCAGATTGCCCGTAACGTGGCCCACTACCACCATGAACGTTTCGACGGAAGTGGCTACCCCCATGGACTGGCCGGGGAACTGATTCCCTTCGAAGCCCGCATCATGGCCGTGGCCGACGTTTACGACGCCCTGGTCAGTCGCCGTTGCTACAAGGAACGCATGTCTTTCTCCAATGCAAACGAGATTATCATGGGTTCCATGGGTACGCATTTTGACCCCCGCCTCAAGCAAAGCTTCGTGAACGGCCGCGAAAAGCTGGAAGCTTATTACCGCCAGGTGACCCACTAAGCTAAATTTGGGTCCATGATAAACACCACTCTCTGCTATATCGAACAGGACGACAAGTACCTGCTGCTCCACCGCGTCAAGAAGAAGAACGACATCAATAAGGACAAGTGGATCGGCATCGGCGGAAAGTTCGAGGAGTGGGAATCCCCCGAAGACTGCATCAAGCGCGAAGCCCTGGAAGAAACTGGGCTTACCCTGGTGCGCCCCAAGTATCGCGGCATCGTAACCTTCATTAGCGATGGCATGGACCAGACGGAATTCATGCACCTTTTTACCGCCACCCAATGGACTGGCGAAATCAAGGAATGCGACGAAGGTAATCTGGAATGGGTTCCCAAGGCCGACGTGGCGAAACTCCCCCACTGGGACGGCGACCTGATATTCCTGGCCCTTCTAGAAAGAGGTGAACCCTTCTTCAGCTTAAAGCTGACCTACAAAGGCAGCACCCTGACCGAAGCCCTCCTAAACGAAGCCCCCGTAAAAGTCGAAGACTTTATTTAAAAAATTCGTCGCGGAGCGACTACCACTTTGCCAGGGCAGCCCTCATTTAAAATCGTCGCGGAGCGACTACCACTTTGCCAGGGCGTTGGTGATGATCAGGTCTTGGAGTTTTTCGATGGCTCTTGTCTGACCGTGGCGGTCTTCGGTTTCGTTGGCCTGAACGTCGTAGGTTCCTTCGGCAGACAGAGACTTGTTTTCGTAGATGATTCGTTCCTTGACGTTGTCGTAGAACTTGACCCCGACGCGGATCGTTACGCGGTAAGATTCCACATCGCTGTTGCTGTTATAGTCCATGGGCTTGTTGGTATAAGACAGCAGGGTCACCTCGAAGTCGGCATTGGCCTCGGACTTGATAACGCGAACGCCACCGGCATTCTTCTTGAACATATCTACGACAGCGGTATAGATGTCGTTTGCCAGCACCGGATCCAGAGTCTTATCGTCTACTTCGTGGATGTTCACCGTCTTGATATGACTGGGAAGCGTACTCGCAGTAAAGCTATAACACCCCGACAGAACCGTCAGGGTGCATAGCCACAAAAAAGCTAGAGCGACTTTCAGGCAATACTTCATCGCTCTTAAATTTAGTTAAAACAACCTACTTTACAGAGAATATCCTGTTTAGAGCGCCGTTTTTCACAATGTACAAGCCCTTGTTAAGGTTCATGGAATTCAGTCGAGTCTGAATTTCACCGGGGCGAGAATTGAGCTTACATACAAAAGCCCCTTTCAAGTTGTACACGCGGAACGAGGTTTCGCTAGACAGCATAAGACGGTTCTTGGCCAAGCCCACCTCGTCAGAAGTAACTTCGGTCAGCTTGACATTATCGATGAACACAGATCCTGTGGCAAGACCAGCATTAATGGAAATACGGCCATTTTCATCGGTAGGTTCGTTCATGGTGAACATGATTTCATAAGTCTTGGATGTTGTGCCAAGGTCGAAGGTGGCGGCTTCGCCCAGGTAGCTGGTCCACGGGTCCGTATCCTTTTCCAGGTTCACTTCGAGAGTCCTTGCGACGGAAGCATAGGCATCAAAGGTCAGCTTGTAGCTCTTGCCCTTTTCGTAATGCATGCCGTTCTGAATCACCTGTACGTCGTAGGCGTTGGTACCCACCTTGGTCACATTGATTTCGCCCTTGCCTTCGTTAAACTTGAAAGTACCGTCACCGCTATGAACGGTCAGAGACCAACCAGCCAACTTCAGGGAATCAGAGAAAGTTCCGTTGAAAACGGTATCCCTATTGGTGGGAACCACGATCGGTTCAGCCACGCCATCCAGGGAGTATTGCTTCACGAAATTCCAGATGTCGGAAACATCGGCCTTGGACGGGCTATGACCACGGCCCTGAAGTTTCAGGTGCTTGATATAGACGCCATCATCGCAGGGGCCCCAGCTGTAAAGGGTTGCCCGGTTTTCGCTATTGGGATAGTTTTCCGTGACTTCGGCCTGAGCCGGGCAGTTAAACTGGTCACGATAATTCTTCAGGAAACCTTCCAGCGAGCTATACTGCAACACATCGTCATTGGTTCCGTGAGGGTGGAAAATGGGAACCGGGCGCATGGCCTTGGACGCACCATACACATTGGGGCCGGAACAGGGAGCGAAAGCGGCGATCTTGTCGGCAATCTTGCTCATGGCGTGGTAAGTAAACATACCTCCCATAGAGAAACCGGAAAGGTAGACGCGCTTGGTATCGATATCGTAATCCTTGACCATCTGGTTAATAATTTCGGTCACCCACTTGGTATCCTTATCGCCCTGGATATCCCAGGTAGACATTCCCGTACCGCCTCTAGGGTACACCACCACGAAACCAGCCGTATCGGCCACAGTTTCCCAGTGGGTCATATCCTGCTGGTAATTGGGATCCTGGTCCATGCCGTGCAGCGAAAGAAGCAGCGGGCTCTTCGGCGCCAGATTCGACGGGGCGTACACATGGATGTCGCGCCCGGAAACAGACACCTTCTTATAGTCATTCAGGGATTTTCCGCCTCCACCCCACTGGGCGAAAGAAACGGTTGCGGCAATCATTAGCAGGGGAAGAATTCTCATTTTTTGCACTCCTTTTAAATTCCCATTCCAATTTGGAATATATATGTGGGCATTCAAATTATCACTGCTACCTATAAAAAAATGATGTAAACCTCAACAACACCGCAGCCATTTTTTATTTTCTGTTTCGTATGAGGATTTCTATGGATTTAAGACAACTTACCACCATCGCCGCCATCTCGATTTTCACGGCATCTGGAGCCTTCGCCACAAAGGTGGCCTGCGTCGGCAACAGCATCACATTCGGATACGGCTTAAACTGGGACGAAAAAACATATCCGCAAAACCTGCAGATTATGCTAGGCGATGACTTCGAAGTGGGAAACTTCGGGCATTCCGGTATGATGTTCCATAAAAAATCTAACGAATCCTACTGGACGTCCCCCAAATTCAAGGAAGCCTACGAATTCCAGCCCGACATCGTGGTCATTGAACTGGGAACCAACGACAGCAAGTATTTCCACGACGGTGCAGGAAGTTCCACGGGGTACAACTACTACGCCTACGATTCCAAGGGCTATTCCCGGGCAGACCTCCTGGACGAAATGAAGAAGGACTACGAGGCCCTTATCGACACCTTCGCCCACCAGCCCCAGGCCCCCACCATTTACGCCACCCTGC
Organism: Fibrobacter sp. UWH5; assembly: GCF_900142505.1. Lineage (NCBI taxonomy): Bacteria > Pseudomonadati > Fibrobacterota > Fibrobacteria > Fibrobacterales > Fibrobacteraceae > Fibrobacter > Fibrobacter sp. UWH5. The sequence goes on along the minus strand of NZ_FRBB01000013.1, from coordinate 75,781 downwards.
AGCCCTACGCCAACAACTGGGACTGGTTCATTACAGACTCCGTTATCGTGAACGTCATCAACCCCCTGATCAAGGAAGTGGCCACCAACAAGGGCGTACAACTCATCGACCTCCACGAATCCTTCAATAAGCCGGAATGGCTGCTGGATGACAACGTCCACCCCAATGCCAATGGGGCATACGAACTGGCAGCCATTATTGCGAAATCAATCAGACCGGCCAGCGGCAACGAAACACCCGCCAACAGTTCCAATTCGGCAGACATTTCCAGCAGTTCCTCTGCAAATAACGTATCGGACAACGAAGAAACAGGAATTTTGCACGAGACCACGGCCTTAAAAACCTACACCGGAGACGTCTCTATTTTTGATTTGAATGGGAATTACATCAAAAAGGTATACGCAAACGGTTCTTTAGACATAAAGATTGGCCATAAAGGAACGTTTATTGTGAAAGCGGGACGGAATACGCAGAAAATTATCCTAAAATAATTGCTATTATTACATCCGAAAATTTTTATCTAACCGAGGCATAAAATGCTTGACATTAAGAAGATCCGCGAAAATCCGGAATATTATATTGCTGAAACCGAAAAGAAGTATACTACCGTGAGCCTGCGCGATGTTCTCGCTATCGACGAAGAACGCCGCCCCCTCCTCACCGAAGTGGAACGCCTCAAGAGCGAACGTAACGCTCAGTCCAAGCTCATCGGCGAACTGAAGAAGAAGGGCGAAAATGCCGACGCCGCTCAGGCCGCTACCCGCGAACTGGGCAACAAGATCGACGAAATGGACAAGAAGCTGAAGGATCTGGAATACAAGCAGACCGAAATGCTCATGCACGTCCCCAACATCGCTCCCCGCTCCATCGAAGGTAAGGACTCCAGCGACAATAAGGTTGAAAAGGACGGTCCCATTCCCTTCGACTACTACACCAAGAACGATGACTTCGCACGCGTCGACCACAAGACTCTCGGCGAACGTCTTGGCATTTTCGACTTCGAACGTGGCGCAAAGATTTCCGGTTCCGGCTTCCCGGTCTACCGCGGTCTCGGCTCTCGCCTGGAACGCGCCCTCATCCAGTTCTTCCTGGACGAACACCAGAAGGCTGGCTTCGAAGAATTCACTCCTCCGTACCTGGTAACCCGTAACACCATGCGCGGCACCGGTCAGCTACCCAAGTTCGAAGAAGACATGTACCGCTGCGACAAGGATGACGACCTGTTCCTCATTCCGACCGCAGAAGTTCCTCTGACCAACCTGTACTCTGGCGAAGTCATTCCGGAATCTGAACTTCCCAAGCGTATTTGCGCCTACTCCGCTTGCTTCCGTCGTGAAGCAGGTTCCTACGGTAAGGACACCCGCGGCCTCCTGCGCCTCCACCAGTTCAACAAGGTTGAAATGGTTTACTTCGCTCATCCGGAACACTCCTACGAAGATCACGAAGAACTGACCCGCTTCGGCGAAATGCTTTTGGAAAAGCTGGGCCTCCCCTACCACCGTCTGGCACTCTGCAAGGGCGACCTCGGCTTTGGTGCAGCAAAGTGCTACGACCTGGAAGTCTACGCCCCTGTAGAAAAGAAGTGGCTTGAAGTTTCTTCCTGCTCCAACTTCGAAGACTACCAGGCACGTCGCGCAAACATCAAGACCAAGATCAACGGCAAGAACACCTTCATCCACACCTTGAACGGTTCTGGCCTTGCTACTCCTCGCGTGATGGTGGGCATCTGCGACAACTACCAGCAGAAGGACGGCTCCCTGTTGATTCCTGAAGTGCTGCGTCCGTACATGGGCGGCATGGAAAAGATTGAGCCTAAGAAGTAATCACTTCGTTAGACCAATTTACAAAGGCGAAATTCCCTAGGGAGTTCCGCTTTTGTTTTGTAAAAAAACACAAATAAAATCGTTTTTTGTTGATAAATGCTACAAAAAAGCCCGTAATGTTTTTTTTCTTCTCCGTAACCTCGAAAAAAAGCAAATTATATGCTAAATTGTAGCTCAAACTAATTAAGGAGTATATATGAATTTCAAACTCGTTTCCGTTGCTGCAGCTCTTGCAGTTTCCGCAGCCGTCGCTCAGGACTATGACGACGAATATGAAGAAGCAGCCCCCGCCGCTGCCGAAGAACAGGCTGAAGCCGCTCCGGCACCTGCTCCGGCACCCGCTGCTCCCGCTGTAGAAGATTCCTGGGACAAGACTGCAGAAGCAGCTCCCGCACAGGCAGCCGCAGCTCCTGCAACCGGTTTCAACGTTCTGCATGCCAATGCCTATAACGCTGTAGGCAACGAAGCTGCTGCAGCTACCATCAATGGCGATATGTCTATGCCTCACAAGATGGCAGGCCGTACCCTCTTGTACGTTCAGCCGTCTGCAAGAGAAGGCGTTGTCTCTCTCGCTAGCGGTGGCATGACCTACTTGATGCAGTACACCAACAACGGCGGCCCCGCAATGCTCACCGCCGGTATCGCAACTGGTGGCCTCGGTGTTACCGTTGATTTGGCTCTGAGCAAGACCTTCACCTCCCACGAAGTTTCCACTCAGGCAGGCACCGCTGAATCTGACGCCTCTACCACCGGCGCAGGCGATAACATCGGCGTGAACTTCTCTATGAACCTGGGTGCATTGGAATTCGGCGCACACGCATTCTGGGAAACCTTCCAGGATGAAACCGACACCGAAAACGATCAGACTGAAGTCGACCGCGACTATTGGGATATCGGAATTTCTGCCGTCGTTTCTAACGCACCTTCCGCCAAGAGCCTCGCCTGGTCTGCAGGTCTTTCTCTCGTCCGCCATGCAAGCACCGAAGAAACCACTACCGGAAACCAGTCTACCGAAGTCACCAACCCGGAATCCAAATTCACAATCACCCCCAACTTCAACCTTGCATTCCCCGTTGCAAGCGTAGCTAACGCTCAGCTGTTCCTCGGTACCAACACCTACCTCCCCATCGTGATGTACGATGAAATCAAGGATGATGACTCCAAGAACAACCGTTCTGAATTCGGTCTCTACACTACCCCCAACATGCTGGCAGAAATCACCCTGAACGACAACTGGATGTTCTTCGGTGGCGCAAGCTTCACTTGGGTCATCTTCGACCGTCTCGGCGAAGAAAACAAGGCTAACCTCCATACCGAAGACGATTCCACCATTCGTCTTGCAACTTCCACTGCATACGCAAACGCTGGTGCTCGTTTCTCCTTCAAGAACTTCGTCCTCGAAGCTTCTGTTAGCCAGACCAGTTCCCTGGATAACTTCGCAGGAAACCTGGGTGCCTTCATCCACTTCTAATTTGAGGTTGTCATGAAAGTTCTCGTAACAATCGCTGTCGCCACCGCCATGGCCGCCTTCGTTGGCTGCTCCGGTGATGGTGATGTGTCCAAGGCCTCCGGCAACTTCCAGGAAACCATTCCTAGCAGTCCTACCGAAGACGTCCCTGCAGCAGGTGACGAAGATTTTGACGGCGGAAGCAACGCAAATTTCGTCAACTGCAGTGCAAACGGTGAAGACTTCTCCATTTGCGTCGAAGCCTCTGAAGAAATCTACAACCAGTACGGTGCCTTCTGCGAAGCATTCGAAGGAAGCAAGGGTTCTGGTAAGTGTACCAGCAAGGGCAGCAAGTCCTGCCAAATCAAAGGTGCCACTGTATACGTAGGTGGTGAAGCTGCCGAATCCTCCTGCGCAGAACTCGAATTGATTGTAAACGCAGTAATTTCCGGCCTATACGATTGGGAATAAGTATTTTACTTTAAATCGAATCGTTTAAACGTCAAAAATGGGACTGGTGAAAACCGGTTCCATTTTTTTTGTGCAATCTTTTCTAAAATTAGGCCCATGGTTTTAAATGTTATCTGGCTCGTATTCTTTTTTGGTGCATTCGTCGCCTGTATCGTTCAATGGTTGGCCTTCGGCGACACCGGAATTTTCAACAAAGCCATTTTGGGCGCATTCGACATGTCCAAGACAGCCTTCGAAATAGCCATCGGCCTCACCGGCATTCTCAGCCTCTGGCTTGGCATTCTGAAGATTGGTGAAAAGGCTGGTGCCGTGCAGATTCTCGCCAAGATCGTGCAGCCGCTGTTCAGCCGACTGTTCCCCCAGATTCCCAAGGGCCACCCTGTGGTGGGCACCATGCTCATGAACATCAGCGCCAACATGCTGGGCCTTGACAATGCGGCCACCCCCATGGGCCTTAAGGCCATGAAGGAACTGCAGGAAATCAACCCCAACGAAGACAAGTCCGTGGCAAGCGACTCCCAGATCATGTTCCTGGTGCTGAACGCCAGCGGGTTGACCTTGATCCCTGTCAGCATCATGACGTACCGCGCCCAGATGGGAGCGGCCAACCCCAGTGACGTATTCCTCCCCCTGCTGCTCTCTACATTCTTCAGTACCATCGCGGGCATTGTGGCCTTGAGCTTTTTCCAGAAGGTGAAGCTGAAGGACCCTGTAACGGTGGCATGGCTCGGCGGTCTTTCGGCCTGCGTTATCGCCATCATGGTCTACTTCAGCCACCTGACAGCAGAAGCCATTGGCGCCAGCAGCCTGTTCATTAGCGGTTTCGTACTGTTCGGCGTTATCGTGGCCTTTTTGGGTCTGGCCTGCTACAAGAAAGTGCAGGCTTACGAAGCCTTCGTAGAAGGCGCCAAGGACGGCTTCCACACCGCCGTCATGATCATTCCCAACCTGGTAGCTATCCTTGTAGGCGTTGCGGTGTTCCGTGCCAGCGGCGCCATGGACCTCTTGATGAACGGCATCGCCGCCCTGCTGAACATGATCGGTGTCGGCAGCGATGTGGTTCCGGCCCTGCCCACCGCCATCATGAAACCCCTTAGCGGAAGCGGTGCCCGCGGCATGATGATCGACGCCATGAAGACCTTGGGCCCCGACAGTTTCGCCGGCCGCCTAAGCTGCATGTTCCAGGGAGCCGCCGACACCACCTTCTACATCATCGCAGTCTACTTCGGTTCCGTAGGCGTCAAGAAGACCCGCCACGCCGTGACCTGCGCCCTGATTGCCGATGCCGTGGGCGTTATGGCAGCCATCGCCATCGCCTACATCTTCTTCCCGCCGATGTAGCGGTTCCGTAGGCAGTTCACGTCAGCGTTATAGACGCTCCTATTGCTCCATAAACTTTAAAAGGGTTCCGCAGTTGCGGAGCCCTTTGTTTAAAAGTATGCTTTTCTATTCTGACTCTCACCCCAAAAAAGGCGAAGCCTATTTCAAATTAAATCGCGCCAGAGGCCTGGGCAATAAGCAATCCAAGGTAACCCACATATATGGCCAGCAAGACACCGCCGGCAATGCGGTTAATGCGGCCATCGCCCTTGCGGCGGAAGCCCAGCACCAGCAGCGACAGGGTGAGTACAGCCATCAGGGGAAGGTCGCGGGTCACCATGTCTCGTTCCACGGCTTCCATGGGGTCCAGGGTTGCGGCGATGCCCACCACCATCAGGGTGTTGAACAGGTTGGAGCCGATAATGTTTCCTACGGCCAGGTCGTCTTCGCCTTTGCGGGCGGCGGCAATGGAGCTGGCCAGTTCCGGCAAAGAGGTTCCAATAGCCACGATGGTAAGGCCAATGAGCAAGTCGCTCATGCCAAGGCTGCGGGCGATTTCAACGGCGCCCCACACCAGCATCTTGGAACTGACCACCAAAAGCACCAGGCCAAGAAGCAACCAGAAGATGGATTTGCCCAGACTCTTTGAAGAACCGTTGTCGGTATCATCCGCGGCACTTGCAGAAGCGTCTGCGTTCAAGGTCTTGGAGCCGCGCATCTCGCTTACGATGTTATAGCCCATGACAGCAAAGAACACAGCCAAAAAGGCAATGCCGTTCATGCGGGTCACGCTTCCGTCGGCCACAAGGATAATGGCCAGGGCCGTCACACCGATAAGGATCGGCAAGTCCTTCTTGAGAACGGAGCGCTTGACTACCAGCGGGGTTATCAGGGCGGTAACGCCCAGAATCAGAGCGATGTTCGCAATGTTGCTGCCATATGCGTTACCCAAGGCCAGCTCAGGATTCCCCTGCAAGGCAGAAAGGGCAGACACCACCATTTCGGGGGCGCTGGTACCAAAGCCAACCACCACCATACCGATCAGGAGCGTAGACATACCACAGAATTCAGCAACGCCAACGGCGCCATCCACAAACTTGTCGGCGCTCCAGACCAGAACGGCAATGCCAGCCACCAGGGCAAGGATAGGCAAGATCATAAAGCGATCGTTCCTTTTTTACGAGTTATTAGAACGGGTAGAGGGTAAGACCAATGCCGAAGGAGGAGCAGCTCAGGTCCAGGCTGGGGAATTCGCTGTAACCTTCGTACAGGTCAGACAGGCCCACATCGGCCTTCACGTCGATGGACAGGCGCTTATGAGCCATGACAGAGAATCCAAAGACCAGGCTCCAGTCCATGTTCGTGCGGTAATCTTCATCCATCAAGTCAGTCGTTTCCTTGATTTTCTCCTGACCGTTCTTGTAAGACACCTTCAGTTCATCCTTCACCGGAATAGAAATCTGGGCACCCAGATCGAAGTAAAGGTTGGAAGATGCACCCTTGAAGGTAAAGAGTACCGGAATGTTCACCTTCATCTGGTCGAAGTTGAAGCTTACCGGAACAGCCTTGTTGTTGTTGTCGTAGTAGTCGTAAGTTTCGCTAGACTTGCTGCGTTCAAAGATTACACCCAGCTTGATACCCATAGTGTAATCATTCAGGGGAATGATGGACATCAAACCTGCGCGCCAGGAAATGCCATAGTAGTCATCATCGTCCCACTTGTCACCGGTCAGGTAATAGGAACCGATAGAACCATGAGCACCGATCTTGAACTGCATGGGAACAAGACCCATCAGCTGATCCATAGAAACGGTATCCTTAGAAGAGGACCTGTGCTGAGCCACATAGACAGTGCGCACGGGGGTACCATCTTCGCGGGTGTAGACGGTTTCGTAGTAAACGGTACGGGGAGCATCATCTTCGCCACGGACAGCCTTGGGGGCGGGGGCCGCAACGGGTTCGGCTACCTGGGGAGCGGGAGCTGCAACGGGTTCAGCGGCAGGGGCAGCGACGGGTTCAGCAACTTCTGCTGCGGGGGCAGCATCTTCGCCACGGACGGCCTTGGGGGCAACAGCCACATCGGCAGATTCAGCTTCCTGGGGAGCGGGGGCAGCGACCGGTTCAGCTACCTGGGGAGCCGGGGCTGCAACGGGTGCGGCTTCGGCGGGGGCAACAGCCGGTTCTACGGCAGGAGCGGCAACTTCAGCAGGGGCGGCCACTTCGGCAGCGGGAGCGGCTTCAGTTGCAGGAGCAGCAGTTTCCTGGGCAAAGGCTGCAGAAAGAGCCAGTGCAGACACAATTCCAACATACTTAAGATTCATATAAAACCTCCTGTTCTTACATGGAATATAATAGCATTTTTTAACTACATTAATGACATATGAAATTGAATATTGTTAAAACTCCGTCGGGCAAGGCCAATGTGTCCGCCCTTCTTTTTGTCAAGCAGTCCGTCCAGTTCTCCAACGTCCTTTCCGAAACCGCCGAAAAGCAGGTAGAATCCGTTCTGGCCGGCATGCAGGAAGGCCCCTTCGAAGACCTGGAACTTCTGGAAATCGATGGCACCTCCACCATTTTCGTCAACGCCGCCAAGGAGCGTGGCATCTCTAATCTGGACCACTTGCGCATGGCCGCCTATCGCCTGGCCAAGAAGGCCATGGCCCGCCAGATTCCCGTAGTGAGCATCATGCTTGCCGATGCCGCCCCCGAACAGTTCAAGGCCATCGCCCACGGCCTCCACTACGCCGATTACAAGTTTGACGCCTACAAGAGCAAGCAGAAAGAAAACTTCCAGGTCACCTTCGAAATCGTCGCCGGCGAACACGTTGCCGAATTCAAGGCCATCGCCGAAGAAGTTGCCATCGAACAGAAGGCCATCGCCCTGACCAAGAACTTGATCAACACTTGCGCCAGCGACCTTTACCCCGCCGAGTTCGTCGAACGCGCCAAGACCATCGCCAAGTATACTCCGGGCCTTTCCATCAAGGTCCGCGACATGAAGCAGCTGGAAAAGGAAGGCTTCATGGGCCACGTTACCGTTGGCAAGGGTAGCTCCCACGAACCCCACATGATTACCATGACCTACGACGGCACCAAGGCTGCAGCAGGCAAGCGCGGAGCCCGCAGCTCCGCCGACCACCTGGTCATCGTTGGCAAGGGTCTCACCTTCGATACCGGCGGCCTCTGCCTCAAACCGCCCAAATCCATGCCCGAAATGATCAGCGACATGAGCGGTGCCGCCACCACTCTGGCAGCCATCCAGGCCATCGCCACCTTGAAATTGCCCATGAAGGTCAGCGCCATCTGCTGCCTGGCCGAAAACGCCATCGGCAACAAGTCTGTGCTCCCCGGCGATATCTTTACCGCCAAGAACGGTAAGACAGTCATGGTAGACAACACCGACGCCGAAGGCCGCCTTGTACTTTCTGACGGTCTGGCCGAAGCAGGCCTCATCGGAGCCACCCACATTATCGATCTGGCCACCCTCACAGGCGCCATGGTCCGCGCATTGGGTTATGCCGTTACCGGATTCTTCAGCAACGACGATGCCCTGGCCCTGAACGTCATCAACGCCGGCGAAGCCTGCTGCGAAAAGTTCTGGAGCATGCCTCTGGAAGAAGAATACGCCGATGCCCTGAAGGACAAGTTTGCAGACCTCAAGAACACCGGAAGCGACGCCGGTGCCATCAGCGCCGCCCTCTTCCTGCAGGAATTCGTACCCGAAAACACCGCCTGGTCTCACTGGGATATTGCAGGCACCGCCTTCGTTACCAAGAAGTGGAAGTACACCGAATACGGAGCCACCGGCTTTGGCGTGCAAACCCTTATCGAACTTGCCCGCCGCATGTCTACAGCATCTGAAACAACCGAAGAATACAAGGAGGTTTAACCATGTTCTCTTACGAAATGAAAGTGACCGACTCTGTTAAGTACGTTGGTGTCAACGACCACGAAATCGACCTTTTCGAAGGCCAGTTCGAAGTGCCCCTGGGCATGGCCTACAACTCCTACGTCATCATGGATGAACAGATCGCCGTGATGGATTCGGTAGACCAGAATTTTGGAGAACAATGGCTTAAGAATATCGCCGAGACCATTGGCGACAAGCAACCCGCTTACCTGGTGGTCCACCACATGGAAATGGACCATTCCGCAAACATCAAACTGTTTATGGAAAAGTATCCCGCCGCAAAGATCGTCTCTTCCAAGATGGCCTTCACCATGATGAAGAACTTCTTTGGAACCGACTTTGCCGATCGTCAGGTTGTAGCCGGCGAAGGCACCAAGCTGGAACTGGGCGCACACACCCTGAACTTCGTTACTGCCGCCAACGTCCACTGGCCCGAAGTCATCATGAGCTATGAATCCAGCGAAAAGGTCCTGTTCTCAGCAGACGCTTTCGGCAAGTTCGGCGCTAACGACGTTGAAGACCCGGAAGGCTGGGCCTGCGAAGCCCGCCGCTACTACTTCGGCATCGTAGGAAAGTTCGGCGCCAACGCCCAGGCTGTGCTTGCAAAGCTTTCAGACATTTCCGTAGAAAAGATTTGCGCCCTCCACGGTCCCACCATCGTGGGCAACGTAGAAGAGTACCTGAACTACTACAAGATCTGGACCAACTACGACGTGGAATCTGAAGGCGTCATGATCGCCTACACCTCTGTCTATGGCAACACCAAGCAGGCTGTAGAAAAGCTGGCAGAAATCCTGAAGGCCAAGGGCTGCAAGAAGGTAGTCGTCTCTGACCTTGCCCGCGAAGACACCTACGAATGCATCGAGAACGCCTTCCGTTACGGCAAGCTGGTTCTGGCCACCACCACCTACAACACCGGCGTGTTCCCCAAGATGCGCGAATTCATCGACCACCTGCTGGAACGCAACTACCAGAAGCGCACCATCGCCTTCATGGAAAACGGTTCCTGGGCCCCCGCCGCCGCCAAGAACATGGCCACTATGTTCGATGCCGCCAAGGACATCACCATCGCCCAGAACAAGGTCAGCATCAAGATCGCCATGAAGGACGATAACATCGCCCAGATGGAAAAGCTGGCCGACGAACTGTTGGCATAAATTCGAGAATTTGAACTCGTAAAAAAAGCCGCGGATCAATCAGATCCAGCGGCTTTCTCTTTAAGGGGAAAAATTATTCCCATTGCGCTTTCGCTTTGCTCAAGCGCTGGTCGCGCACCTCACCAATGAAAAAATGCAAGCATTTTTTCGCTGGATTCGCCTTGTGGGCTACTCCCACTCAATGGTTCCCGGCGGCTTGTGAGTTACGTCGTACCAGAGGGAGCCGGCGCCTTCGGCTTCGAACTTGCGCCAGAGACCTGCAAGCATGCCCTGGTCAATTTCTGCGAAGTTGGCGGTCATGGCTTCGGTGGAGTTCACAGGACGCATCACGATGCAGGGCTTGCCTGCGGTGCGCAGCGGAACGCTCACAACCGGCATCTGCCAGATTTCTTCGTACAGCTTGTTTTCCTGCAGGAAGGTGGTGCAGATGTCGTCGAACTTACGCAATGTGTCGAAGTTCTCGCGGGTAGCGTACTGTTCCACAAGCTTCGGGTCTTCATCGGCCACGGTACCGATCTGATAAATCACGCGGTTGATAGCCTTGAAGCGGTTAGCCAGTTCGGTGGAGAACTTTTCGCAGTCCTTCCAGCTGAGGCCGGCGGTAGTCAGAAGGAACGGCTGTGCGTAAGTACGGCCATCGCCCTGAACGCCAACGCTCTTGATGGGGAGCATGCGGCCAGAAATGTTGTTTGCCTTCAGGTAGTCGGCCAAGGAGCCGCCCTGAGTGTCCTTCACGTCTTCAAACTTGACCATGTCATCCTTCAGGACGCCATCGCTGCAGAGCAGACGGACGCCCAGACCCGGACCCGGGAAGGGGTGACGCCAGACGAGATTGTGGGGAATGCCCAGTTCTTCGCCAAGAGCGCGAACTTCGTCCTTGTAAAGGTCTGCCAGGGGTTCAAGCACAAGGCCCTTTTCCATCAGGTCCAGAACTTCCTGGACGCGGTTGTGGTGGGTCTTGATCTTGTCTGCATTCTTGGTGCCACCGGATTCGATGGTATCGGGGTAAATGGTACCCTGGGCCATCATCCACTGGTTGGGGTCAAGGTTCAGCTTGGCCATTTCCTCGTCCTTGACGACAAGGAATTCCTTACCGATAATGCCGCGCTTGGTTTCCGGCGCAGTCACGCCAGCCAATTTTGCCAGGAAGTGCTCGCTGGCGTCGCGGATCTGAAGGTTGTTCATGCCTTCGGCCTTGAGGAAGTCCATGATCTTCTGGGATTCACCCAGACGCATCATGCCGTTATCCACGTGGAGGCCAAGAACCTTTTCGGGGCCAAGGACACGGTTCAAGAGAACGAATGCCACGGTAGAGTCCACACCGCCAGACACCAGGAGGAACACCTTGCGGTCCTTCACCTGTTCCTGGATACGTGCGGTAATCAGGGGCAAATAGCTGTGCATGTTCCAGGTCTTCTGTGCGCCGGTAATGTCGATGAAGTTTTCGAGAAGCTTCATGCCGAACTTACTGTGGGTCACTTCGGGGTGGAACTGGATGCCGTAAATCTTGCGTTCGTCGAAAGCGACTGCTGCGATTTCGCAGTCCTTGGTGCTTGCCACGATGCGGTAACCTTCGGGCAGCTTGGTCACCTGGTCGCCATGGCTCATCCACATGGGAGAAGCCTTGGGCAGGTCCTTGAGGATGGGGCACTTTTCGTCGCCAACGATCAAGTCGGCAATGCCATATTCCTTTACCTTGCCCGGTTCAACGTGACCACCCAGCTGCTGAGCGATAAGCTGATGACCGTAGCAGATACCCAGCTTGGGCACCGGCAGGTTCAAGATTTCGGGATTGTATTCCGGAGCGTCGGCTGCATAAACGCTGGAGGGGCCACCGGAATAGATGATTCCCTTGACGCCTTCCAGTTCGGAAACGTCGCAGTTGGGGGAATGAATTTCGGTGAAAACGCCGAGGCGGCGGACACGATTTGCGATCAGGTGGGCATACTGGCCACCAAAATCAAGAACGGCAATAGTATCTACATTCTTCATACGGGGGTAAAGATAGAAAAAATATTTATCAAACAAACCCCTTCTCTAGGCGATCAGCGATCCGATTATCCACTTCATATTCAAATCAGCAAGGTTCGTTTTCTACGGTCGCATCAATCATCTCCAGATCGTTCATCGTGCGTTCAAGCTGATCGGCATTGGCATTCTCGATATCAAAGGAAATGACGATGTCGATACCGTAAGCGTCCGCCTGGCGGATAAATTCCAGCATCCGTCTTTTCAATTGCCTGCGGAGAATTTTCGTTTTTGATTCGCTCAGGAGCAGGTCTCGATGGGGTGCCATTTTGGGTGTGATCGGCACAAAAAGTCAATTATATGGGTTATTTATTTTAGTCCGTTAGATTTTTTTTGGGGAAAACATATTATTTTCCTTTCTATAGACGCTTTTAAGAAGAGCGCACAAGAACTGGAGAAAATCATGATTTTATGCCCCAACTGTTATGCCGAGATTACTGACGCCACAACTCATTTCTGTATGAATTGTAAAAAGGCGCTCCCCTTGATCAAGGGCTGCAAGAAATGCCATAAGGATATTTCCTTCAATTTCAACTACTGCCCCCATTGTGGAGCCAACAACCAGGACATTCTCCCGCCCGAAAAGTTGGAAGAGCTCAACCGTATCGCCAGCGAAGCCAACAAGGTTTCCAGTGAATTTACCGACCCCCGTGACGGCCGCACCTACAAGACGGTCATCATCGGCAACCAGGAATGGATGGCAGAGAATCTCGCATTCGTGGTAGAAGGCGCCAACCCGTACAACAACAGTTCCGAAAAGGCGACCACCTACGGCCTGCTGTACACCTGGGAACAGGCAAAGCTTGCCGTACCCGAAGGCTTCCGCCTCCCCACCCGCGAAGATTTTGTCGAACTGGAAAACTTCTGTCAGAAGAGCACGGGCCTGCAGGCAGGTACAGCCCTAAAGTCCAACACAGAGCACTGGTGCGAAACCGGCATGCTTGGGACACGTATTCCCGGCCAGGACTCATTCGGATTCAAGGCATTGCCCGCAGGATCCCAGAGCAGCCTTAAGGTCTTCAACTATCTGAACAATTACGCCTACTTCTGGACCGACGAAGAAAAGGACCAGGAAAAGGCATACTTTAGACATTTGAGTTACTACAACGAAACCTTCGCCGAACTATCTTCAAACAAGAATTGCAAGTTCAGCGTCCGCGCCATCAAAATCAAGTAACAGTCTCACAAAGGGAATCGTCATGAACAGCAAGTATCTAAGTCTACTGGCCGCATTCCTTATTGCTTGCAGCGGCGAAAGTTCCACATCGGCCAACGGAAACTCCGTCGACATTCCCTCCCAGGGTGAACCCACAAACAACTTCGTTAGCGAAGATGTGTCTTCTGTCGATTTCGCTTTCGACAGTTCCCCTAACTTCGAAATGGAAAGCGGAGTGATACACGTTACCAGCGGCGACGGCAAGGCAAACAAAAGTATCAGGAACTGGATCCTCAGTGCCAACTACACACGCTTTGTGGCCTGCGGTTTTGTGGCTCAAATCAAGATAGGCGACAACATGAACTATGCGGGCATTCAGCTGTTCAAGAAAAACAGTTATGATGACTACCGCTTTGACGTCCACGCCGACGGAAAGTTCACCATCAACGACCCCGGCAAGAACATTTTGAAATTGTCGGCCGATTCCTCGTTCATCAAGATCGGGGAATTCAACCAGGTCAAGGTACAGACAACCGATTCCGGCAACTTACAGGCCTTCGTAAACGGTCACCTGGTCAAGACCATAGACAAGAACGACCTGGCCTTTGACTTGACCAACACCGACAAGATCGCCGTCGACTACAACGTACTGTCTACAGCAACAGAAAAGACCCCGGCCGAAGCCTGGGTCAAATTCGAGTCCATGCAAAATGTAAAGGACTAGGCTTATTCCGCCTTGGTAGCCTTAGCTTCCTTGGCGGCCTTTTCTTCTTCCTTAATTTGTTTATGCAGTTTGCGTAAAATTACCGGAGAAAGAATCACTAGAGCGACGCCCACAGTCACAAAGGAATCCGCCACGTTAAAGGTGGGAAATCTTGTCATGATGAAGTCGGGGAAATCGCAGTCGATAAAGTCTACCACCATCTGCAGGCGCATACGGTCAATAAAGTTTCCGATGGCGCCACCGATGATCATCACCACACCAAGGCGGCTCAGATAGTCGCGTTTGTCGATGCTTCTGTAGAACCAGAACAGCACCACCGCAGCCACAACAGAAATCAGCAAGAAGAACAGCCAGGGCGGCAAGAAGGGCATCAGGTCCTGAGGGCGGCTACTGAAGGCGGCACCCTTATTGAACACCAGCTGGAATCGGGCCAGTTCGCCAATCACGTTAATGACTTCATGATTGGGAGCGCCGGTTTCGTTGGTGAATCGGGCCAAGGCCCACTGCTTGGTAAGCTGGTCAGAAACGATACTAAAAATGATAACCGCAATATGGAACGGCAACTTGTTATAGAACTTCATTAGGTTCGAACCTCTTTAAACTTTCGGTCGATCCACTTATCGCTGTAGAAATGCTTCATGGTGGACTTCACAATCTGCTTGACGGTATCGCGGGAAATCTTCACCTTCTTGTCGCTTGCGAAGATGGCGGAGCCGTCGCCGATCAACTTCATGTTTTCGGCGGCCATGAACAGGGGCCACAGGCAGAACAGGCGGGTACGCATCTTGATGTTGGGAATCAGCTTGGTATAGGCGATGGCATCATCCAGATGACTCCAGGCCTTCTGCACCAGCTCACCCATGACGGCAGCACGACGCTTTTCGAAGTCGGCAGATCCTGCGGATCCTGCAGCGGGAGCGGAACCGGCCTCGCCCACGAACATGTCGTAGCTATGGGCAAAACCGTGCCTGCGGCAGATTTCTTCGGGAACAAAGCACACGCGGCGTTCAGAATCTTCGCGGCAGTCCTTTACGATATTTGCAACCTGCAGGGCCAGGCCGAAGCTAACATCCAGCTTCTGCATTTCGGCCTTGCGGGCGTCGCTAATCAGGCAGGTGTCTGCGGCAAAAAGGTGAGTCAGCAACTTGCCGACGATACCTGCAACATAGTAGCAGTATTCATCCAGATCGCCAACGGATTCCAGAGTGAACCAGCCGGAGCTGAGGGCGGCTTCCTGACGCTTGGCAAACTTGGCCATACCACCGCACATTTCAACAGTCACATCACGGACCGGAGCGGCATAGACTTCGGGCAGTTCCTTGAGCAGGGGAACCACCACATGGGTATGCAGGCACAGATCAAAATAAGGTTCCGTAGCGCGGGCACGCCAGCTGGCCGGCAAAGAACCCTCGAATTCAGAAACGGCCTCTTCACGCAGTTCAGCGGATCTAAAAATCTTGGCGAACTTTTCCAGTATGACTTCCTTTTCCGAGGCAACCATATCAGGATCGTCTTCTACCGTATCGGCAATTCGCAGATACAGGTAGGCAAGCAAGATGCTCTTGTGCAGCTTACCCTTCAAGACATTAATGTTCAGGGCGAACGTCCTGGATACCTTCAGCAGGATGTCTTCGGAATAGGCCCATGCCTCCTTACCGGTCAGCACAGCCTCGCCCATACCAGCCTGGTCGAGAATGTTAGACATACATGGTCTCCGCGTAAATGTCGGGGGGAATCTTCTTAGTCTTGGCCATGGCGTTCACATACTTCCACAGACGACCATGGGCCTCGGCATTCTTCAATTTCTTGGTGTAGCTCCAGACAGTCTGATTCTGTACGTCAGCCTCGTTCCTGAAGTTTCCCTTGACTTCGTACTTGTAACGCACCTTGCGGTACTCAAGGAAGTAAGCACTCTGGTAAAGTTTGGCCGTTTTGTTCTTGGCGGCCCTGCAAAGAACAAAGCCAACCGCCAAAAACAGGGGCGAAGAAGCAAAACCCATGTACCATGGGGAATCAGTCCACCTATTTACGATCCAAATGGCGGGAAGCGCCGACAACAGGGCCGCAGCCAGGGTAAAAACCTTGTCGCAAAGAGCCCAATAGCCCTTCCAGGCCGGGATGTAGGCCCATTTTTGGCCCTTGCGCATCTGACTTTTAAAATAAGTGGGGTAAGAAATTCGATTAAACCAACGATAGAGGCCTACCCAGGCAAAAATCGGGGTCCAGAACCAGTAATCCAAACTAGAAAGAATGTCCATAACACGGCAAATTTAAAAAATTCCGCATAGGGGCACCCCTTGAAGCCGGCGCCAAGCGCCCCAAAAAGCCGGCTCCCCCACCGGCCCGATAGCCTAACTTATTGAATATCAAACAGTTATAGCCCAATTTTTTATAAAAATTTTCCCATTTTTTAGCAAACTTATCAACAGTCCATCCAATTTTTACTACATTTATAAGCCAATTGTTGATAGATTTGTATTAAGCGTTGCTGCTTATCGAGGAAGAGGAAGATCATGACAGTCGAATGGGAAAGATGTTTGAGCTATCTCCATGGGATGCTTTCGGACACAGTCTTCAAGACATATTTTGCTCAGACCAAGTTGGTCAACCAGACCATCGGTCACGCTGTCATTTCGGTTCCCCACGGTCTTGATGTTGCAGTCTATGCCGCCTACAAGGCACTGATCGGCGTCGCCTGGAAGGAAGTCAGCCACGACGAAACTCCCATGGAATTTGAATTCCAGAATCAGGAAGCGGCTCCCCAGCCTACCGTAACCGCCGTCCGTGACGAAAGCAACAGCATTTTCAAGTCTAGCATCCCCCTATCTAGCAGTTTCCGTTTTGAAAACTTCGTGCCTGGCGACAAGGCCCAGCTGGCATTCAACGCCGCCCTGTCTGTAGCCCGCAACCCCGACGGCTCCCAGTACAATCCGCTTTTCATTTACGGCCCCTCCGGCCTGGGCAAGACCCATCTGCTCCAGTCTATCGGTAACTACATCCTGGAAGAAGACCCCACAAAGCGAGTCCGCTACCTGACTTCCGAAGACTTCTCCCAGCAGTACATGAAGTGCCTCCGCGACCAGCGCATCACCGAAATGAGCGACTTCTACCGCAACGAAGTGGATATCCTCCTGATCGACGATATCCAGAACTGGTCCGGCAAATACGAACTTCAGAACGAATTTTTCTCCATTTTCAATGCCCTGCATCAGGGCGGCAAGCAGATCGTTCTTTCTTCTGACGCTCCCGCAACCGAAGTCAAGAACCTGTCCGACCGTCTGGTCAGCCGTTTCGCCTGGGGCCTTACCGTGGACATCCAGCCCCCTGACGTCGACACTCGCGAAGCCATTCTCCACAAGAAGGCCGAAGAACGCCACCTGGAAATCAGCGACGAAGTTCTGCATTACCTGGCAGAACATATCGCCAGCAACGTCCGTGCATTGGAAAGTGCCATTATCAAGCTGACTTTGCAGTCTAGCCTCATGAGCCACGACATCGACATGAATATCGCTCAGAAGGTGGCTACCGAATTCGCACCTAACCCCCGCCGTCGCGTCAGCCTGGACGCCGTTCTCCGTGCCGTTTCTAACCAGTACGAAGTTCCCGAATCCAAGCTTATCGAATCCGGCCGCGGAACCAAGGAAATTTCCAAGGCTCGTCAGGTCGCCATGTTCCTGATGCGCGAATGCTCCCCCATCAGCCTCCAGAGCATCGGTTCCCGCTTCGGCGGCAAGGACCACTCTACCGTGGTTCATGCCATCAAGAGCATCAAGAAGGAAATGGAAACAGATCCCAGCTTTGCAAGAATGATCGAGAATCTGAAAAATTCCATTCACGACTAGGTCTTTTCAAGACTTGTAAAACGCGAGGAAAAAATCCTCGCATTTTTTTGCAGACGAATTTTGCAGACGAATTTTGCAGACGAAAAAAGCGAGGCTGAACCTCGCTTTTTAAACTTTTAGCAGGCATGGCACCGGCGCGCAGGCACGTCGTCGTCCAAGACAGAGAGAGATTACTTCTTGGATTTCTTGCCCTTGGCGGCCTTGGGTGCAGCCTTAGATTCCTTAGCGGCCTTGCCCTTCTTGCCCTTGACATTCTTGGCAGCCTTCGGATCTTCAGCAGCAGGAGCAGCAGCAGCTTCGGCGGCGGCATTCACACCGGCAGCCTTTGCAGAATCAGCCTCGGCCTTGGCCTTTTCTTCGGCGGCCTTCTTGGCGGCAGCTTCAGAAATCTTTGCCAGACTATCGGCCACAACAGCGGCACGTTCTGCCTTGATTACATTGGAATCGGCGATGGCAGCATCCTGCTTGCGGATAGCCACGGCTTCTTCGGCAATGGCCAGAGCATCGTGAGCCTTCTTGGCTTCCTTCTTGGCCTTTTCAACCTGTTCCAGAGCGCGGATAGCGATCTGACGCGGGTCGCGGCTCAGAGAATCCTGGATCGGGTCGGGGCAGTCCATATCAACCTTGCCCTTCTTGCCATTCCAGCATTCCATGGTGCCCTTGGGCATACCCATGTTGTAGGCGCCCCACTGCTTTTTCTTGAGACGTTCTGTATAGCACACAGAGGAACCGGGAAGCCATTCATAGCAGGTATCCTTCACAGACCAGAAAGTAATCATGCCGTTGGGCAAACCATCCTTGAAGACACCGCCGAAGTCACCAAAGTCCACAAAGCCATCCAGGTTGTTGGCATTGTAGGTAATGGCCAGGTTCTTCTTCTTGAAGGGGTTGAACACGGTTGTACGGCCGTGGAGACCGCCTCGCTTGGTGGAGACTTCAGCCATGACAAAGCCCTTGTCGCTGAGCATACGGACAGTACCGTCAACATAGCCCTGCTTGTAGGGGACTTCAAGGTGCTTGAAGTAGTAAGGCTTTTCGGCCTTGTCCATGACGCTGGACTTATAGAAGACAGCCGTACCTTCCTTCATACCATTTTTATAGTTAGCGGTCCATGCCACCTGTCCCCATTCATCACCTTGCTTAGAAGGATAGTTGGGATCGTTCATGTAACCGATTTCTTCACCCTGCAGAATGCCCTTGTCGTCTACGTGGCGAACATTTTCCTTATAGCCGTTGTAGGCAAAGCCGGTCAGTTCGTTTCCATCGAGGCAGCGGGCATCACTAAAGTCGTTAAAGCGAGCGATAGTTTCGGGAAGCAACTTCTTGGGCAGGCCCTTCATGTGGAAGATGCCGGAGTTGTTCCAGTCGGCGCTATTAGGGAGATCGGGGCGACCATGCACGTTCAGGAAGCAGGTAATTTCGCGGGCACGTTCCTTGCGCTGGTTGAAGTATTCGCCAAAGGGAGTCATATCCCAGCCTTCATCAAAGACCAGAGGCACGGCACCGGCCAGAGGATGACCATCGACGAATTCAGACAGGGCAAAAGCGGTCTGACGCACGTTATCCATGCACTGTTCAAGAGCCTTGCCCTTGAGGCAGGATCCGTCGTCGCACTTCATGACGTGCGGCTTGGGAAGGTCGTAGACCTTGAGAATCTGTTTGGGATCATCGTTACCGCGCCAGCCAAAGCCGCCATTTTCGCGAACTTTGAAGCAACCACAGATGCCGGAATCGTCTGTAGCCTTCAAACGGGCCTTTTCAGCGGGAACAAGGGCGCTACCCTTTTCCATCCAGCAGTCAAAATATTCAATATGGGTGGCATCGGGAGCAGCGAAGGCCTGAGAAAGACCAAAAACAGCACCGAAAACTAACAAGGAACGATAAAATCCGAATTTCATGCCCCGAATTTAGATTTATATAGCGAATTTGTACTGTAAAATTTGTTTACAAGGGGGTAAAACAGCTAATTTTTTGCAAGCGAAGGGGATTCTCTGCCTTTAAGACAGGGCCTTGGCAAGCATCGGCACAACATCAAGCTTGCGACTCAGGCGACGTTCGCAATAAACAATGCCTTCCCGCTTAGATTTTCCGAAGGCACGTTCTGCAATGGCCTTGGCAAACCGGGCAGACGTACTATCTACACCGCCATAAAGCATGTAGGTCTTTTCTTCAAAACCCACACGGCAGAAAACCATATTGCATCCCGAAGCCTTGGCTACGTTAGGCATTACCGCCAACAGCCGATCCGCAAATTCATCGATGGTTGAAACGTCACGCCAATCCAGGCTACCCAGGCGGAACTTGGCGGTTCCCATCACGTAATCCTTGGCATCGGAATTAAAGATGTCCTCGTCGGTCATGGAACTAAAGTCGTGGGCAGCCTCCACCATTCCGTCAAAAATTTCAGACGCCTTCTGGCGGGCACAATCCTTATCCAGATTCCAGTCGCGGGCCAGCATTTCCAGCAGGTCTTCGTAGATGGCACGGTCTACATCAGTCACGGTCACCTTCTTCAGGTTTAACGTATCCGACAGAAGTCCCGCAAAAAGAATCTTCGCCACCTCAGACGTAATTTCGACATCAAGTTCCCTGTAGCTTGTATACACGATACTGCAGGTAGAACCCACAGGCATATACTTGGCATAAAGCAGTTTGGATTCCGAAATGTTTCCGATACCGTGATGATCCAGCACCTGGAGGATTCTTGCATCGCGGGCCCCGTCTACGGCCTGGGCGTAATCGCTGTGATCCACGAGAATTAGACGAGCAGGTCCGCAGTTTCTATCCGCTAACGAACAAGACGAAACGCTAGGCAAATTTTCGGGCAGTTCAATTCCCAGAACCTTAGCCACAAACAAAGTTTCGTTGTTCGGCTTTCCGGCCATTTTGGCCTCGGCCTTATATCCCAGAGACTGCATCAGCTTGGCATAAGCCAAGGCTGACATCACTGAGTCACCATCGGGAGACTTGTGTCCAATGACAACCGCTCCCTCGCCCCAGTCCAGCGCCTTTAAGGCATCGCGGTACAGGTTCCCCATTTTGAGCCCGCTTATTCGCCCATGTTCTGGGAAACGTTCTTCAAGAAGTCTTCCATGAACTGGCCATAAAGTTTAGAAATGGACTGGGCCACATGCTGGGGCTCGGAACCGTCCATGGTCAGTCGTTCGTTGTATTCCTTTTCAAAGAGCGGAGCGCCTTCGGTCTTGCGGAAGGTCAAGGTCATATCCAAATGGGCGTAACGGCTGGAGCCTTCATCCACTTCTTCGATAGCATCGATGTTGCCCAGAATTTCGTAGTCGGGCTTAGCGGTTTTTGAACCCTTGGCAAAGAGGCCGCTCTGGTCGATGTACTTTACAGCAGTCTTGTTCAGCATCTGGTCGGGGCGAGAGGCCCACAGGTCCAAATCATAGAACATGAAGGTGTAGGCGGATTCGCGGTATACGATGTTGCTGCGCTGGTATGCCGGGTCAATGGTAAACTTGCGGACCTGAACGGTCTTGGAAGCATTGCCAGCACCTACAGTGCCAATGTTTTCTACATCCACTATGTAATAGCGGGTCGGTTCGCTGGAACCACCGCCAATGCAAGCGGTCATCATGCCGGCCACGAGGCTTACCAATACGGCGGTCAGGACTTTAACAAACTTCATTTTCAAACCTTCCTTTTACAGTCTGCAGGCCTTACCCACAGTCATCATAAAAATTTATTGTCTACGGCTCTTGTTTTCGGAACGGATAAGGGCAGAGGGATTATTCTTGATCTTCTGGCTAAATTCATCCAGATTTTCAAGCACGGTGTTCAGTTCCGTCAGCACGTCGCCCACCTGATCCTGGTTGTTGTAGACCATCGCATCCAGACGCTGGGCCAGCTTGTTGATGGACTCCATGGCCTGGGCAAGATTGTCGTTCATGCTCTTGGTATCGATGGCATCAAGCTTTTCCTTGAGCAGATCCAAGTTCTCGCCAGCCTTGGCCGCGATCTTTGCTTCTTCGACGCTGGCCATGACAGACTTCATGGACTCGGCGGCAGCCTGCATGGATTCAGCAGTCTTGGTCACGCTTTCGATGGGCTTTGCCATTTCGCGAGTGGTGCGGTTCAAGTTCGCAGACATGTTGGCCATGTTCTTCAGAGTGATGCGGATGTTCTCGGCATTCTCTGCAGTAAAGACGCTGCTAAAGTTGGAGAGCAAGGTGTCGACCTTTTCAACCATGCCGCCAGCCTGGTCCGCAAACTTATCGAAAGAAGAAGCTTCAGCAGGAACAAAACCGCCTTCCTGCAAATTAGGTTCGCTAAAGTGACCACCCGAAAGAACGATGTGCTTTTCGCCAGTGAGGGAAAGACCGTTGGTCATGCCGGCACGGGTACCCGGCTTAATGGGAGTTCCATGCTTCACCTTGAAGCTCACCACCACCTGATCCAGGCTAGAGGAATCAATCTGGATTCCGGTGACGTTACCCACGTCGATACCGTTCAGTTTGACCTTGGCTTCGTTATAAAGACCGATGACCGATCCCTTGAACACGGTGTAGTAGTTGTCGTATTCGGCGCTAATGAAGCGATTCAGCACATAACCCAAAAAGGCGATAATCAGCGCCAGGCATATGAACATGAATACGCCAAGTTTGATTCTTTCAGAACGAGTGGTTTCCATCTAATGCTCCGACTCAGTCAATAAAATTAAAGTGGTAAGTGTCATCGGATTTCGGTTCCTTTGAACTCTTACGGCTAAAGAATGTCTTAAGAATTGGATCTTCGGAATCCAGGCCCTGCTGCAAGGTGCCGTCAAAATGGACGTAGCCTTCCTTCAAATACACAAAACGGTCACATACGATCTTGATGCTTTCCAGTTCGTGGCTCACGATTACCATGGATACGCCCAAGGTGTCCCGCAGTTCCAGCAGAAGTTCATCGAGAGAGTGTGCGGTTACCGGATCGAGACCCGTAGACGGTTCATCGCAGAACAGAAGTTCCGGCTTAAGTGCAATGGCGCGGGCCAGGGCAGCACGCTTCTTCATACCGCCAGAAAGTTCCGAGGGATACCTATGGAAGGCATGCAGCAAATGAACCTTTTCCAGACGGTCGGCAACGATGGCTTCCATCTGGCTCTTGGGCATATAGGGCATGCTGCGTTTCAGGGGAAGCATGGCGTTTTCGGCTACAGTCAAGTCCGAAAGCAGAGCGCCACTCTGGAACAGCACGCCGGTACGCATACGGGTTTCGGCATCCAGCCCATCCTGGGCCCCGAAGGTCTTACCGAAATAGGTAATGGTTCCGCTCTGGGCCTTGTACAGCTTAAGGATGTTATTTAACAAGGTAGACTTACCGCATCCCGAACTACCGAGAATCATACGGATTTCGCCCTTGCGCACACCGAAGGTAATGTCGTGGAGGATAGTACGTCCACCGTACCCCGCCTTCAGATGATCCACTTTGAGAATTTCGTCCATAACTGCTCCCTAGTAGAAAATGAAGGCAAAAAGTGTATCTGCAATAACAATGCTGGCAATGGAAGTCACCACGCTAGAGGTTGTCGCTAGGCCGACGGCTTCGGCGCCGCCCTTGGCATTCAAACCTTTATTACAGGAAATAAGAGTAACAAGCCAACCAAAAGCAAGAGCCTTAATGGAGCTCTTCGCAAACACCATGGGGTCGATCCCTTCGCGGATACCCTGGAGGTAGTTGGTAAAGGTAATGTCGCAGCAGAAATAGCCAATCAGGAAGCCGGCGAAACATCCGAAAATGGAAGCGCAGAAATTCAAGATAGGAGTGCAAACGCTCATGGCCAAAAATCTCGGAACCACCAGATACTGCACCGGTGAAATAGCCATGGTCTTGATAGCCTTCACTTCTTCGCAAACAGACATGTTGGCAATTTCAGCCGCAATCGAGGAACCAGAACGGCCTGCAAGAATGATGGTGGTCAACAGCGGACCAATTTCAGCAAAAATCAGGAATCCAAGACCTGAGGCCAAATAAGAACCGGCACCGATGGTATTGAGCATCACGGAACTCTGCAAGGCCATGGTCAAGCAGACCAGCGCCACCATCAAGAAGCAGATTCCGGTAGCCTCGCTACCCAGGCGGAACATCTGCTTGGCCACGCCGCCAAAACGAAGCTTGCCCTTGTCGAAAGGTCCCAGGAAGGTCCAGTAAATGCACATGTTCAACAAGATGAACACCTGCACCACTTCCTTGATGAAGTCAAAACCCACTCCACCCAAGGCCTCGAAAATATTCGTAGTTTCGCGACGGTCTTTTTCGGGAATGGTAAACTTACGCAGGTCAGACAGATGCTGCTTAATGTCATCGTTAAAATGGAGCAGCTCCAGACGGTTTCCAGTCTTGGCAGAAACCTCGGCCAGCAGGGCAAAAAAAGCATCACCGCTATAGTCCATGAAGGTCATTTCAGAACCATCAAGACGAAGAGCTCCCTGTCGGAGCGCCCTTCTACACGAGCGCAGCAATTCCTTGCTGTTTGCCGCCGTCAAATTTTGCGGTAATTTCATTTCTGTCTGCATCAACGGAGGTCAAATGTAGAAAAAAATTTTCAACATCTTGGCATACATTCTATATTTGGGCACAATGAAATTTGTCACAAAGATTTTCGCCATATTCTGTATGTTCTCCCTGGCCCACGCCCAGGATGTGCAAGACGACTTCCAGCGATTTTCATTGGTACCGGTACTGGGCTACACCGAAGAAACGAAACTACAGTATGGAGCCATGTTCCTTCTGTTTCTAAGACCCAATGAAGGGGGCGACAAGGTTCACGAAATCGGACTTACGATGTTCCGCACCACCCGCGACCAGATCCAGGTCAACATCGAGCCCATCTTCTACCTGTTCCACGACAAAATCAGCGTCTGGACCATCTTACGTTATCAGGACTGGTTCGCCAGCTATTTCGGCGCAGGGAACAACCCCGACATTGACATATTCACCAACTACGACCGAGAACTATTTTATCTAGAATCCACCTGGGAATCTTCCATCGGCATGCCCAGGGGAATCAAGTACGGCGTTGTATTCCATTTTGAAGACTCTCAAATTGACTTCAACGAAAACCAAAGCGGTCTAGAATTACCAGACACCCATTCTGGATGGCGCAACGGCATAGGCTACACCATCAGCTACGACTCCCGATACAACATCAACTGGACAAAGCACGGATTCCTGGCCCAATGGAAGCAGCAATTCTACAGCGACAAGCTGGGAGACTACACCTTCGATGTTGAATCCATTGATTTGCGCGGTTACACCATGTTACTCTGGGGAGCCACCTTCGCCCAGGGATTACTCTGGCAGCGCACCAACGGAGACGTTCCCTTCGACATGCTGGCCGGCCCCGACGGGGTCAAGCGATTCCGCGGAGTAGAAAGCCGTTACTTCAACGGCAACCAGGCCATTATTTCCCAGTCCGAAATTCGCAAGTACTTCGCCTACCGCGTGGGAGCCCACCTATTTTTTGAAAGCGGTAAGGCAGGCGATTACTTCAGCGACCTTTGGCGGAACAAATGGCACAAGTCCCTGGGCGCAGGCGCACTGCTGGGGCTGAACCTAAGCGAAGGATTATTCGCCCGAGCCGACTTTTCATGGGTAGACTTCGACCACCTGGGAATTTCTTTTAACGTACGCCAGGCCTTTTAAACGCAGGCAATCTGACAGGTAAAAAAGATTATGGAACTTTGCAGTCACAAACACACTAGCCACATAGAAGTCCGCTATTCCGAAACCGATCAGATGGGCATCGTACACCACGCCGTTTACCCAATCTGGTTTGAACAGGCCCGACTGGAATTTTTCAAGTCCCTAGGTTCCAGCTATGTTGAAATTGAAGCACAAGGGTACGCCTGCCCGGTTTTGGAACTGACAGTCAGGTACCGCAATTCCACCCACTTCGGCGAGACCGTGGATATCGACACCACCCTGGAACGCAAGGGCAAATACCACTTCAAGTTCACCTACAAGCTGAGCGTAGAGGGCAAGCTGTGCGCCACAGGAACTTCGGAACATTGCTTCCTGAAAAACGGCAAACCCACCCCCGATTTGCCGGAACAGGTGAAACTTTTATTCCCGAACGGCTAAACGCCCCCCATTTTATCTATAAATTTTCAGGAAAACTAAAACTTTTTCCAAGAACTCATACTAATTTTATGAACGGTGTTAGCAAAGGGTTCTTGAATGAAAAAAAATGCTTGTTATATAGCATCGGTTTTTGCCGTATGCCTTTTACTCGCCGCCTGTGACGACGAACTTTCGTATTACAATCCGAATATCGTCTCAGACGATTCCCTCACCGAGGATTCCCTAGAAGTCAACCAGACAGACTCGTCACAAAAGCCTTTTTTCAAAGACTTCCTGCAAAGTTTACCTTCCAGCGCGCAGGTATCCAGTTCTTCCCAATATAGCGAGCCTTATCAGCCCGAACAAGAACCATCCTCTTCCAGCTATTTCCTATTCGACGAACCTGCCCCAGAAAGTTCCTCTAGTTCATACCAGTTTAACGAACCTATCGTGGTAATCCCATCTAGTTCAAGCAAACAGATGAGCACGGAATGCGAAAACATCCGCGCCACAAGGGACCAATTCCACCAGTTGACCGATGTGGTAAACTGCGTCATGGAAAACGAGAAGGTGGCCTACGTCATAAGGCATGCCGAGCGCAATAAGAGCAGCACGGGTACGGAGGGACGTCTAAACGATAACGGCCGTGAACAATCCGTTACACTGGGCGAAAGACTGGCACCCCTTGGCCCCATTTACTTTATGCATACCAAGGTCTACCGGACCATGGAAACCGTGCTGAAAATCGCAGAAGGAAAAGGCCAGGAATTTTCAGAAAGTTCCATCCCCTTTACCGCCACCTCCGCAGACGATCACGAACAGAGAACCGACCTGCTGGACAGCTATTTCATCAAGGATGAATCCCAGGCTAACGCCTGCAAGAATCAGCATAGCTGGAGCTGGTCCGCCTATTCCTACTTCGCTTACGAGGAGGACGTCTCAAGAGAATGTCAGGCCGGATTCTACGACGTAGACGACCGCATCCAGGAATTCATCAAGGACAACTTCACCTACAGCAAGATGCACGACATCACCATCGCCATTTCCCATGACCAGTTCCTGATTCCGTTCATCATTTCGGTTAGCGAACGAAATACCATCGACCTGCGATTCCACAAACACGAAAATGAAGAAAGCCGTTACGACTACTGGATCAACTACCTTACCGGCGTTGCCATTATCGTAGACGAAAACGACCAGGCAATCACCATCCCGGTTACCGCCATGGAAGACCCCTACCTAAGAGTCTTCCCGGAAAAATAAAAGCGAACACCATATGCAAATGCATAAGCAAAAAGACCCGGGCTAAAACCCAGGTCTTTTTCGCAAAATCAGATGCCGACCTCCGTCAGCATGACCTATTGGGGTCGCTAGACCCGCGCGGTCATTAAAGGAGGTGCCGAGCGTAAAAAATGCGTTTTTCGAACTACAGTAAATGAGCGCGGAGTTCTTCGCCGCTCTGTTCGCTCAAGTATGCAGGAGGAACATCGAGAACAGTGAAGCAACCGGTCTTGCCTTCAGCCTTCATGCGGAGAGCTGCGCGGGCAAATGCGATAACAGCTGCAGTGGTGAATTCCGGATTGGAGTCCAGCTTCAGGCTGTATTCGATCACGTGGGTGTGTTCGTTGTTCATGCCGGTCTTGCCGGTACGGATCACGAAACCACCGTGAGCGAGACCGCTGTGATTTGCGTTGAATTCTTCTTCGCTGATGAAGTTTACGGTGGTGTCGTATTCATCGAAGTAGTTCTTCATGGTCTTGATTTCGTTTTCGACGTAGGCTGCATCTGCACCTTCTTCAAGAACTACGTAGCAAAGGCGGGTGTGCTTCTGACGGGTGGTCAGTTCAGGCATGGAACCGCTACGGACAGCTTCGAGAGCTTCCGGAACCGGGCAGGTGTACTGCTTAGCATTCTTCACACCCTTGATGCGGCGGACAGCGTCGGAGTGCCCCTGAGAAACGCCCTTGCCCCAGAAGGTATAGTCCTTGCCATCCGGGAGGATTGCGTTTGCATAGACGCGGTTCAGGGAGAACATACCCGGATCCCAACCCACGGAGATCATAGCGATCTTGCCAGCAGCCTTAGCAGCGGCGTCAACGTTGGCGAAGTGAGTGGGGATGTTTGCATGGGTGTCGAAAGTATCGATCACGTTGAACTTTGCAGCCATTTCCGGAGTCATCTTGGGAAGGTCGGTAGCGCTACCGCCGCAGATCACCAGCATGTCGATCTTGTCGGCCCACTTTTCGATTTCAGAAACGTTGAGAACGGGAATGTTCGGGGTCTGAATCTTGACAGTAGCCGGATCACGACGAGTGAACACAGCAACAAGTTCCATGTCCTTGGTCTTCTTGACAGCGCATTCGATGCCGCGGCCCAAGTTACCATAACCGAGAATAGCGATTTTTGCCATAATAAGTCCTTATAGAGAGGCTTTTTTATCGTTTATTTTAATTTTTGCGCTTGAAAAATAACAAAGAGTGAAAAACAAAACCACAAGTTTTTTGTCAATTTTTGGATAGAAAACACCATTTTCGACCATTTTCTTTACGTTTTATGTAAAAATAGACGTTTTTACACTTTTTGTTTTACATTTTTCGTAAAGTAGTATTTTAGTCATTTTTGGGGTTATTTCCAGTTTTCACCGAGATCCCGCCACACCTGCAGTCATCAAGCGGGTTCGATATCCAAATTACCTTCCGCGTAGCGTTTCAGGACACTTGCCGCCAGGGTCTGATATGGGATCCCTACCCTATTGGCCTTCACCTTCAATTTTTCAATGACGACCGTTTCCACCCGCATGGAAATCATGCGTTTCTTGATTTCGGCACAAGCTTCTGCAACAGAACCGCAGTCCAGTTTCGTTCCCGCATTATCCCCAAAAGTTTCGTATTCCTTCTCAAAATCCAAAGCACTTTTTTTCGATTTACTTTTCTTCATAAAACCTCTACTTCAACGGGAATACCGTTACAAGAATATCCTCTACTGCATTATAAACTAGGCGATACTTCTTTCCGTCAATCAAGGCATCCGCCAAAAGATTCGATTCATCTTTGTCACTCAATTTCAATCCTAGCAGGCCTTCATTCGTCACAAAGAAATGAATTATCTGTTCTTCGGTTATGCCTCGTTCATGCATTCGTTGTTTTGCATGTTCACTGAATTTTATATTCATGTATAAAATACCTTTACGTATTGCTTTTGTCAATACACCTATATTTTGTTTAGAACCTCCTTTATACACGAATTTTTCAGGAACTTTGCACCAAAATTTTCGTTAAACATTTGTAAAAAGAAAAAAGCCTGCAAATGATTTTGCAGACCTATCACATCGTTTTACGAAAAATTTTAATTCAAAACTTTATAGTGCGTCATGAGGTAAAATCGATTCATAGCACCCGTAAAGTCGCGTCCATACTTCACTTCAAATGAAAAGTCACCATAAGCTAGATATGTTCCGGCGCCAACCTCAGCATAATAACCTGTTGCAGGAGAACCCAAGCCCCCCCCATTTAAATCTACAGCATAGCCATTCCTTGAGAGGTGTTCGCTGAAACCAACTCTAAACTTATCTGTCACATGGATTTCTTCAACCAGCATCATGCCCCCAGAAATCGGAGTTTCAATCTCTTCCGGAAGATTAAAATCAAACCAGCCTAGCAATCCAAAATTTTTCAAACGATAGCCAACAAAACTCTGAATCGTCACGTTTTCTGAAGAGAGTCCGAATACAAAATTTTTCGCAGTAAAATAAAGGGATAAATCTAGGAAACCCCTTCCTTCATCAGCTCTATAATCATCCTCGTTTACATAATGTCCACTATAAACGTCTCCAACTTGAAACGTCCCTCCAACGACAACATTGCCACCATCCTTTACGTTCATAAACTGAGCTGCAGATGGCGCATGACTCGCACACCCCCAAAAAGATAACGCCACTACAAACGTCATAAGAATCAGTAGTGTTTTCATTATTTCCTCAACCAAGTTTGCCCCGTACCAAAGCAAATTCACGACAACGCAGCGAATTTATTTCACGCCAGTGCTGCCGAAGCCGCCGCGGTCCTTGTCAGCCAACTCGCCTTCTTCAAATTCCAGCTTAGGCTGAATTTCCATGATGCGGAATTGGGCGATGCGGGAGCCCTTCTCAATGGTCACGTCTTCGGTGGCGTAGACCGGCATTTTCCACCAGTCGCCCTTGCCGCAGTAGCTGGAATCAACGACGCCAACGGAATTGGTCTGCAAGATCTTAAAGTTCTTGAAGGTGGAGCTGCGGGGGGCCAGATGGGCTTCATACCCCTCGGGCAATTTCATAGCAACGCCCAGGTGAATCAGCTTGAATTCGCCCTTCTTCAAGGTCACGGTTTCTGCAGCGCTCAAGTCGATCCAGTCGGACTTACCGCCCACATATTCCAGACGAGGAATGGAATCATCAAGATATTGGATGGTGATTTTCATTGCCATAAGATGCCTTTTTGCGTTATGGGGTTACTATTTCCAAGTCAACAACCCATTTAGTAACCCATTTATTACTTTATTTTTAAAAAGATTGAGTTTTTTCCAATTTCTTTTTCTTGACAAGGTTACTAAACGCATTATTTACAGCAATTTAGTAACCTCTAGAACAGAAATTTCGCCCCAAAAGCATTACTTTATTTAAAACCAAGGTTACTAAAAGGGCTCAAAACCTCCGTTTAGTAACCTATTTTTCAAATTTCTTAATGTTCGGCGTTATTACCCGGCCTTTCCTTCTTCGGCAGCAGCCTTAGTTTCTTCAGCTTCGGCGGCGGCCTTTGCGGCAGCGGCTTTTGCAGCGCGGTCTTCGGCCTGTTCCAGGCGAGCGGGCTTACCGGCTACATTACGGAGCAAACCGAACAGGGCCGAAAGTTCGTTGCGGGTGGGGTGCAGTCTCTGGAGCAGAGTGTTCAGGAAGTTATCTCTCCAGGCCTGATCATGATACTGACCGGTGAGATAGCGGTCCAGGAACTTCTTGAATCCGTTAATCTGGTCGATGGTTGCGGGCTGAGTTTCGCAGGCTCCCTTGGAACCACGCTTGGCACGGCCTTCACCGTTTGCCAAGGCACCAGAACGGCACAGTTCATACAAAGAAATAGAAACAGCCTGACCCAAGTTCAAGCTCATCAAGCCCGGTACGGGAATTTCGCACTGGTAGGTGCAAGCGTTCACTTCTTCAAGAGCCAGGCCGCAGGATTCACGACCGAACACCAGAGCGATGGTTCCATCATCAGGAAGCATGCCCGACAGATCGGGAACCATGCAATGCTTAATAGCACTACCGAAAATGCGACGGCTGAAAGCGACTGCACAGGAGCAATCCCCAATAGCTTCGCGGAAGGTATGAACGATGGTTGCCTTGTCCAGAATGTCATGGCTGTTGGCTGCCGTGTGGTAGGAATTTTCAATCACCTTGTTACGCTTGGGGTAAACGATGTACAGTTCATCCAGGGCGTAGCAATGCATGGCGCGGGCTACGAAGCCAACGTTGTGAGGATGTTCCGGTTCAACAAGCACTACTCTAAACTTTCTCATTTCAATCCTTCATCATTCAAATTCTTCTATGGATTCTTCGCTACGCTCAGAATGACGCGCAGCCAATTCAACCATTCCAACACAAATCTAAATCTTCCAGCTAAATCCCTTACCGCGGATTTCATTTTCTACAGTTTCGCCCTCACCCACTGTGGCTCCTGCAAACACGATAGAATCGCGGGTCACAGCAACGCGTTCGTCAGTCCAGCTATCCACTCCAAGTTCATCAAGGCGGGCACGGCAAGCGGCCATCAGACCTTCAGGAGAACCCATGTCAATCCAGGTAGCATTCATCTGACTCATGTCCACAAAAGGTGGACGTCCTGCAGCAATTTCCTGCTTCCAGAATTCACGGATGTCAAATTCACCGTCAGCAATTCGGGCCAAAGCCTCGTCGCTGTAATAGGATACTCCGGAGAACGTTGCGGCGGCACCCTCTTCGGAACCAAAACGGCCAGCGATTCCTACCAGACGTCCATCCTTATTCACACGGAAGGTATTCACCTTGGGGAAATCCACAGCCAGCAAGGCCACACCAGGGGCAGAGCCGTCCTGAGCGGAGGCAAAAGTGCGCTTGGCATTTTCCACAAAGGCCTTCAGGTCAAAACTGCAGTAGGCATCGCCGTTCATGATCAGCAAGCCCCCACGGTATCCTTCGTTATAGATTCGCTTTAAGGGGCCTGCAGTTCCAAGAATCTCGGGCTCCACCCACACTTTTTCAAAACCAAGGCGTTTACCCTCGGCAACCACCTGTTCGGCCAGATAGTGAGCATTGGCGTGAAGTCTTACGTTTCCAATACCGTTAGCTTTAACCGCCTGCTGCTCCAATATAGAAGCATCAACTACCGGAACCAAGGGTTTCGGCACATCGCTGGTCAACGGGCGCAAACGGGTTCCAAGACCCGCGGCAAGGATCAAAACGTTCAATTTTTTCATCAACATCAAAGATAGAAAACGTGGATATTTATCTTTTTACTAAAATTAAATGGTCTTACATTTTGAGCAATTATGATTAAGTATATCATTGATTATTTGATAAGAGCCAGCCTCACCAACTCGGATCTGTATACTATCCGAGACAAGGAAACCAATCATAACCATAGAGCGCTGCTGGTATATTCAGCCATATCGACTTTCTTTTTTTCGTTCACCTGCATAGCCGCCTTTGCAACCCGACTCCCCGCCATGTTGGAAAAGGCCCCCATCTACGCAGGGTTCGCCATGTTCTCCATTGTAAGTCTCGCCATAGCATTTGCTGTCGGAAAGAAAAATCACACCGTTGTCGGAATCTTGTGTCACATCTTCTACCCCATGCTCCTATGCTTCGGCCTGTTTTCATCGCTTGTGATATCCTGCGACGAACCCTCCACCTCCCTATTGGCCATGTACGTGGTTTCGCCGCTGCTGTTTGTCATGCGACCAATCCACATCGTAATTATCACTATTATCGCCGATTTCATCTTCCTCTATTATTGCGGTTCCGTCAAGCCGGCCGAAATTGTTGGAACAGAAATCGTCAACTGCATCGTCTATAGCGGCATCGGCATGATTGTCGGCATATTCAACGTCCGCGACAAATGCCAACGAATGCTTTTTGAAAATCGCGTATCCCAGTTCAGCACCAAGGATCAGCTTACCCACAACCTCAGATCCATTTCGGACATTTACGTTTCCATGCACCAGATCAACCTGGACTCGGACACGTTCTTCTCAATTAGAACAAACAACTTTATTGATTCTAGCGTAGACAGTTTCAACGAAAATTTCAGCAGACAAATAACGCTGGCCATGACGGCAACCACAGCTCCCGAATACCTGGACCGCATTCTGGATTTCGTAAACACCAAAACACTACCCGACAGGCTCAAAGGCAAGCGCACCATCACCCAGGAATTCATGGGCAAGAATTTTGGTTGGTGCCGAGCCCGCTTTATCGCCATTGGTCCCGTAAACACCGAAGTTAAGCCAAGCCAGGTTATTTACGCCGTCGAAAATATCAGCGAACAGAAAAAGATCGAAACAACGTTGATTGCCAAAGCCGAAACCGACGCCATGACCGGACTGCTGAACCGCCAGGCCGGTATTGACAAGATAAAGACAGCCATCAACGAAAACCGAATCGGCATGTTGGCCCTGTTCGATGTAGATAAATTCAAGCACATCAACGACAACTACGGTCACCAAATGGGCGACGAAGTTATTATCGCTGTCGCCAATGCCATGAAGGAAACTTTCCGCGAAGAAGACATTCTATTGCGTCTCGGCGGAGATGAATACATTTTCTTCGTGAGCGGAGTTTCTAACGAGGAACAGGGAATCCAGATTATCAGCAGATTCTTTGAATCTATCAGCAGGATTACTTTCGAAAAGGTGAACAACCTAAATATTTCTGTTAGCCTGGGCGCAACATTCCTAAACGGCGAAGAAGGAATCGACTTCGAGGAATACTACCGTAGAATCGATAACTGCACTTACCGCAGCAAGAAGATCGAAGGCAAGGCCTTCACCTTCTGGCGTGACGAATAAAACTCTTGCACATTTGTACACCAAATATTATATTTACCTGCATGAGTGATCAGCAGGCAAGTCTTCTTTTTAATACAGCACAGCAGAAGCTTAAGGAATATTTCGGTTACGACAGCTTTAGACCCAAGCAGGTCGAAGTCATCAGACAGGTTCTTGAACGCAAGGACACCTTGGCCCTAATGCCAACCGGTGGAGGCAAGTCAATCTGCTACCAGATTCCGGCCCTGGTTTTCGATGGTTGCGCCGTGGTGGTTTCGCCTCTGATCGCCCTCATGAAGGATCAAGTGGACAGTCTCCGCGAAAACGGCATCCCCGCAGCGGCACTGAACAGCGGCCTTTCAACTGAAGAAGCTTCCGAGATCCGCAGCGCCTTTTGCCGCGGTGAACTTAAACTGCTGTACATCTCCCCCGAACGTCTGGTTTTTGAAGTAGAGAACCTGCTCCCCCGCGGTCGCGTTTCGCTGTTCGCAATCGACGAAGCCCATTGCATTTCTCAGTGGGGCCACGATTTCCGCCCCGAATACACCCAGCTTTTTAAGCTCCGCGAAAACTTCCCCGGCATTCCCATTCTCGCCCTGACGGCCACGGCCGACGCCATTACCCGAGAAGATATTTTACAGCAGCTTCGCATTCCCGAAGAAAATCTGATCCTGGATAGTTTTGACAGAAAGAACTTGTCCCTAGACGTTCGTCTTAACTATAAAAAATTGAGTAAGCTGGACGAAATCGCAGACTTTATAAAAGAAAGAAAGGGTGAAAGCGGAATTGTATACTGCCTTTCCCGCAAGTCTACCGAAACTGTTGCCGACGAACTCCGCAAAAGGCACATCATGGCAGACGCCTACCACGCCGGCATGACCGCCGATGAACGCGCAAGAATTCAAGAGGACTTCATCTACGACCGCACCAAGGTCATCTGCGCCACCATCGCCTTCGGCATGGGCATCGACAAATCCAACATCCGATTCGTCATCCATTACAACACGCCCAAAAACATGGAGGGATTCTATCAGGAAATCGGACGCGCCGGCCGCGACGGCCTCCCGGCCGACACCCTGCTGTTCTATTCCGACAGCGACATCGTTCAGCTGGCCAAGTTCGCCCAGGATTGCAGCGACCCACAGCAACGGCACCTGCAACTAGAAAAGTTGGAGCGAATCCAGCATTACGCCACCAGCCTGGTTTGCCGCCGGCGAATCCTACTAGGCTATTTCGGCGAAGTCATGGAACAGGACTGCGGCAACTGCGATATTTGCAACCACCCACCACGCCGTTTTAACGGAACCATCCTGGCTCAAAAAGCCCTCAGTGCCATCTTCCGCACCCGCGAACAAGAGAACGCCAACATGATTATCGACATCCTGCGGGGGTCCCATCGGGCAGAAATCATCGAAAAGGGTTACGACAAAATCAAGACCTTTGGCGTAGGGGCAGCCACCCCCGCCGACAAATGGCAATCCTACATCCAGCAGATGATTCATCTAGGTTGCCTTACCATGAGCTACACCGACAAGAAGACCTTGCGCATTACCGAATTCGGGAAGCAGGTGCTCTTCGGCGAAAAAGAAATTCAATTGGCCCTGATTACAGAAGACAAGCGAAAAAAAATCGCAAACCAGAGAAGCTCGCAACCGCAAAAAGTTTCTGTACGCCTCAGCGCCAAGGACAATCTGGAAGGAAGCGACGCCGTACTTTTCGAGGCCCTGCGAATCCATCGCCGCAATCTTGCCGACGCCGCCAACGTACCGCCCTACGTCATCTTCAGCGACAAGGTTTTGCTGGGTATGGTTCAGGAACGCCCGGCCAGCCTCACCGACATGGCCAACATCCCCGGAATCGGCGCCATGAAGTTGCAAAAATACGGTCAGGAATTTCTGCAGATAATCAACGGCGAAGACTAGCATTATAAAGCGTGTACATGATAATTAACGTGCAATTTCCGGACACTTTTTTTATTATTTGAAATATGAAGAAACGTTACATTGCCCTCATTGTCCTGGCGGTATTGATCGTTCTCGTGATCGCCGCCCTCAAAATCGCCCCCGGTATCGCAAAAGACTATGTAGTCGAGCATTCCGAGGAACTCATCGGCCGCAAAATGAAGATTGCCGACGTGGACTTCAACCCGTTCACCTTCACAGTTACCGTAGACGATTTCGCCATTTTCGAACAGGACGGCGCAACACCTTTCGTGGGATTTGAAAAGTTCCGCGTCAACGTGAATCCCACTCGCCTGCTGTCCAAAGAAATCAACGTCAGCGAAATCTATTTGAAAGGCCTTTACACCCAGGTAGTACAAGACGGCGACCGCTTCAACTTCAGCGACATCCTGGATAAGTTCGCCGCAAATGAGCAGGACAGCGTCGCCACAGATTCCGCAGCCACCCCATCGGCAACCGCTGATGCAACTGCAGACTCCGCCAAAACCGAAAACGTAGCTGCAGCAGACTCCGCCGCAGGCGATTCTATCAAGGCCATAAACATTGACCCCGTCGAAATGACCGGAGGATTTGATGTCGCCATCCAGAACATCGTCCTGGAAAAGGGCAACATCATCTATCAGGATCGCAAGGTCGGTTCAAAAATTCACCTCCAGGATTTCTCTGTAGATATTCCCGCCGTCTACTTCAACAACAAGGACACCGACATTGGCGTAAACCTGAAGTTTGCAGATGGCGGCGATCTGACCGTGAAAGTTCTCTTCAACATGAAAACTCAGGACTTCAATGTAGCAGTCGCCCTGAAGCAGTTTGAACTGGCCTGCGGCAAGCCCTACCTGAAGGACTTCATCAACTATAAGGACTTTAGCGGCTCCCTGGACGTCAACCTGAATGTTGCAGGCAATGTGAATGACGTTCTTTCTAGCAATGTTGCAGGTACCGTAGGCCTTAACAATATCGTCCTTACCGAAACATCCGAAAAGACCATCGGCGTGAACAGCGTACAGGTCGGCATCAAGAAGGCTAACCTGAACGAAATGGACTTTGTCGTAGATTCAGTAGTGGTCGATGGCGCATTCGCCCATCTGGACCTGCTGAAGGGCGGCAAGACCAACATCGACATACTTCTAAATCCCAAGGGTGCAGCCGAGGACACCAGCGCAGTTGACAGCGCCCTGGCCGCAGCCGTCGTTACCGAAGCACCTGTAGACTCTTCCAAGTCTGATTCCGCTGTCGCAGCCGCTCCCGAAACAGCCAAGGCCGCCCCAGCAAAGCCTCTGAAATTCGTACTGAACAGGTTGCAAGTCAAGAACACGTCCGTCTCCGCAAACGATCTTACCATCAAGACGCCCTTCAACTATAAGGTTAGCGGCATCAGCGTTTCCGGTTCCAACATCAACTTTGACACCCCCTGCACCGTTAACGTAAACGCCAACTTCCCCGAAGGCGGCACCGTTTCTGTAAAGTACAAGGGAGCCCTCTCCGACCTGAGCACTATGGATGCCTATGTCAGCATCAAGAATCTGGCCCTGAAGCACTTCAGCCCCTACAGCCTCCACTACACCGGCTACCCCATCATTTCTGGCACCATGGCTTTCGCCAGCGACAACAAGATCAACAAGTTCAACCTGGATAGCAAAAACACAATCGACATCTACAACATCGACGTTGGCGACAAGGTAGAAGGCAGCGACCCGGAATTCACCGTCCCCATGAAGGTGGGTCTGTACATTCTCAAGGACAAGGACGACAAGATTCAGTTTGACGTTCCCGTGCAGGGCAACATGCAGGATCCCGAATTCTCTTACCTCAAGATTGTCTGGAAGACCGTGATGAACCTGCTGATCAAGGTGGCCCTTTCTCCCCTGAAGATTGTGGGTAACGTCGCCGCATCCGGTGCAAGCGCCATCGGTTTCGACCTGGGCAAGAACGACGAAATCGTTATCGACCCGCTGAACAACCACATGGAAAGCGAACAGTACGCCAAGGCAATCAAGATGGTTTCTGCCCTGGCCAAGGATCCCAAGTTGAAGATGAACTTTGTGCAGTCCTTCAATATGAAGAAGACGGTGGAAGCCTACAAGACCCGCAAACTTAAAACCGAGTTCTACAAGTCTACTCAGGGCAAGACCGCCCTGAACGAGCTGGACGAAAAGGCTATCATCGCCATCGACGACAAGGACGAAGCCTACACCGCCTACGTTGCCGCCAACGCCGCCAATCTGGACCGCAAGGCTCTCGAAAAGGAACTGCTGGACATGGCTGCCAAGCGCAACGCAGAACTGCTGAAGACCCTTCAGCAGCAATCCGGTGTTACCAAGAAGAACGTCACGGTCACAACCGCTCCCCGTTCCCAGCTGGTTAACCACAAGGGCAAGGCAAACTTCAAGGTACAGATCGACGTACAGTAATTGGAAGTCGCGCTGCACCTACAGCGAAAAACGTTTCCTATAGCGAAAAAATCCTCGGTTTAAAACCGAGGATTTTTCTTTAAAGTTTGCGGGACCGACCTGCAGTCCCCACAAAATCAGGACTTACTTCTTCTTGTTGCCCTTAGACTTCGATTCATACCATTCATCGAAGGTGATGGAGCGGTCAACAACGCCATTGGGAGTCAGTTCCAGCACGCGGTTTGCCACAGTCTGCACGAATTCGTGGTCCTGAGAGCAGAAGATCACCGGGCCCTGGAAAGCGGTCAGGCCGTTGTTGAGAGCGGTAATGGCTTCCAAGTCCAAGTGAGCGGTAGGTTCGTCCAGCAGCAAGCAGTTTGCGTTGGAGAGCATCATCTTGGAAAGCATGCAGCGAACCTTTTCACCACCGGAAAGAACGTTACAGCACTTCAGGGCTTCTTCGCCGGTGAAGAGCATACGGCCCAGGAATCCGCGGATAAAGGATTCGTCCTGTTCCTTACTGTACTGGCGCAGCCAATCCACCAGAGAAAGTTCGCTGGCAAAGTAAGCGTCGTTGTTCTTGGGGAAGTAGTTGTAGCTAATGGTGCTACCCCACTTGAGCACGCCGTCGGCAGCCTTGGTTTCTTCGGCAATGAGCTGGAAGAAGGCGGTCTTCAGGGTGTCATATTCGCCAACCAGGGCAACCTTGTCGCCGTTGTTCAGCTTGAAGTTCACACCGTTGCAAACGATGCCATCACCGCCGTCGATAGAAGCGTTATTCACTTCCAGCACGATCTTGCCCGGTTCGCGGTCCATCTTGAAGTTGACCCAGGGGAACTTACGGCTAGAAGCCGGCATTTCTTCGACGGTCATCTTATCCAACAGCTTCTTACGGGAAGTAGCCTGCTTGGCCTTTGCGGCGTTGGAAGCGAAGCGGCGGATAAAGGCCTTCAATTCTTCAATCTTTTCTTCGGCGCGGCGGTTCTGGTCCTTACGCTGCTTCTGGGCCAGCTGGCTAGCTGCATACCAGAATTCGTAGTTACCACCGTAGATGTTAATCTTGCCGTAGTCAATATCGCAAGTATGAGTGCAAACCGCATTCAGGAAGTGACGGTCATGGCTCACCACGATCACGATATTTTCGAAACGTTCCAGGTAATCTTCCAACCAGGCGACGGTATCCAGATCTAAGTGGTTGGTCGGTTCGTCAAGCAGAAGAATGTCGGGGTTGCCAAAAAGAGCCTGAGCCAGGAGCACGCGAATCTTCTGACCGCCATCCAGATCGGCCATAAGGCTGTAGTGGAATTCTTCGGGAATGCCCAGACCCTTCAGGAGCACTGCAGCATTGGAGTCAGCTTCGTAACCGCCGATTTCACCGAAACGGGTTTCAATTTCCATGGCCTGCATGCCCTGTTCTTCGGTCATTTCCGGAAGAGCATACAGTTCGTCACGCTTCTTGCCCAGTTCATAAAGTTCCGGGAAACCCATCATCACAGTTTCAAGAACAGTGTTCTGTTCGTAGGCGAAGTGATCCTGCTTAAGGACGGCGATTCGTTCGCCCGGGTCCTTGGTCACGTCACC
Source organism: Fibrobacter sp. UWH5 (assembly GCF_900142505.1). Taxonomy (NCBI): domain Bacteria; kingdom Pseudomonadati; phylum Fibrobacterota; class Fibrobacteria; order Fibrobacterales; family Fibrobacteraceae; genus Fibrobacter; species Fibrobacter sp. UWH5. The sequence continues at coordinate 35,855 of NZ_FRBB01000013.1, read as the reverse complement.
GGTATTGGGTTCCAGTTCACCGGAAAGGATCTTGAGGAAGGTGGACTTGCCGGCGCCATTTGCACCGATCACACCATAGCAGTTGCCGCGCTTGAAGGAAAGATTCACTTCCTTGAAGAGAACGCGGCTACCATATTGAAGACTTACATTAGAAACATTCAGCATGGCGCCAAATTTAGAATTTTTTTCAAAAAACAAAAGGGACGCCGGCCTCAAAACCGACGTCCTTTTTGCGGAAAGCGGAAAGCATAAAGCGTAGAGGCGAAGCCCCTTTAACCTTTAAACTTTAACCTTTATCCTCTACGCTTTATTAGCCTTTTCCAGTTCGCGAGCGTTGATGATCAGCATCTGCAAACGGTTTTCGATGTTTGCGAAGCTGGTATCCGGGTCGTAGTCCAGAGACAGGACCTGGATATGGGGGCAACGTTCCTTAACAGCCTTGGTCAGGCCGCGACCGGAAATGTGGTTAGCCAAGCAGGCAAAAGGCTGCAGCACAATGTGGCTATTAATGCCATGCTGAGAGTTGTAGATGATTTCGCCCGGAATCAACCAACCTTCACCCGTATTGTAGGTGGGGTCGATAATGTCGCGGACGTAATCCATCAACTCGTAGCAGTCTGCATGATGTTCGTAAAGGCTGAAGTGTTCCTTCATGATCTTGCGAACAGTTTCCAGAGCGCGGGTGTAGGCCTTGGCGGTAATGCCGCCCACAATGCGGTCGCTAATGGGGTTTGCAGAGAAACCACGCTTCAGCTTTTCGGCACGCACGGCTTCGTCCACGCGGAAGAAGTCGGTCATACCCGGCAGGTAAACTTCCATGCCGTTGTTCATCAGGTAGTTTTCTACGAAGCCATTGGCGCTGGGGTGGTAGTTCATGAGAATTTCACCCAGCACGGCAACGCGAGGCTTACGGATACCCTTCTTACGGTCTTCGGTGATTTCAATACCGTTGAAGGCATCGATACACTTGGTGAATTCAGCCAGCATCTTGGTGGGGTGCGGCAATTCTGTCTTCTTCAGGTGACCGCCAATTTCCATGATGCGAGGCATCCAGACGTCGTAAACCTTCTGGGTGTCGCCAGCGTTCACTTCGTAGGGGCGAATAGCGCGGTACATGGTTTCAATAGCGTCCATGGTCACCAGGCCCCACAGCATGTGGAGTCTAAAGTCAAGACCGGTCTTAAAGCCCGGATGCATACCCTTCACGTCGTCACCGGTGGTAATGATACTTACATCTTCGAAACCAGCTTCGTCCAAAGCCTTACGGGCAAGCACGGCGTACTGCACGGCACGGCAGTTTTCGCAGTTCTTGGCCAAGCACATAGAAACGTTGGACGGCTTTACTTCGGGGTGTTCCACCAGCCACTTCAAACCTTCACCGATGTTCACCTGACAGGGGAAGCAAATATCGTTATGCACGTACTTCTTACCCAGTTCCACAGCCTTCTTGTCGGCCACGGGCAGGTATTCAGCGATAAAGCCGTTAGCCTTCATGTATTCGCTGGCAAGAACGGTAAATGCAGGAGACAAGTTCGGAGTCAAGATGCGACGGCGAGTCTTATCTTCGGCAACGAACGGAGTATGGAACAGCGGTTCGTTGGAAGCGGGCTTGTCGGGCAGATTTGCAGCACGGCGAGCCTTCACCGTTTCGATAAAGCTCTTGATACGAATGCCAACAGGACCACGGGCGTCACCTTCATCCAGCTTCAACATCAGCATTTCCTTATTGGAATCCAGATGGAGCATACGGGACATTTCGTCGGTCAAGATGGAGTCATGACCGCAACCGAAGCTAACGATCTGAGCCAGTTCCACATTAGGATCCTTGGCAGCGATCATGGTAGCGCCAAGCATACGCAGGTGGAAGGTATTCTTGATTTCAACGCGGGTGTGGTTCGGCACATCCTGGTCATACACGCCAGGGAGAGATTCGGTTGTAAGAACCGGAATGCCCATGGCGGTAAAGTGAGAGGCAATGTTGTGGTTGATCAGCGGGTCCACATGGTACGGACGACCGGCAATCACCACGGCAAAAGTATTCTTGGCGCGAACGTCATCAAGGATCTTCTGACCTTCTTCAAGCAAAGTAGTCTTGTAGTCGTTCAGAGCCTTTTCACCTTCATCCACAGCCTTGGAAATCAGCTTCTTGTCCAGCTTCCAGTTTTCATGGAACCAGTCGATGGTCTGAGAGCGACGGAGCTTGGAATTGAACCAGTGGAAGATCGGCTGATCCATGGGAACGCCATAGTTCTTTTCAGGTTCGTCGGTGTTCTTGATGATGTTGGGGTAAGCCTGCACCACCGGGCAAACAGAAGTGGCGTCAAACTTGGTGTGGTCACTGGGAACAGCCACCATCATGGGGAAGAAGATACGGTCAACCTTCTTTTCGATGAGGCTGAGCACATGACCGTGAACAAGCTTTGCCGGGAAGCAGACCGTATCGGAAGGCACGCTGTGCAAGCCAGCTTCGAACATCTTGTAGTCAGAGCTACGGCTTACAACAACCGTGTAACCCAGGCTGGTAAAGAAAGCCTTCCAGAAAGGCAGACTTGCCCAGAATTCAAGAGCGCGAGGAATACCGATGGTCTTCTGAGTACCATCAGCCTTCAACTGCGGTTCCACCAACTTGGCCGGAGCATAGTCCTTCACCAGCAGCTGGTTGGTACGCTTGATCATATCGGGCACGGCCATCATCTTCTTGTTGATTTCGGCGATGAGAGCCTTGGTCTTCGGATCGTTAGGATCGGCAGTCACTTCACCACGTTCGCAGCGATTGCCGGTAACGAAGTTCTGACCGTCACTAAAGGTAACGATGGTTCTGGAGCAATGGTTGGTGCAGTACTGGCAAAGCTGACCCGGCTGGTTGTGCCAGCTGAAAGTCTTCATGGCTTCGAGGCCGATGAAGCTGGACTTCAGTTCCGGATTTTCCTTGCGCTTTTCTTCCATGAACTTCTTGGTGAGAAGAGCAATACCGATTGCACCCATTTCACCCGGACGTTCCGGACGGATGGGCTTCAGGCCCGTGTACTGTTCAAAGGCGCGGAGCACAGCGTTGTTCTTGAAGGTACCGCCCTGCACCACCACCTTCTTACCGAGAGTGTTGAGGTTGCGGATACGGATCACCTTGGTGAAAACGTTGTTAATAATGGAGCGGCAGATACCGGCGATAATGTCTTCAGGCTGCTTACCATCACGCTGTTCGGTGATGATAGAGCTGTTCATGAACACGGTGCAGCGAGAACCCAGCTGAGACGGGCTCTTGGCATTGAAAGCCAGTTCTGCAATCTTTTCCATGGGAATGCCCAGGGAACGTGCATAAGTTTCGATGAAAGAACCGCAACCCGAGGAGCAAGCTTCGTTCAGGATAATACCGGTAACCACACCGTCCTGAACAGAGATTGCCTTCATGTCCTGACCACCGATATCCAGAATGAAGGACACGTCGGGGCAGATACGCTGGGCAGCGTTTGCATGAGCCACGGTTTCCACAGTGTGGTAGTCGGCATGAACGGCCTTAGCGAAGAGCTGTTCACCATAACCGGTAGTACCCACACCCAGGATGTTCAACTTACAACCGTATTCTTCGTAACGGTCGGTCAGTTCGTTCATGGCATCCTTGAGCACCTGGAGCGGTTCGCCGTTGTTGCTAGCGTAGAAGCCATCGATCACGTTGTCCTGTTCATCGATAAGAACGAACTTGGTGGTAGTGGAACCGGCGTCGATACCCAGGTAGCAATTGATGGTAGAACCGGAAGCGGGCTGCGGGTACACGTTGCTCGCCATCTTGTGATCTTCCAGGAACTGCTGGTATTCCAGGTCGTTCTTGAAGAAGAGGTCGGCGGCAGCCTTGGCCTTATGTTCGGCCTGACGGGCTTCGTTAAAGTGGACCAGGGAGTCCAGAGAGCCTTCTTCGCGGTAAAAGCATTCCTGGTCAGCAAACATGGAGCCCAGGGAGAGAGCGGCGCCCATAGCTACGAGTACTTCGGAATGTTCAGGCACGATAGCCTGTTCATCCGTGATTCCCAGACGTTCCTTGAAGGCGCGGACAAGGGTCGGGTTAAAGGTAAGGGGGCCACCTTCGAAAATGACGGGCGGCTTGATTTCCATACCCTGGGCAAGACCACCGATGGTCTGCTTGGCAATGGCATGGAAGCTGGAAAGGGCGATATCTTCCTTGGCGATACCGTTGTTCAGCATGGGCTGAATGTCGGTCTTGGCGAACACACCGCAACGGCCGGAGATTTCATAAACCTTCTGACCGCGCTTGGCGTAACCTTCAAAGGCCTCGGTCTTCACACGGAGGAGTTCTGCCACCTGGTCGATGAACGCACCGGTACCGCCGGCGCAGACACCGTTCATACGCATGTCGCTGGCAATCAGCTTGCCAGTAGTGGGATCCTTCTCGAAGAACACCACCTTGGCGTCCTGGCCACCCAATTCAATAGCGACACGGGTATCGGGGTAAGTAGCACGAACGGCGAGAGCGTTGGCCACCACTTCCTGTACGAAAAATGCGTGAGTTGCCTCGGCAAAGGGCTGACCGCCACTGCCGCAGAAAGCGACTCTAAAGTTCTTGCCCGGGAACAGACCGTGGGCTTCGCGCAGCACCTCATGGACCTTCTGGGCCTGCATGGCGTTATGGCGCTGGTATGTGTAGTGTAAAAGCTTGTTGGTTTCAGGTTCAACGACGGCAATCTTAACGGTTGTAGAACCGACGTCGACACCGACCCATAAATCATTCTTAGTTGTACTCATAGTGCGCCAAATTTAGAAAAATAAGTTTAAAAACATAAACCTACAAAGCCCATTTTTTCTGTAATATGAGCAGAAATACCCCATAAAAAAACAAAAAAGGTGGCACTAGGCCACCCAGGTATATTTTTTACAGATAAGCTATTAGAACTGCAAACCTATAAAAAGGTTTGCCCTATCGGGCAATAATAACCTTATTGCTGAACAAGACCTGCTTACCGCTCTCGACACGCACATAGAAACTGCCCTTGGCACCCACCAGTTCCTTCAGGGGGACGCTTACGGAACTGCCATAGAATCGGCTAAACAGTTTCTGTCCCTGCATATTGAACACGCTGACAGAAGCCCCGGAATTTTTCAGAGTCAATTCCAGATTGCCACGGGCATAAACCGCACGGCTAGCAGAAACCGCCGGAGTCCTCGGGCCAACCTTGATTGTACCATCAGATTCAGAGGAACCCATCTTCCAGGTGTCGGGAACACGCACCGCAATGCCACGGCCTGCAGTACTCATGTATACGACGCCATAGGTATTCATGTCGCCCATAACGAATTCGCCATTGGCAAGACCGCCAAATTCATGACCGTCATCATTTACGCGGGTCCAGGAAGCGCCCTTGTCATCAGAGCCGAACACACCGGTAACGCCGTCAATTGTGGCAAACACATAAATTGCAGGATATCCGCCCTTCGTCTTGGGAGCGCCAAAACCAACGGCCTCGCAATAGCCAACGCCCTTCACCGCAGACCAAGTCTTGCCCCCGTCAGTGGAGTGCTGCAGACTGCCGCCAACGCCCACACCAGTAGACGGATCCTGTTCAGCAATGGGCAGCCACAAGTCGCCCTCATAACCAGGAATCGCACGGAACTTCTTAAAGACGCTCACACCGGGTTTTCCAACAGCGCTAAAACTAACACCCTTGTCGGAACTCTTGTAGAACAGGCCTTCCGTCTTGTTGTAAGCATAGAACACATCCGCATTTTCAGGATCACCCACAACAAAGGAACCGTTATCGATACCCGTCACTTCCGTGTAGGCCGCATTGCTGTAGCGGTAAACGCTGGTACTACCTTCCATGGGAACAAACAAGGCCACTTCGCCGTCAGTTGAAATAGCGGCGGTGCCGTTGGCAATCTTTTCGTCAAGCTTGCAGTAAGTACCCACAGTCCAAGTCTTTCCGGAATCGCTAGAGAACTGCAGAGGTTCAATAGGAACATCGCTATACTTGCCCTCATACTTACGGGCATTGGCCACCTTCACCAAAGTACCGGACTTCGCCGCATAGGCAAGCCCCTGGGTAGTTCCCAGAGGAACTGCCGTTCCGCTCACGTCCGTCATATGACGGAACTGCGGGAACTTGGTAATATCATCATGACGGAATCCGTCGTAGTCGCCAATAATGGAAATCATGGGGCCGCCAGGAATGCTCACCACCTCGAAAGGCACGGTTTCTTCAACGCCATGGGCACTAAAATGCCAAACCTGATTCATGGCAATCTGATCTTCTTCCCAGGAGTTTTCCGCCTTCGTCACCGTATAATCAGTTAGATTGTCCGTCCTGAAAATTCCATTTCCAGAAGTCACGAAAACGCGATTATGGTCAAAGGGATCCATGGCCACGCTACCCGCCCAGTGAATGGAACCGTCGTGCATCCAGCCGATCCCGTTAGCATCCATCTGCTGCGTTGTCGGATAAACTCCACCTTCCATCCAATAGTAACGGAAAGAGGCAATCCATGTTTCGCCACCATCTGTGGTATGGAAAATATTGGAACCCCAGCGGTCGCTCCACACATCCTTTCCGTCTTCGCCCTTCTTGTACCAGAACTGCGGTCCATTGTAACCTTCCGTGGTCACCACCATTTCCTTATCATCGTTAGGGTTAATGGTGATGCCGCCATAAGGAGCAATATATTCGTACTCATCCGTCTTGGAGTAGTCGGTCATATCATACTTGGCCTCCCCTTCCCCATCCAGATAATCTGCAGGAGAAACGTCAGTCCAGGCGCCCGTCTTCAAATTGCACTTCAGTACGGCTCCGCGACCAAAGCCATCCCAGATCGGGCCCCAGCCTTCGTCCCAACCCATGGAATGAGGGCCGGCACCATCGGCAAAAGTCACCACCATGGAACTTCCATCCTTGGTAATCACGGCACGCTGAGGCATCAGACGGACAACGCCGCCACCCTTCGTAGTACGCAAGCTATCAGGAATCGGCAAAGCCTTCCACGAAGCACCGCCATCCGTCGAAGCAAACACATTTTCAAAAGTCTTGTTCTTGGTAGAACCCTCACGCAAAAAACCGGCATAAAGATTCTTGGAACTGCCAGGCGCATACTGAACAAAGCTAAAACCGGAACCATTCCACGTCGTATCAGACCCGGCCGCAGTTGTCCAGGCATCCACATGACTCCAGCTGGAGCCGTTATCAGCCGACTTCCACAAGCCCTTATTCTTCGAACCGTAGAACATAATCTTCGAATCGTTGGGATCCACAGCCAAGGCTTCCCCATTTCCGCGACCCATGCCGTTTCCGTGGGCACCAAAGCTGGTAACCTTAGCTCCCTTGGTACCATCTTCGTCCCAAGTGTAGAGCAATTCCCAGGAATTACCGCGATCCTTACTGCGCAAGAACGCACTACGGCCATTATTCCAGTAGCTGGTACCGGTCATCATATAGACCACGCCCTCTTCCTGAGGGTCAACGGCAATGGCTTCCACCCCCAGAAGGCCTCGTTCAGTCACATCGACCCAGTCCATGAGCGAAACCCAGCGGGCACCGGATTCATCCCAGCGATAGGCACCGCCCACGTCCGTACGAGCGTAAAAAAGGCCCTTTTCCAGCGGAGAAGCGACAATGGCACTAACGAATCCGCCACCGCCCATGCTGACAGCACTCCAATTAAATCCATCTGCAGCTTTTGCGCCGGCAAAAACAGACAGACCCAACACGAGGCCAGTGGCCCCAAACAACCCTTTAACCATAAACATCCCTTGGGCAGAGCCCTAAATCAGAAAATTCCAAACACCGGAATTTTCAAAACCAGCCATAATATAAACCCAACAAACAAGGAAAGTATCCTAAAAGACTTGCGAACCCCAATAACCCTTGAGGTCATTACAACGGAGCATAAGAGTACAACCATTGATTTATTATGGGAAATGCAAAAAAGCCCTGCGACTTGCGTCACAGGGCTCTAAAAGTCAAACTTTTATTGGAATAGAAGATCGTTCAAGAATTACTTCTTCTTGCCCTTCTTCTTACCCTTGGCCGGCTTGTCTTCCTTGGGTTCTTCCTTCTTTGCTTCGGCCTTCTTGCCGCCGCGGAGGTCCTGCATCTTGAAACTTACGTTAATTTCAGCAGTTGCGACCTTGGAGTAGAGTCCACCCGGATCCTTCACCTTGAAGGTGAATTCATCGAGACCGGAGAAGCCCTTGTTCGGCATATAGGTGAAGGAACCATCCTTTTCATTCAGGTTGATCTTACCATTGCGCGGTTTCTGGACAATCTGAACAGACACCGGCTTTTCGCCATCGGGGTCATTCACACCGGACATCAGGCCTTCAGAAGCGGAAACCTTAAGTTCATCGCCTTCCTGGGTCATGTAAGTCTGGTTGCTTGCTTCCGGAGCGTTGTTCACGGGGATCACGGTGAACAGAGCGGACTTGCTAGCCTTTGCGCCTTCAGGGTCAGTGACGGTGAAGGTAATGCGTTCCGGCTTGCCCTTCCAGTGTTCGTGCGGCATAGCAACAATAGCGGTCTTAGCGTTCTTGTCATACTTGACAGTCAGGAACTTGTTGCCAGTGAAGGTCCACTTCAGTTCGTCGAAGCGATGGTCCTTATCGCGGGCATACTGGTCAAGCTTGATCTTACCCACAACGCCCTTGTTGTCATTTTCCTTGATGGTGAAGTCAGGAATGTCGCGCATGATCGGAGCAGCATTCACATGCTTAACAACGAACTTGGCAACAGTCTTGTCCATGCCACCAGCCGGATCCTGAGCGGTAAAGACGAGGGTTTCTTCGCCGAACCAATCCTGCTTCTTCGGGCGGATCACAGCTTCGCGACCACCAGAAATTTCAACAGCCAGGTTCTTGGCACCGGTAACCTTCCACTTGATTTCATGAACCTTGTGGTCGGGGTCGGTAACGTAGTTATCCAGCTTGATAGCCTTGAAGGACTTACCTTCCAGAGTTTCCTGGCCAGGAATTTCCTTCACGACAGGAGGATCGTTTACGGGCTTCACGGTGAACTTCACAGGAATGGTAGCCTTTTCGCCAGCCGGGTCAAAGACGTTCACATTCACAGTTTCGGTACCGTTCCAGTACTTGTCCGGAATTTCAACAGTCAGCACACCCTTGTCGTCAATGTTGAAGATCAGGTCATGCTTAACAGCTTCAACAGCAGCACCCTTGGCCTTCTTGCCCTTCTTTGCCGGAGCATTCTTGGCAGCCTTGGAAGCCGGAGTTTCGTTATCCAGAGTCCAAACCAGTTCTTCCAGCTTGTTATCCGGATCGCTTACAACCTTGCTGAAGTCGAAGGGAGCAAACTGCTTCTTTTCTTCGATGACGAAGGGCTGAACAGGCTTCAGAACAGGAGGATCGTTCACCGGGGTCACTTCGAAGGTAGCCTTAGTAGAAGCAGAGGCACCTGCGATATCCTTAACGGTGAAGGTCAGGGTTTCCTTACCGAACCAGTTGGGGTTCGGGGTAATGACGTTAGCACGGTTACCCTTGATATCAACCTTCAGTTCCTTGTTGCCAGAAACAGACCAGTGGAGTTCATTGGGCTTGTTATCCGGGTCAGTTGCAGACTTGGACAGGTCAACAACCTGGAACTTTTCCTTTTCCTTGATCTTCTGACCAGCAACCTTGCTGATTACCGGAGGATCGTTAACCGGGGTCACTTCGAAGGTCAGCTGCTGGGTAGCCTTTGCACCTTCCGGGTCAAAGACGTCGAGCTTGATCTTTTCGGTACCGTTCCAGTACTTATCCGGAGTAGAAACAATCAGCTGCTTCTTGGCATTGATAGAAGCCTTGAGAGCGCGGGTCGGAGCCAGTTCGAACTTCAGCTGTTCAATCTTATGGTCAGGATCAGAAACGAACTTGGTCAGGTCGATGGGCTGGAAGGATTCCTTTTCCTTGATGGTCTGGGTCGGGATCGGAGCGATAGCCGGAGCATCGTTCACAGATTCAACCAGGAAGTTAACGGTCTTGGAGTCCTTAGCACCTTCAGGGTCAGTAACAGTGAAGGTCACGTTACGTTCACCATTCCAGTACTTATCAGCAATCTTGATACGAGCAATGTTCTTGTTGTCGATTTCCACCTGGAATTCGTCAACCGGTTCCGGTGCCGGTGCTTCCGGTTCTTCTTCAACCTTAGCACCCTTCTTGCCCTTCTTAGCAGGCTTCTTAGCCGGCTTCTTGGCAGGAGCAGGAGCAGCAGCGCCAACCTTGGCAACCTTAACGGTCCAAGTCAGGTCTTCCAGCTTGTGGTCCGGATCCTTAACGAACTTGTTAAGATCGATTTCCTTGAACTGGCCCTTTTCCTTGATCTTCTGAGCCGGGATGTCCTTCATGACAGGAGCATCGTTCACAGAAGTGATTTCGAAGGTAGCGGTAGTAGAGGTAGTTGCACCATCCGGGTCAGTGACCTGGATAACCAGCATTTCAGGCTTGCACCAGAAATACGGATCCGGAGCGCTAACGGTAAGAATGCGGCTACCATTGATTTCAGCCTTCAGCTTCTTGTTGCCAGAAACGGTCCACTTCAGTTCGCTGGGCTTGTTGTCCGGATCCTTAACGTATTCGTCAAGCTTGATCTGGGCGAACTGCTGCTTTTCCTTGATCTTCTGGTCGGCAATCTTCTTGACGAAGACCGGAGCGTCGTTCACGCGGGTCACTTCGAAGATCATCTTATGAGTTGCAGATGCACCTTCAGGGTCGGTAACGGTGAATGCGATAGTTTCCTTGCCGTTCCACTGGTCATTGGGAACAGAAACAATAGCGGTATTGTCCTTACGGAGGTCAACCTTCAGACCCTTGTTGCCAGACACGCTCCACTTCAGCTGAGTGGTCTTGTGATCCGGGTCAGAAGCGAGAGTAGAAAGGTCGATGGTCTTGAATACACCATTTTCCTTAATGGTTTCACCCTTCGGGGCCTTTTCAGAAATCTTCGGAGGATCGTTAATAGAACGAACTTCGTAGCGAGCGGTCTTTACAGCCTTTGCGCCTTCAGGGTCAGTAACGGAGAAGGTAATGTCTGCAGCACCATTCCAGTACTTATTGGGGATAACGACGGTAGCAACGCGAGCGCCACCTTCGCCCTTGTCCACCTTAACGGACAGGGTTTCACCTGCAGGAGCTTCTTCAGCCTTTGCAGCCTTCTTGCCCTTGGCAGCAGGAGCACCAGCCTTAACCGGCTTCACGTCGAAGGACCACTTCAGATCAGCCTTCTTGTGGTCAGGATCGTTAACCAGGTCGTCCAGCTTGATGGTCTGGAACTGCTTCTTTTCGTCAATGGACTGATCCTTCAGTTCCTTAACAAAGACAGGAGCGTCGTTTACAGATTCAACGGTGAAGGTCACTTCACGGCTATCTGCAGCACCTTCAGGGTCAACGACAGAGAACTTGATCTTTTCAGAACCGTGCCAGAACGGGTTGGGCTGGGTGATAGAAACGTTGTGGCTTGCATCCATAGCAACCTTCAGTTCCTTAGCACCTTCGATCTTCCACTTCAGCTTGTTCTTCGGGTGGTCAAGATCTTCAACATAGTTATCCAGGTTGAAGGACTTGAAGGAGCCCTTTTCCTTGATAGTCTGGTCAGCAATATCCTTCATGACCGGAGCATCGTTAATGGACTTCACGGTAAATGCAGCCGTAGCCTTGGCAGATGCACCTTCCGGGTCAGTAACGGTGAAGGTCAGCTTTTCGGAACCGTTCCACAGAACGTTCGGAGTCTTCACAGAAACCTTGCCGTCCTTGCCAACAGTAACCTTGAGGTCCTTAGCACCGGCAACATCAATCTTGAGCTTGTCGAATGCGTGGTCCGGATCCTTAACGATTGCAGCCAGGTCGAAGTCAGCAAACTGCTGCTTTTCGTCGATGGTCTGATCCTTGATCTGACCGATAGTCGGAGCGTCGTTCACAGACTGAACGGTGAACAGAGCGGTGCAGGTAGCCTTGCCGCCATCCGGGTCTTCCACCTTGAAGGTGATTTCTTCGGCACCATTCCAGTACTTGTCCGGAATAACGATCTTAGCCATACGCTGGCCATCAACAGACACCTTCAGAGCCGGGGTAGCACCCTTGGCCTTGGGCTTGACATCGAAGGACCAGGTGAGCTGATCGGCCTTGTGGTCCGGATCGTTTACGATATCGTTCAGGTTAATGATTGCGAATTCACGCTTTTCAGGAATGGTCTGATCCTTAATGGGCTTGGTGAATACGGGCAGGTCATTTACAGATTCAACAGTGAAGTTGACGGTACGCTTGTCAGCGGCACCTTCAGGGTCAGTAACGGTGAAGGTGATAGCTTCGGAACCATTCCAGTACTTGTTGGGAGTGGTAATGGTAGCCACATGCTTTGCGTCAATAGCAACCTTCAGGTCCTTGTTGCCGGAAACAGTCCACTTCAGCTTAGACTTATCGTGGTCAAGGTCTTCAACGAACTTATCCAGTTCGATGGTCTTGAATTCACCCTTTTCCTTGATGGTCTGGCCAGCAATATCCTTCATGACAGGAGGATCGTTGATGGACTTCACGGTGAACACAGCGTCGCTCTTGGCAGAAGCACCTTCCGGGTCAGTAACGGTGAAGGTCAGCTTTTCGGAACCGTTCCACAGCGGAGACGGAGCCTTGACAGTAGCGATACCGGACTTGTCGATATTAACCTTAAGTGCCTTGGCACCGGCAACATCCCACTTCAACTGGCCAAAGGCATGGTCAGCGTCAGAAGCGAGTTCAGCCAGGTTGATAGAAGCGAATTCCATCTTTTCGTCGATCATCTGGTCCGGAATCTTCTTGAGAACCGGCACATCGTTTACAGACTGAACGGTAAAGACGGCCTTAGAGGTAGCCTTTGCGCCTTCCGGGTCAGTGGCGGTGAAGGAGATTTCATCGGCACCGTTCCAGAGCTTGTTGGGGATAACGATCTTGGCAACCTGCTGAGCGTCGATTTCAACAGTGAGGCCAGGTTCCTTGCCCTTGATAGTAGACTTGACATCAACAGAGAAGGTCAGGTCGCTAAGCTTGTGGTCCAGGTCACGAACCATTTCACCCAGCTTGACCGGAGTGAACTGGCCCTTTTCCTTGATGGTCTGCGGAGCAATCTGCTTTACGAATTCGGGAACGTCGTTCACGGATTCAACAGTGTAAGCCACAGAGCGTTCATCGGTAGCGCCTTCCGGGTCAGTCACCTTGATGGTGAGAGTTTCGGAACCGTTCCACTGCGGAGACGGAGGAGTTACCTTCATAACGCGGTTACCGTCAACAGCAACCTTAAGTTCGCGGTTACCGGTGATGGTCCACTTCAGCTTATCCTTGGAGTGGTCCAGATCATCAACATACTTATCCAGTTCAACAACCTTGAACTGTTCCTTTTCCTTGATGGTCTGTTCCGGGATATCCTTCATGACAGGAGGATCGTTGATGGACTTCACGGTGAGCTTCATCTGAGTCTTAGCAACGCCGCCTTCGGGGTCGGTTGCAGAGAAGGTCAGAGTTTCAGAACCGTTCCAGAGTTCGCTGGGGGTCTTGAAAGAAACTTCGCGAGTCTTGTTATTCAGGTTGACCTTGATATCCTTGTTGCCGGTAATTTCAACCTTGAGCTTGGAAATATCGTGGTCAGCGTCAGACAGATATTCATCCAGAACGATAGAAGAGAATTCGTTCTTTTCTTCGATAGTCTGGTCAGGAATCTTCTTGAATACAGGCAGGTCGTTGATGGACTTCACAGACAAAGTCACATCCTGCTTGACAGAAGCGCCATCCGGGTCGGTGCAGGTGAAGGTCACCACTGCAGTACCGTTCCAGTAGGTATCCGGGATTTCGATGGAAGCCACGCGAGAATCATCGATGTTCACGCTGAGGGTACCAGATTCCGGTTCCTTGCCCTGATGCTTAACATCAGCTTCCCAGGACAGTTCGGAATTCTTGTGGTCGGCATCCTTCACGAATTCGTCAAGCTTGATCTTGGCGAACAGCTTCTTTTCGTCGATGGTCTGGTTGGGGATAGCCTTGACCAGAACAGGAACGTCGTTCACAGAGTTAACGGTGAAGGTATTTTCGGATTCAGCGCATGCGCCTTCGGGGTCGCAAGCCTTGAACTTGATGGATTCGCTACCGTTCCAGAGTTTGTTCGGAATCTTGATAGTAGCGGTCTTGCCATTCAGAACAACCTTCAGGTCCTTAGTACCAGAAATGGTCCACTTAAGTTGTTCGAAAGAGTGGTCCGGATCCTTGATCAGCTTGTCCAGTTCGATGGGCTTGAATTCCTGCTTTTCATCGATGGTCTGTTCAGGAACATCTTGAACAAATTCAGGAGCATCGTTAATGGACTTAACGGTGAAGGTTACCTTAGCGCTAGCGGAAGCACCGGCAGCGTCGGTTGCCTTGAAGATAAAGGTTTCAGAGCCGTTCCAGAATTCATTCGGGATCTTGACGTTGGCGGTACCGTACTTGTCGATTTCGACCTTCAGGTCCTTACCACCTTCGACAGTCCACTTCAGCTTGGCGACATCGTCATCAACGTCGCTCACGAAATCAGTGAGGCTGATGGATTCGAATTCATTCTTTTCATCGATGGTCTGGTCAGGAATCTTCTGCATGACCGGAGCATCGTTAATGGGCTTCACAGTGAACACAGCGGTCTTGGAATCGCTGGCGTATTCACCATCAGTTGCAGTGAACTTGATCTTTGCGGAACCATACCAGTTGGGGTCCGGGATCACCACAGTGGCAACGCGGTTCGGGTCGATTTCCACGTTCAGGTCGCCATCGGCCTGATCCTTGCCATTGGGCTGGATATCGAATTCCCAAAGCATCTGATTCTTCGGATGGTCGGGGTCAGTAACGAAGTCATCAAGCTTGATCTTGGTGAACTGCTTACCTTCGTCGATGGTCTGGTCAGGAATCTGAGCCACCACCGGAGGATTGTTCACGGATTCAACATTGAAGTTTACAGTTTCAGAACCGATTGCGCCCTTAGTATCGGTAGCGGCGAAGGTAATGTCTTCGTTGCCGTTCCAGTACTGATCGGGTGTTTCGATGGTTGCCACGCGTTCCGGAGAAATGGACACCTTCAGCTTCTTGTTGCCGGAGACGGACCACTTCAGCTGGTTCGGCTTATCCATATCGTCGGATACGTAGCTATCCAACTTAATCGGTGCAAATTTGCCACCTTCGTTAATGGATTCACCAGGAATACCCATCACGGAAGGAGCGTTATTTTCGACAGCGGCTGCATTACCAGAACCAGCTTCTTGAGCAATTACGCCGACCGAGGCCAGTAGTCCGGTTGAAGCAAGCAGAGCTGCTACAGACCAGTTTTTTCGTTTCATTTATGATCTCCCATAAATTCCATCCACTATGCATTCGTTCACTTTTGTTTTCACAAAAACCATAAACACGCTAGCGGTAAAGCGAGTTATACCGCCCAAATATAGTGTTTTCAAACACATTTTTACAAAAAACTGACGTTTTTAAGCCCAAAATGGAACTTTTAACACTTGACAAAAAAGACAATCTTTCGTAAGTCGTTGATAATCAACAAGATACCAAAGTAATTAAAAAAAAAGTTTTTTTCATAAAATAAGAGAGACAGGATAGTCTTTCCTGTAATGGGTTCACCCAGTCAGAACTTCTAATTGTAAATTTTTCGTAAAATTGAAACTTTTTTACGTCCGAGTTGCCCAGGACCCCCTTTTTGAGGCCCTTTTTCTATGACAAGTTTCCAACAAAAAATTATCTTGCATACAGAATTAACAATAATAAAAAGGTGTATATAATGAAATTCGTATTCCTCTGCGACGCAAATTACCTCAAGGGTGACATGGTCAACTTCGTGAACAACTTCCCCACCAATCACGAACTGGTCACCATGACTTCCGACGAACTGCTCCAGACCAAGTCCATCTTTGACGGCACTTTCGCAGTTCTCGCCGAACGTACCACCTGGCAGAAGAATTTCAGCCTGTTCCGCTACTTCGGCCTGCTGCCCCTGCTGGAAGTCCTTCCCCTGGGCGTCGTTAGCCGTTCTCGCCGTAGCGAGCCCCTCAAGGGCCGTACCCAGAACCGCAACCAGGAAATCTACTTCAACCCCTCCTCCACCGCCGAAGAACTCTTCCTCCAGGTGGACAAGTTCGTTGCAGCTCCTCCTGCAGGTTTCACCTACCCCCGCGGCACCGCAAAGGCTTAATTAAAAGCTTTTATGCAGCGTAAGGTTCTAGACAACCTGTACCGTCAAGGCGGTCTGACCCTTTTCGCCTTCCCTTGTGAACAAGCCGACACCCAAAAGTCGGCTATTCCTCTGGAAAGCCTACAAAATCTGGCTCTGGCGCTCAACGCCGGGGCTTCTTTTGTGCTTATGGATTTTTCGGGCAAACATCCTTTTAACGACACCGTACTCAAAAGGAGCCTTCCCGAAAACGACGACCAGTTCCGCGAACTTTACCACCTGCTGCAAGAAATCAAGAAAACAACGCCCCAGGTCATCGGCATCCTTCCGCAAGAAGTTACCGAGGTACAGGCCCGCTACCTGGCGCTTATCGCCCGCGGTCTCATCATCGCCGACAACGACGAACCCAACAGCGACACGGCGGCAATTTATCTGGAAGACGCACCTAGCCTGCAGAAAATACCTCTGCTCTGGTTACACAAGTTTGTTCCAAACCGTCGTCGTTTCCCCGGTGCAGCAAAGGCAGTAAAGCGCAGCGTATCCCTGTTCGGCGAAGTCCGTAAAAGCAACTGGCAGACAAATCCAGCCGGCTTCGTTAAGATCATCGAGAACCTGCACAAGCTGGAGATTCTCAGAAAGAACCCCCTAGACGGTATTTCCAAAGTCTTCAAGCGATTCTTCCCGCTGTTCCTGCTACTGGCAATTACAATTCCGTTCTTCTTCTTCAGCCACCTGGAACCCGGAGTTTCGAACATCCGCAACAGAACCCAGGAGCGAGACCACCTGTCTGTGGCACCGTCCTTCGAATACGTTTTCGACGGCAAGGAAACCATGCAACGAATCGCCCGTTACGCCATCGGACGATTCAACGCCACCATTACAAACGAACGCATGATCCGTCAATACGTCAACGTCACCCTAGACGAAAACGGTTACGACGGCAAATCCTGGGAAAAGAACGGTTTCCACATCCCTCCCGCCGGAACAACAATCAAGTATTCCCGCCCCGACTACCTGGGCCAAACAGCCACAGACTCCATCGGTGCCGCCTGGAAGTACTGGACCTCCATCGTCTCTGACAGCATCAGCTACCTTACTGAATTTTACCACGCAAAGCCGAGCGCCAACCAGCGCCAGCACAACGGCATTGACCTGGCCAGCCGCCAGGGCGCCCGAATCCTGGCTCCGTTCGCAGCAAAGGCCTGGACCAGCAAAGACGAAAGAGGCGGCGTCATCATCGGCCTTGTACGCGAAAAGGACGTCATCCTGTTCATGCACTGCGACAAGCTCCTTTACCTAGACGGTCAGGAAGTTATGGCAGGCGATCCCATCGCAACCGTAGGTATCACGGGACACACTACAGGCCCTCACGCCCACGTTGTCACAGGCCTTATCGACAGGAACGGAGACAAGCGCATCGGCAACGTCCGCTACAAGGTAATCGACCCTATCAAGTGGTTCTATCTCTTTAAGCCAAACAGTCCCTAGCCCTTTATTTTAGCGGAATCCAGCCCGCCAGCCGTTGTAAAAAACACAACACCCTACATCGTTTTTTTCTGTGTGATTTTTAACACAAGCGAAACGAAAATATGTTCAAAAAAACTTTTTCTTATGCTTTTTAGGCATTGTGTAATCTAAAAATTACATTCGCCATCTCGCCAAGATATCCACAAATAAATAACTTTGCACGCGGAATTAGGGATTGGTAAAAAACAACGGGTAAAAAAGGAAATAAAAATGAAGTTTAGTGTTTTGGCTTTCTTGACCATTACCGCCGCCCTACTCACCGCATGCTCCGGCATCGTCACCCCCAAGGCAGAACTGGCTTCCCACGACTCTGACCACAGCATTCCCGCTATTGACAACATGATCGTATCCCTGAAGCAGGAATACATCAACAAGTGCTACATGCCCGTCGCCAAGCGCAATCCTCCGGAAAACGCCTGCCAGTCTGAACTGTTCCAGACTCTGGAACGCCGCTACAATTTGAACTTCAACCAGAACCACGTGGCCATGGCCGCAAACGTCCTGTTCTTCAAGGATGTGGATGCAAAGATCGTAGAAATGTCCCGTAACGATCCCGAAGTCCGTAACGCCATCCGCGCAGGCGCTTTCACCAGCACCAGCGAAATGCTGGCCTACTACAAGGGCAAGTATCAGTTCGAAACTCAGCTGGAACAGTACTAATCGCCCCTTGGCCAATCAATAAATAAGGTTTGATTCAAACGCCCTGGTTTAAAAACCGGGGCATTTTTTCTAGATTTACACCGCAAATTTTATTGAGTCCGTTATGTACGGACCCGCAAACAAACGAGACACACTATGGGAAAATCATTATACCAGAAAATTTTCGAAAGCCACACTGTTGCTAAGCTCGAGAGCGGCCAGTGCCAGCTTTTCATCGGTCTCCACCTCTGCCACGAAGTGACCAGCCCCCAGGCATTTGCTTCCCTTCGTGAAGAAGGCACCAAGGTCCTGTTCCCGGAACGCACCTTCGCTACCGTTGACCACATTATTCCCACCACTTTCCCGGAACGCAACCGTCCCCTCCAGGACGGCATTTCCGAAGAAATGTTCTCCCATATCGAAAAGAACACTGAATCCAACGGCATCAAGTTCTTTGGCCCCAAGACCTGCGAACAGGGTGTGATCCACATTGTCGGCCCCGAAGAAGGCGTTACCCAGCCGGGCATGACCGTCGCTTGCGGTGACTCTCACACTGCTACCCACGGTGCTTTCGGCGCTATCGCATTCGGTATCGGTACTAGCCAGGTTGCCGACGTTCTCGCTACCCAGACTTTGGCCATGAGCCCCCTCAAGACCCGCCGCATCAACTTTACTGGTAAGCTGAAGCCGGGCGTTACCGCTAAGGATGTTGCCCTCGCCTACATCGCAAAGCTTGGCGTGAACGGTGGCGTTGGCTACGCTTACGAATTTGCAGGCCCGGTTATCGAAGCCATGAGCATGGAAGGCCGTATGACCATCTGTAACATGGCTATCGAAGGCGGTGCACGCGTTGGTTACTGCAACCCCGACGAAAAGACCTTCGAATTCCTGAAGGGCAAGCCCTACGCCCCCAAGGCAGACAAGTGGGAGGTCGCTGTTGCCTACTGGAAGTCCGTGGCTACCGACGCCGACGCTCAGTTCGACGACGAAATCGAAATCAACTGCGACAACCTGGAACCCATGGTGACCTGGGGTATCACTCCGGCACAGGCAATCCAGCTCAACGACAACATGCCGAAGATCGCAGAATTCGAAGGCTCCGAAAAGAAGGTCATCTCCGAAGCTTATGAATACATGGGCTGGGAAGAAGGTGGCAAGATGATCGGCACCCCCATCGACATCGCATTCGTGGGCTCCTGCACCAACGGCCGTCTCTCCGACCTCCAGGCTGCTGCTGAAATCATCAAGGGCCACAAGGTTGCCGACACCGTCAAGATGTGGGTTGTTCCGGGCTCCATGAAGATCAAGGTTGAAGCAGAAGCTCTCGGTCTCGACAAGATCTTTAAGGAAGCAGGTGCAGAATGGCGTGAAGCTGGCTGCTCTCTCTGCCTCGCCATGAATCCGGATAAGCTGAAGGGTCGCCAGGTTAGCGCTTCTTCCAGCAACCGTAACTTCAAGGGCCGCCAGGGTTCTCCCACCGGCCGTACCATTTTGATGAGCCCCGCCATGGTCGCCGCTGCCGCTATCGAAGGCAAGGTTACCGACGTCCGCAAGTACATCAAGTAATAGGAACAAGGAGATTTAAAAATGAATTCTATTGACATCGTTAAAGGTTCCGGCGTTCCTGTTCGCGGCAACGACATCGATACCGACCGTATCATTCCGGCTCGCTTCCTCAAGTGCGTGACTTTCGAAGGTCTCGGCGCAAACGCCTTCGCCGACGATATCGCCGGCCTGGAAGCCCAGGGCAAGGTTCACCCCTTCCGTGACCCGGCCTACAAGAACGGCACCATCCTGGTTTCCAACCAGAACTTCGGTTGCGGTTCCAGCCGTGAACACGCTCCTCAGGCTCTGAAGCGCTGGGGCATCAAGGCCATCATCGCAGAAAGCTATTCCGAAATCTTCTTCGGTAACTGCGTTGCTCTTGGCGTTCCCTGCTTCAAGGTAGACCACGCTACTGCAGACAAGATTCTCGCTTGGATCGAAGCTAATCCTTCCAAGGAACTGGAAACCAGCACCGACGCTCGCACCCTGAAGCTGGGTGACGAAACCATCGCCCTCACTCTGGCTGATGGTCCTCGCGGTCAGTTCCTGGACGGTTCCTGGAACGCTCGCTCCGCCCTTCAGGCTAACGCCGACAAGGTGCAGGAACTGGCATCCAAGCTTCCGTACATGAACTTCCTTAAGTAGTAGGGCGCACCTGCTCCACAAGGTGGATAACTCTACTACGGAACTAAAGTTCCAAGTATCGTATAGGTGCTTTGAGGCAAGAGGTCGCATCGCTTAGAGGTCGGCACTCCGTGCCTTAAAGGCAAAAGAGCGAATTAAAAATGCTCGGGTCACTAGACTCGGGCATTTTTTTTGTAGTTACACAAAAATCGTAATTTAGCATCACAAAATTTAATTCTTTATTTTTACTGATTTATAATAAATATTTAGTATTTATTCGTAAATTTTAAATAAAAATACATCATTTCGAAATAAAATTTGTATATTACCCCATGGAGGAATAAACCATGGTCAAGTATACTCCCTTTTCTGACGAAGCAGTCCTTGTTGAATTCGGCAAACGCATTGCAGGCTACAGGCTCAACAACAACTGGACACAGGCGGAGCTCGCTAACAGGGCGGGCGTCAGCAAAAGCACCGTGGAGCACATCGAAAAAGGGCAATCCACCCAACTTCTGAACATGGTAAAAATTCTGCGCGCACTGGGGCTTTTGAACCAGTTTATCAGCATTGTTCCTGAGCTTGGCCCGAGCCCCATGGAACTTCTGATGCAGTCCAAGAACCAGCAAAAGAACAAGCGCAAGCGTGCCTCCAAACCAAGAAACAATACACAGGGGCAGGCAAGTTCTTTCGACAGTCCAAATGATTTTTCTGAAACAAGTATCGCCGCCGAATCTAAGTCCAAATGGGTTTGGGACGAAGACAAGTAAGTCCATTTGGGAGGATTCATGATCGCCGTCGAAGTCAAGCTTTGGGGAACAACCATCGGGGCGCTTTCCATGCAGGAAGGCGAATCTGTGGCGCATTTTGAATACGCACCCGCATTTGTCGGGGCCGGCGTCGAGCCCTCGCCCATTACCATGCCCGTAAGCCGTCAAATTTACACATTTCCGCTTTTATCTAACACGTTTAAAGGTCTGCCAGGACTTTTCGCCGACTCCATTCCCGACAAGTTCGGTAACAGGCTCATCGATTCCTGGCTTATAAAGCAAGGGAGGAATCCCGAGTCTTTTACAGCCCTGGAGCGTCTCTGCTATACAGGCAGCCGCGGCATGGGCGCCCTGGAATTTTATCCAGTCGAAGGTCCCGCCGCAAGCGAGAACGACATTCTGGATGTAGAAAACCTCCGAAACTTCGCCGCAAGCATTTTAGACAGCCGAAAGAATTTCAGGGCTAGCATCGGCAAAGGAGCCGCGCGCCCTCTAAAGACAAAAAAGCAGCAGCAGACCTTCGAGCAGATTCTTCGCGTAGGCACATCCGCAGGCGGCGCAAGGGCAAAGGTGCTTATCGCCCTGGACGAAACCACCGGCGAAATCCGTTCCGGGCAAGTCGCCAATAGCGAAAACTTCACTTATTGGCTTCTGAAGCTGGACGATGTGCAGAACAACAGCGACAAGGAGAAGGCGGACATTCAAGGCTACGGCCCTATCGAATACACCTACTACCAGATGGCACATGCAGCAGGCATCCAGATGTCCGAATGTCGTCTATTGGAAAAAGCAGGACACAGGCACTTTATGACCAGACGCTTCGACCGCCTCGCCGGCGGCAAGAAGTTGCATTACCAGTCCCTCTGCAGCCTCGCCCACTACGACTTCAATGCTGCAGGAGCCTACAGCTACGAGCAGGCAATTACCATAATCAAACAGCTAGGCCTCGGTTACGACACCCTCGAAGAATTTTTCCGCAGGGCCGTTTTCAATATCTGTGCCCGCAACCAGGATGATCACGCCAAGAACATCGGATTTCTGATGAACAAGCGGGGCGAATGGAGCCTGGCCCCCGCATTCGACATGACTTACGCCTACAATCCGGGCGGTCTCTGGACCGGTACCCATCAGCTCACCTTCAACGGCAAGCGTGACTATTTCACCACTGACGATTTCAAGGCCGTGGCAAAGTTTGCTGGCCTTAAGCAAGGCCGCTACAAAAAAATATTGGCCGACGTGCAAAGCGCAGTCAGCCAATGGAGTAAGTTTGCAAAAACAAACGAAGTTAGAGCGGAATACATCAAGCAGATCAAGGCTGTACACAGAACGTTTTAGGTTTTACCCCTTCATCTTCTACAACACCACCATCAAGGCAAAATTCACAAAAAAAACGTTTTTCATTCATCAGCCCAATTTTAAAAGCAAAAGCCGCAAAATCAAACAGAACAATACAAACAAAACGAATTTCACAATACAAGAAAGGGCATGGTCAAAGCCATGCCCCTTTGCTACATCATAGAGAATTACGCATTCTCGATTTCAGTAACACAGAAATAATTACTGGCAGTTGCCGTAGGCACCAAGCTGCATGATGTTAAAATCAGCAGTTTGGCCAGCATCACCACCGAAGAACACCTGAATCGACGCAGACTGTTTCACGACATAGTCAATGGACTTTTCAACACCCCAAATATTGCCATCACCATCCTTAGTCGAATCTTGTTTGAATTCACTCCACGGAACATTCAAGGTAATAGGAGTCTCTGCCTGCGGCAAAGCTTTACGATGATAGTTATAACCAGTGGTATTCTTTTCATCAACAGGATCAATTCGCAGATGTACATGGTCAACATCACCCTTAAGCGTATAGGTCAAACAAAGACCCTTAATGCCACTCAAATCAGAACCTTTGTCCGTGTCCTCCCTAACGTTTGTATAGAGACCCGCATAACGACCATGAGACACCCCTGTTTCGGAAGCCTTCAGCTGAAGAGTTCCGCAGATGCCATCACAGGCTTCCACATGACTCTTAACAAAATTATGATCTGCCTCATAGCTGACAGGGAAAATAAAATCAGATTTATTAGCAGCAGCTATTTCTGGATCGTCTTCATTTTTATCCGTGTAGAAGAACATCCAGCCTTCACCATTAGGGAACTTACTTTGACCATCAACACCTCTCCAGGTCTTGAATTCAGAACTCTTGTCATCACTAGAAGCAGTGAACGGTTTAATGATGTTGGTTCCTGCTACGAATTCATACTGAGGAATGCCTTCGTACGGGTTAACAACATCACCGCAGCGACCGTACATACCAATCTTCTGGATGTTGAAGTAGCCGGCTTCACCAGTTTCGCCACGGAAGACGAACTTGATCTGAGTCAAAATCTTAACAACGTCTTCTGCGGTTGCACCATTTCCACTCCATCCTTCAGCCTCAAAGGCCGTCCAGGGCATATTGATAATTGCGCTACTCTTAGCAGAGAACTTAAACAGAGGATTGTCGTATTCGGTCAATGTCTTTTCACCTTGCGGAGATAGTTCTACATATGCATGGACCCCTTCAGTTCCGCTAGCTGCCAAAGCTACGCAAATGCCCTTCCAATCAGTGACATCTGCCGATTGCAAAACCCCCTTTGTTCCGACCTTGGTTTCGCCAGCCACATTGAAACCGACACCAACGAGAGGTTCATAGTCCCAATCACCCTGGTCAAGGACATAGGTTCCGCAAAGGCCTCCGCAGATATCAATAACTGGGTCCTTGGCATCATCAGAAAACGGATTACCGACATCGACAGGCCATGTCACAGAAGACTTACCGCCGTCCCCTTCACCATAAGAAAACCACCAACCCGGTTCATATTCAGGCTTACCCTTTCCGGTCTTGATCTGATAATCCCCAGAGGCTGCAGCCTTAGCACCATCCCAAGTTACGAAATTGCCAACGCCCTTGTCAGCTTCGGCAACAGTACCAACAACAAGTTTTTTTGTAGTAGGATCCACAATGTACTCGTGAGTCACACGACCACCATTCATCATAGCCATGGTGTAGATGGTCTTGGCATTTTCACCCTTCTCACCCTTATCACCCTTTGCACCATTCAAGATAGTGAAGGGGGCTTCATCACCACAAGTAATGGTGTAGCCAGTACCATCAGCACCAGAGTAATCGGTAGCCTCGCAGGTAACGCTCTTACCGTTGGTCAGCTTGACACCTTCGCCTTCACCACAGGTAATCATCACACCGGAACCATCTTTTAGAGCCTCGGCAACGCAGTCATCACCATTTGTTCCATGTAAAATCGTACCAACATTTTCGTCGTTGCAAGAAAGAGTATAACCCGTCTTTGTTACATTTTCTACTGCAGAACAAGAAGTACCGTCGTCACCATCTTTTCCATTCAGTATGGTACCGACTTCCACACCTCCGCAAGTAAGAACATAACCAGTAGCATCAGCATTGGGCGCTGCAGAACAGCTGGTACCCGCGGTACCATTCTTGATTACGCCAATTTCGTCTTCACCACATGTCAAGGTAAAGCCGGTTTCATCATCAAGAGGCGTAGCGGAGCAAGATGCACCATCCTTGCCATCAACGCCATTCTTGATTAAGCCAACTTCCTTACCATCGCAGCTGATTACATAGCCCGTGGTATCGGCGTTTGGTGCAGCAGAGCAGCTTGCGCCAGCCTTTCCTTCGATACCATCGTTACCATTTAAAATCTTACCAATTTCCTTGTCACCGCAGGTAAGGGTATAGCCAGAAGCGTCTTCCAGAGCCTTGGCAGAACAACTTACGCCATCCTTGCCATCAATACCAGCAACACCATCCTTGCCATCAACGCCGTTTTCTGCAGAGCATGCGGTCAGACTCATTGCTGCAACGAGAGCTGTTACCGCCAGACCACCGACAGCCAAATTTTTTTTTTTCATATTATCTCCTTAACAATATTTTCAATTGATAAGAAGAATTTACACACGGCATCATTAAATTCAAACACAACAATACAGCAAATCAATAAAGTACAATACAAAAAAGCTCACCAGTCCGGTGAGCACATAAGCAATGAAGAGCTTTTATCTCAGCTAGTTTTGATTGTAAGCTATACCACAAGTCCCGTAAGCACCAAGTTTCGTGATGTTGAAATAGGCTTCATCAAAAGGTTTTCCATATTGAAAAATGAACAAGGCTTTCAATGTTCTAATGTATTCCTCCACTGAGATTTTCTTCTTGGCATAGTCCATTTGTTTAAAGCCACTCCAAAGCATGTCAATCACAGTTTTTTCCTTGCTTTTAGGAGCAATAAATTTTACCCATCCTTCACCTCCGTCCTTTACATCAGAAACCACGGTCATTTGAATATCCACATCGGAAACGTACTCCATGCAAAGGCCAAGCCAATCAAGAGCACTCTCCCCATGAACATCATCTTGCACCAAAGACACCTTTTCCACAGCCCATGGAGCCGCATCATAACCTTTACCGTCGCTGATACGCAAAGAATCCCCAAAATAGATGTGTCCGCAGAGTCCTTCACACCTCTTTATGACTTCATCCTGAACCCGATCATCCTTAATAGTCGGAATGGGATTATCATCGTCGGGTCCCAGATTCAAGATTGTCGAAGATCCGTCATTTCCATCGGTCCAGGCATACCATTTACCGGCCCAGCTCACCGCCACCGTATCCGTAATCAAGTCCGTCATTACGCGAACGCCCTTTTCGGCAGTCCAGGGTTCAAATGTTTTTTCCACATCAAAATGAGATTCCACGTCTCCGCTACACTTACCATAAGGACCAACTTCCAGAATATTAAACTTTATAGCCGTATTCGGCTCCGCTTTAAACATAAAATTCACATGAACTAGGTTTTTCACTAACTCATGCACGTCTAAAGGGATGCCCCACCCTTCCTGAGAGAAATCATCCCAGGAAATATTCACGGTAGTAGGCTGGCCGGCAGGCATAAAGGCATATTGAAGCTTATCAGAATCATCTTCGTGATCTGTATCTAGGTAGAGAAGCATAACCCCATCCGTTGACTTTTGATAGGTCACACAAAGCCCATTCCATTCAGAAGCATCAACGCCCACGTTATCCGTGTCCAGCCAAAATCCAGTAATGCCCCAGTTCAAATAAGAATGTTCATCATCCTTCCATCCAGAAAAAATCACGGTACCGCAATGGCCGCCACAAGCCGCAATTTTTTCACTGGAAATAACGCTATCCGCACCGCTTCCCATGCCAAAGATGAACTCGGTACTCCCTGCAGGATACTGCAAGTCCGTTACAGAATACCAGTTGGAAAAGAGTTTTCCATTTACATAAATATTCTTCGATCCATTTTTTCCGTTCCATGTATTCAAAATAGTCTTGCTAGATACATCAAATTGCAGATTCCAATTGTCTCCATCACAAACAAATTTCTTTTCATAAAGACGACTCAACTTATTGGCATTAAATGCAGAATCATTCTTATTGTTTGAACCGCAATTTCCAAGACCGTAGTTATTCCACCAGAATCGCTTCACGAACTTTTCGAAATCAGGAACCTTATCAGAGAATTTCCAATCAACAACATTCCCACGAATCTTCGCAAGTGGAGCATCTACAGCCCAATCGGCCATTACAGTCTTCAAGGAATCGCCATTCCATTTTTCATCAGCCAACCCCTCAGACACTTCTGTCAAACGTTCAGTCAAATCACCTTCTACCAAATCACC
Organism: Fibrobacter sp. UWH5; assembly: GCF_900142505.1. Classification (NCBI taxonomy): domain Bacteria; kingdom Pseudomonadati; phylum Fibrobacterota; class Fibrobacteria; order Fibrobacterales; family Fibrobacteraceae; genus Fibrobacter; species Fibrobacter sp. UWH5. The sequence goes on along the minus strand of NZ_FRBB01000013.1, from coordinate 8,878 downwards.
CTGCGTTAGGATAGAGATAGCAAGCAAGGCTGCATCACCCTCCCCGGAATTGAAAATATCCAGATCCTCGAAGTTTTCCGCATCATTTCCAACAGTATTTTCATCGAATCCCAGGAATTTGAAAATTTCAGTTTCCGTCTGTTTCTTTGCCTGAGACATGGCTAAGCCGGAATCCAAAAGCGTCAGGACACGCCTATATTCCAGATGAGTCAGCAAATTGACGTTAACATAACTGCGTGCACTTAAGTCCGTAATAGCATTTAGCTGAATTGTGCCGGAGGAGGTCTTACCAGTTACTTCATTCTTATAGTATCCGTTTGCCACCAAAGTCGCGTATTGAGACACCAGGGAAACATTGCGCAGGGAGAAATCCCCCTTATTACTGGAAATATTACCCGGGAAACTCTTGCCAGTCTGGGCATAATTTCCGTCCATTTCAAAGAGCAGAATGGAAGACCCATTTACGAACGGTCCCTTCTGGGATACACCCGCAACAGTCTTATCGACAATGGCCACAACTCCCTGATCTTCCACAACACCGCCAGCAGTTTTATCCTTATCGGAACAAGCAATATGCATCAACGACAAAGCAACAACAACAATCAAGCCAAAGACATTTTTTCTCATAAAACGGCCTTTTTCATTTTTTTATTTTTTTTGACAACGGGAAAAATTGCAAATTCAATCTATAGACCTGTTCGGTCTTTTCGTCTTCAACAACAATCGACGTTATCCTTTTTCTGAAATCTGCAATTTCCTTTACAATGCGTTCATAATTTTTTGAGGAAATGCCAATCGTAAGTCCGCTCATGCTTCTCTCTGCAAAGGGCAATTCACTAAGTGCATCCAGGGCAAGGTTCCCCATTTCACGTTGCAGGTTCGTGGAAGCAACGGGCTTCGCCTCATCCATCATGGAAAGAACCTTCGACGTCTGGTGATAATTACCTGTTCCGTCCAGAACCAGCACCCCCAACTTACACATCAGCTTCAATGCAGCGCTGACTTCACCCGTGGGGATTTCAGGGTAGCACATTTTGGAAATTTCTACCGGTGTCGGGCAGTCCATCGACACAGCCAATTCACGAATCACCGAATATTTCCAAGACTTAAATAACTTGAACACATCGTCGATTAAGGCAGTGCTCTTGCGTTTCTTGGCAATTGCCTGCATCTGGACGAAAGCGGCCTGACGTAGGCGGTCGTTCTTGGCATTGGAAAAAGAAACGAGCAACTTGAAATAAGTCGATTCAATGCCAACCAAATCCACGGCCTTGGCCACACGTTCTGCCGCCTCCGTGCTCAGATTGTACTTACCATCAGCAACCTGTTTCAGATACACGGGATTGGAAAATCTGGCAATGCGGGCAAATTCACGCCATGTAAAACCGTACATGGCCTTGCGTTCCGAATAAAAATCCGAAATAAACTTTCTGTAATCCAAATATTCAACAACGCTTTTCACAATAGACAATATAGAACATTATAATTTCCTTATCAAATCTACAATACAAAATTGCAGTATTTATAAGGATATAGAGACACTTTCTAGATTTTCTGTAATCAGTTCTACAATACATCCATATACAAAAAAAACGTCAAGTTTTTGTGTTTAATTTAAGCGAAAGTCAACAAAAAAAGGGTGGCGAAGCCACCCACACATGTTGATGAAGAGCCTATTTTTCTCGCAAAAAAGAACAATACAAAAAGTCCGGGTCTCTAGACTCGGACTTTTTGTCATATTTAAAGCAAGACTTTTATTCCTTGCAGATCTGATTTTTTCCGTTAGCTTTAGCCTTGTACAACAAGGCGTCTACCCCACTCAAAATCTTATTCTGACTTTCAAAGGCTTCATCGCCGCAACAGACCAAACCGCCGCTGATGGATATTACCATCTCGGGCTTGTCGGCATAGGCAATTCCACGGACCTGGGTGCGGATATATTCCGCCTTGGCAAAGGCCATTTCCATGGAACTGGCGCGGATCAGCTGGATAAACTCCTCGCCACCATAACGAACAGCGCATTCCCCCTTGCTGGCATCCTCGACGCTGCGCCCAATAGTCGCAACACCGCGCAACACCATATCACCAAAAGGATGGCCGTAAGTATCGTTAATCTCCTTGAAGTTATCGATGTCGTACATGAACACGTAATAGCCATCCTTGCGATCATGCCATACCGTTTTCGACAGGTAGTCAATAAAATGGCGACGGTTGTACAAATCGGTCAGCGGATCCTTTTCGGCCAGATACCGCAGTTTCTCCAGAAGTTCGTCCTTGTCTTTCTGGTTCAAGGCATAAAGTTTCAGCAAATACGAAGTCGTCGCACCAAGGCAAATGGACAGCACCAGATAAGTGGCGCAATAATCGATAAACGTGGTTTCGGCATCGATGTTGGTCACCCACTCCGGATGCAGCCAGGACACCACAAAAGAAGCTTCGCCCGACACAATGGCAAAGGCGATCAACATATAACGGGTCGCCCTCTTTTCGTGAAGCGCACAGAGGAACACCGAGCCAAAGAAATAGATGATGATACTGCTGTTCAGAGCGCCATACATGAAAAACTGAAGAGGCAGGATAATGCCGCACATCAAAAGGCACAGCGCCACATAGCAAAACGAGATTTTCTGAGTTATCTTGGCGAGAACCCCCAGGAGGACAACACACAAGAAGCAGAAAAAGCAAAAAGTAACTGTCGATCCCGGCAGCTTTTCAACAACAGAGGAAACTGCAGACATGAACGACGCCAGGCCTACAAGGCCCAAAGTCACCCAAAAGAATACATTTTCCAATGTATCCTGCTTACGCAGGAATTCGTCCAGACGTTCCTGAAACATGACACCTCTCCTTCAACACCATACCCAACGGAGTTCTTAATATAAAATTGTATTATAAGAATTTCAACAAGAATCACCATTTTTTATGGGTAATAAGCATAAAGCAAAAGCGCCCGCCACAGCGGACGCTTTCGCACAAGTCTAACTTTAATAATTAGATAGAAGACTCGATAAATTCCTTACGGAAGGTTCCATTGCCCAGCAAGATGTCGATGGGCAGCTTGTGGAATTCGTATTCGTAAGGCGGCTGCTTCCAGGCGAAATCCTTGGGATATTCGTTGAAGATGTACTGCAGAAGTTTAATTGCCATGTCGAAACTGCGGAACTTGTCGCGATCCAGAACGTGAATCTGGGCGCCGCCGCAAATCTGGCCAGCGCCCTTGTGGAAGGTGGGCTGGAAGTAGTTTTCGCGGAAGTAGACGCCAGGCAGTTTCAGGCCGTTCATGTACTTGCAAAGTTTAACGGCATCGATAAACGGTGCGCCAAAGATTTCGAAGGGTCGAGTAGTACCGCGACCTTCGCTGACGTTAGTTGCCTCAAAGAGGCACATGCCAGGATAAACGATTGCGGTGTCCAAGGTGGGCATGTTGGGGCTGGGCAAAATCCAAGGCAAACCAGTCTGATCGTACCACATCTTTTTGTCGTAGCCTTCCATGTGCATCACGTAAAGTTCGCACTTGGGGAAACATTCAGCCTTGAACTGTTCAGCCAATTCGCCAATAGTCTTGGCGTGGCGGGTACGGATGCTGTGGAGGCCCACAAAGCTGGTGTAGTTCAGGTCCAGTACCGGACCTTCTTCATCTACGCAATTAATGGGGTTCGGGCGATCCACGACCACAACGGGAATACCCAGCTTTTCGCAAGCCTTCATGCACAGGTAAAGAGTCCAGATGAAGGTGTAATAACGGGCGCCCACATCCTGCAAGTCTACCAGGAGGGCGTCCACGTGAGAAAGCATTTCGGCGGTAGGTTCGCGGTGTTCGCCATAAAGGCTGTAAACAGGAATTCCAAGTTCCGGGTCGGTGTAGCCTTCCCATTCAATCATGTTGTCCTGGGTGTGGCCCTTGATACCATGCTGGGGACCGAACAATGCAGACAACTTAAACAGCTTGCCATCATAGGACTTCAGAAGATCAAGAGTATAGCTCAGATCAGCGCAAACAGATGCGGGATGGAGGACTGCGCCAAGGCGCTTGCCACGGAGGGCGGCAGGGAAAGACTTTTCGAAATTGGAAAGAGCGAGAGTAACCATGGTTAGTTAGTAGTTAATAGTGAAGAGTGAAGAGTTATGAGTTATGAGTTATGAGTTATGAGTTAAAATATGGCGCCTTCGGCGCGATTATTTAGCTGAAAGGAGCCACAGGCTCCGCCCTCATACCTGATACCTCATACCTAACTTTGGTGCCTTCGGCGCGATTATAAGATTTCGTATCTGACAACTCATATCTAATATCCAGCCTCGTACCTTTAGCCTTTAAACTTGCTGCTTTAAGATAGTTATTTGAGCAAAAAATGTCGCATATTGTTTGCAAAATGCTCTGGTTTTTCAAATTGACAGTTTAATGACATTCGTTTTTTTTATCTTTGCTCCCGTAGAAACAAAAAAATAAAAATAGGATTAATTATGGCTTATCTCAATAAAGTGATGCTCATTGGTAACATCGGCAAGGATCCCGTCATTAGCGCAGGTCCCACTGGCCGTAAGCGCGTGTCTTTCTCCCTGGCAACTTCCCGCCGCTACCGCGACAACAACGGCGAACAGAAGGAACAGACCGACTGGCACAACATCGTCGGCTGGGGCAAGGTTGCCGAAACCATGGAACAGCTGGGCGTCCACAAGGGCATGACCCTCTATGTCGAAGGCTCTCTCACCAACCGCAGCTGGACCGACCAGACTTCCGGCCAGAAGCGCTACGCCACCGAAGTCAGCCTGGATACCTTCCAGCTTCTGACTCCCCGCAACCAGAACGGCGGCAATTTCGGCGGTGGCTCCTTCAACCAGGGCAGTAGTTTCAATCAGGGTAACAGTTTCAACCAGCAGAGTTCCGCTCCCGCCTACGACGCTCCCATGGCCGAAGGCGCAGACGAAGACCTGCCGTTCTAACTAGATGAACCATCAAGTCGCAGACATTGCATTAATGCTCGTGCTTCCGCTGGGGATCACCTTTACGGCGATTCTCCAGTCAGCAGCAGCCTATACCCGCAGTCAGAAGATTCTGGGAGTCCTTCTGTCTATTTTGATTGTAGCCATGGACTGCGTGTTCTACTTCGCCAAGAACACCTACATCACCTACAACTGCGACGGCGGCCTGCTGTTGACTTTCGCCAGCATGGTAATCCTGTCTATCATCTACGCCATCCGTAGCGAAGACCGAGCCACCATGAGCGGAAACATCTTCCTTGCCGTATTTATGCTGGCCGGCTTCCTGGGAATCGCCTATTGGGACCGCCCCACGTTCATTCCCACTTCGGAATACAACCCGAGGGAACTGGCCGAACAGAACGCCCGCTACCAGGACTACATCGCCTCCTTCGAAAATGGCGACGGAGGCAAGGCTGTTCAGTACAAGGCAAAGCAGTACGCCGCATCTAAAATCGGCGCCCCCGCTTCTTCTGACAGGGAATTCGCCAACAGCCGTCTCGAGAGCTATGTAGACGAGGCAGAATCCGTCATTCGACGCATGCTGGACATCTCGAACTCCATCGACGTCTTTGAACCTCTCCCTGCCAACATCAGCGAAAGCGAACGCGAGATTCGTAGCCAACAGGCATTGGCCATCAACAACAATGCCGTTGCCCTGAACAAGAAGGTTCTGGGACTGTTCCACCCCCACGAGTCCAGCGAAGCTCACTCCGAACTGATTCAGGCAAGTGAAAGCGCCCGTCTGGCCGCTTATTCCCTTTACAACTATACGCTCCAGGATAACCCCGAGGAACAGCTTGTGCAATACAGGCAGACTCGAAGCCAGATTGCCCAGATGAACGTCTATCTGGACCGCTTCCGGAACGATATCGAAAATTTGAAATCAAACAATAAACCACAACCAATAGAACAACAGGATCAACAATGATTCGTAACGTAGCTATTATGGGCGCCACCGGTGCCGTTGGCCAGGAACTGCTTTCCATCTTGGAACAGCGCAACTTCCCTCTCCAGAACCTCAAGCTTCTCGCTTCCGAACGTAGCGTCGGTAAGGAATTCACCTTCAAGGGTGAAAAGCTGAAGGTCGAACTGACCTGCGCCGATGCATTCAAGGGTGTCGACCTGGTTCTCTCTTCCGCAGGCGCTGCAGTTTCTAAGGAATTTGCACCCATTGCTGTAGAAAATGGCGCAGTCGTCGTCGACAACACCAGCTACTTCCGTATGATGGACAACGTTCCTCTGGTCGTTCCCGAAGTGAACGCTTGCGACATTCCGCTGCACAAGGCCGAAAACGGTGGCTGCGGCATTATCGCAAACCCCAACTGCACCACCATCATGATGGTTGTGGTTCTGAACCCCATCGAAAAGATTTCCCACATCAAGAAGATCCGCGTTTCCTCTTACCAGAGCGCAAGCGGTGCAGGTGCAGTTGCTATGGAAGAACTCCAGCAGCAGTACAAGGACATCATTGAAACCGGTTCTACCACCCACATCAAGAAGTTCCCCTTCCAGCTGGCTTACAACGTCATTCCGCAGATCGACAAGATGACCGAAAATGACTACACCAAGGAAGAAATGAAGATGTTCAACGAAACCCGTAAGATTATGCACTCCGATGTTCGCACCAGTGCAACTTGCGTACGCGTTAGCTCTCTCCGTTCTCATTCCGAATCCGTGTGGTTCGAAACCGAAAAGCCGGTTTCCGTCGAAGAAATCCGCGCAGCCCTCAAGAACGCTCCGGGCGTATTCCTGAAGGACGATCCGCAGAACTACGTCTACCCCATGCCGCTGGAAAGCGCCGGTCACGACGACGTTTATGTCGGCCGTATCCGTAAGGATCTCGCTGACGATTGCGGCAACACTCTGTGGCTCACCGGCGACCAGATCCGTAAGGGTGCTGCACTGAACGCTGTCCAGATTGCAGAACTCCTGTAAAGGCGAGTGCGCGGACAGGTTCCGCGACAAAATGCAATTGAAAAACGACTCGGTTCAAGCCGGGCCGTTTTTTTACCGCCAAAAAGAATTACTTTATCTAAACAACCCTGCCCGATAAAATTCCTGATTGGTTATATTAGGTAAAAGAGGTTTAAATATGGCAAGTAAACTTGCAAAAATAATTTTGGCATTTGCCGTAGCGACCACAACGATGGCCGGATGTACGGAGAATGGAGAAAAATCGCAGAAGCAACAACAGGAAAAACGTCTGATTGAAAAAGCAAAAGTTGATGAAGCGAAACTATTAACGGAAGAATTCCTTATTGAAACGGACGAAAAAAAATTGGATTCTCTGGTCGAATTAAAAGTGAAAAAAAAGATGGAAAAAGATTCCTTTAGATTGTACGTCACAGAAGTAAAAAAATACAATGATTCTCTTGACCAAATAAAAGGAAACCAGTCACCACATAAACCCGACCCAGAAATATTGTTTAGAAAGATGATGAAAGAGTGTTTAAAGAAGGGAATGTGCAATTAAATGAATAAAATTTTACTTTATCTAACTATTTTTTGTCGATTTCTTCTGCCGTAGAATATTGTGAAAAATTGTCACCTTATATAGAAGAAGGTGGACTTAGCAAGGAAAATGCGATATCGCTTATTGAAACGCTAATGCACGACCACTACGCAAACGAATGTTTTTCTGAGGGAGGCGAAGGTTCTCGTTTCACATACACAGGAACGTGGGTTTCAGAATGTGGAGGGAGTTCATCAAAGAATGGTTTTTGGGAATCTAATGCAACTTGCGATTTTTGCGATGGATTTGCCGTGACGGCGGCTATGATGATCGGATGTTCGGAGGATGGGGCAAAATCGCAAAATCCGGAACCTCGTACGCACGGGTGCTTGCAAGGTTGTAGAGGTTTGCCATGTGATGAAGCTGCTCGCTGTGTTCAGCGTAATTGCTCTCACGTCAAAATCAATTGCGAATTGTGACGCTTATGATTCTTACATCACGTTGTCTTTCAAAAACAGCCTTACTTCCCGGGTGAGCGAAATCCAGCCTCTCAGATGAAGATTTGTCTTCTAATGAGACAAATATTTCAATTAGCATAAAGTTATGCTATTCAAAAAAAACTTCACCTAAATAAAAGTTATAGACAAATACACACTCATTATTTATTCTATCTACACAACCATGGAGCAGGAAATTGAATATGGCAAGCAAGTTCGCAAAAATGATTTTAGCCTTCGCAGTGGTGGCGGCTATGATGTTCGGATGTTCGGAAAAGAAAGACGTGAATGAAACTCAGTCGGCGGAAATACAGTTGACCACCCCTCCAGCAATTACACCTCACAAGAAAAAGCGAATAATTCCGTTGGACAGCTCCAGAATAGTCACATTGAAGGATTTTGACCCGAAAGATTCCATTTCGGTGGGAGTTCGTGCGTTTAGGGCAGCAAAAAAAGAATTTGTAAGAAAATGGAATTATACCAAGGATACGGATCTATTCTTGGATGTAGTCGATAAAATATGTTTAGAATTCCGCTCTTGCTCAGCAATGAAGGATTCGGTGGCATACAAAAAAGATGTGGCTTCAATTTTGGATAGCCTTATGCAAAATGGCCTTTTGGACAAAGCTATTGAGGCAAGAAAACAGGAGATGAATGGACCTTGTTTTGGCAACAATTACGAAAAAAACTTCAATTTTTGCAATGAAAAAACAAATGAAGAAATACGAATAAAAGTCAGAGAGGAAATGAAAAAGAAGGGCTATATCAAATGATGAAATCCTGGCTATTTATCCTACTTTCTTGGCTCTTCATCAACATGTGTGGGTGGCTTCGCCACCCTTTTTTGTTGACATTCGCCTAAATTAAACAAAAAATGGGCTATTTTCTAAAATTTAATCGCCAAAAAAAACAGAAGAAAAAAGCCCATGTCAAAATTATACAAATCCAT
>NZ_FRBB01000052.1:0-1152 GCF_900142505.1 Fibrobacter sp. UWH5 | reverse complement strand
AGTTATCCGATTAGTAGTCTTTTGCGCACCGGACGGACGCCCCGTTGACTTTCTTTAGAGCCGCATGTTGGTTTATAAAGCTGCTGGCGACAAAAGCTATCCTGCCACACAACTCAGGTTCATCTTTGTCATATTCACCGGGCATCCAATGATAAGCATATGTGCCTATATTAATGAACTCAAGTACACTCTCGTTAACAACCGGATTTTGGGTTTGAAGAATCCCCGCCGGCAGAAGGGAGAATCCGCGTTGGTTGCTCCCCCACAGGACTGCCCCCAAATAATTGGCACCATTACGCGAGCCGCTCCCGTCCATTAGTACCCACCATTCAATCTCATTCATCACATGCCAGCCCTCGGGACATATTCCTTGATGCATAGCAGCTGGCAATGAGCCTTGGAAATCAGGAACTGGATTACTCATCAAGTCATACTCTACAGGGCACTTGCTCGTGCCCAAGCCAAAGCTGTCGCAGGCGGCAGGGAAATTCATGGCGCTAGCCCAGGTGTAAAGCCCGCCGAAGCCGTTGTCGCAGTACCACGGGTCGTCGTCGTAGCAGAATTTCGTGGAGTCGGTCATCTGGGCCCCGGCATCAATCATCTTCCCGTAGTTCAGGTTCTCCGCAAAATAAGTTATGGAATCTAAATTTGTATATCCCGCCCAATAACGAATGGTCTTGTACACCTGGCCGTCGCGCGGGTCGGTGAACTCGCCGTAGCTGTAGCCCTGGTCGTTCACAAACAGCTCGCTCATGTCGTAGTACTTGCTACTGCTGCTCGAACGGGCAACAGAACTGCTGGATTGTAGAATCCAGTGACCGTTTATGCAACGATACCTCAAATTGTACTTCGAAATGAATTTTGACCCACCTTCATATTCGCTGTCGCAAAGCGAGTCTACCAGCACAAAGCTGCTCGAGCTAATCCCGACATCGCTAACCGCTCCCGACGATGCCGCCACAGAACTGCAAGATCCCCGGTCGGTGCCGGGGATGACACTGCTGCTGGAGGCGGCACTTTCGCTCGATTTTGCGGAGCTTCCCTTGCTCGAGGAGCTCTTCTTGGATTCATTGGCTTCGCCAGCTGTGACACTTGTGCTGGAGGCGGCGTCGAGGCCTTCGTCGTCGCTCGAGTTCACGGAAATTTCGTCGC
>NZ_FRBB01000042.1:0-2376 GCF_900142505.1 Fibrobacter sp. UWH5 | reverse complement strand
TTTATTATATAGTTAGCGCTTGTTGTTAACAAATTGTGAAATCGTGCAAACAACTGTTTGCATAATGAACAGCCCTAAGTTACAGCCCTTGACTGCAAGAAATGCCTTAGTTTATATTTGTCATCGCAAGAAAAAATCCTTTCGACGGCGTTGCAGGTTTGCGTGTGGGAAACGCAGGCTAGTCGGCTCACGAGGGCCGATGTCGCAGAACGGGAAGGAAAATAATTCTTGCGGGACCCGGCAGGAGCGAGGGGATATAACCGCCTGACACCCGCAAGAGCAAGTCCCGAAAAACAACATATGAAGAAATACGAGGAATTGACAATTTGTGACAACTTCATGTTCGCAAAGGTTTTTAGCAATGCGGATATCGCGCAGGATTTCCTGCAGGACATCCTGAAAATTGACATCGAAAAGATCAGCGTGGTTTCCGAGGCCACCCTCCAGGAGGATCCCTTCCACAAGAGTGTGCGCCTGGATGTGCAGGCAAGGGAGGGTGATTCCGGAAACGGCCGCTCTTTCGATATCGAGTTGCAGATGATCGACACCAGTGAACTGCCCAAGCGCGCCAGGTATTACCAGGGGATGCTTGATTTGGATGCTTTGGGCAAGGGAGTCAATTACGATGAACTCAAGGAACAGTACATCTTGTTCCTCTGCCCCGAGGATATTTTCAAGGCGGGCAAGCCGGTGTATCAGTTCCAGAATCGCGAGGAAACCGCCCCCAACATTTTGCTGGGTGACCTTTGCTACAAGAATTTTTATATCTTTAGTAAGTACCGCGAAGTCACGGATGAGGTTACTCGCGAGTACATGCAGTATTTCGCAACGCAGAAGTACGAATCCGAAAGGATCAAGCGGATTCACGCGTTTGTGGAGCGGTATCGCAAGGACCCAGTCGCAAAGAAGGCTTATATGACTCTCGAACAGGAACTGAACATTCGCTACAAGAAGGGACTTGCGGAAGGGCTTGAGAAAGGTCGGGCAGAAACACGGGGCGAAGAAAAAGCGATTATCGCACGCAATCTTCTCAAAATGAAAATGTCCGTTAAGGACATTTCTACAGCAACAGGCCTTTCCGAAGCAGAAGTTCTTGGACTGCAGAAAGAAATGCAGTGATTTTGACATCTAGATCATTCAACTCCGCCTACGGCTGCGTTCAGGATGACACTCTGAAAAAAGCTGGTGGTTTTTGAACCATCAGCTTTTATTATATAGTTAGCACTTGTTGTTAACAAATTGTGAAATCGTGCAAACAACTGTTTTCATAATGAACAGCCCTAAGTTACAGCCCTTGACTGCAAGAAATGCCTTAGTTTATATTTGTCACCGCAAGAAAAAATCCTTTCGACGGCGTTGCAGGTTTGCGTGTGGGAAACGCAGGCTAGTCGGCTCACGAGTGCCGATGTCGCAGAACGGGAAGGAAAATAATTTTTGCGGGACCCGGCAGGAGCGAGGGGATATAACCGCCTGACACCCGCAAGAGCAAGTCCCGAAAAACAACATATGAAGAAATACGAGGAATTGACAATTTGTGACAACTTCATGTTCGCAAAGGTTTTTAGCAATGCGGATATCGCGCAGGATTTCCTGCAGGACATCCTGAAGATTGACATCGAAAAGATCAGCGTGGTTTCCGAGGCCACCCTCCAGGAGGATCCCTTCCACAAGAGTGTACGCCTGGATGTGCAGGCAAGGGAGGGTGATTCCGGAAACGGCCGCTCTTTCGATATCGAGTTGCAGATGATCGACACCAGTGAACTGCCCAAGCGCGCCAGGTATTACCAGGGGATGCTTGATTTGGATGCTTTGGGCAAGGGAGTCAATTACGATGAACTCAAGGAACAGTACATCTTGTTTCTCTGCCCCGAGGATATTTTCAAGGCGGGCAAGCCGGTGTATCAGTTCCAGAATCGCGAGGAAACCGACCCCAACATTTTGCTGGGAGACCTTTGCTACAAGAATTTTTATATCTTTAGTAAGTACCGCGAAGTCACGGATGAGGTTACTCGCGAGTACATGCAGTATTTCGCAACGCAGAAGTACGAATCCGAAAGGATCAAGCGGATTCACGCGTTTGTGGAGCGGTATCGCAAGGACCCAGTCGCAAAGAAGGCTTATATGACTCTCGAACAGGAACTGAACATTCGCTACAAGAAGGGACTTGAGAAGGGTCGGGCAGAAACACGGGGCGAAGAAAAGGTGGCTGTCGCGCGTAGGATGCTTGCTGATAACGAACCTATTGAAAGAATTTGCAGGTATTCAGGCCTTTCCGAAGCAGAAGTTCTTGGACTGCAGAAAGAAATGCAGTGATTTTGACATCTAGATCCTTCAACTCTGCCTACGGCTGCGTTCAGGATGACACTCTGAAAAAAA
>NZ_FRBB01000035.1:0-7444 GCF_900142505.1 Fibrobacter sp. UWH5 | reverse complement strand
TCATCACCACCCCCCTCCTCTGAGCTGCTCGACTTAACGCTTGACGAGGCTGGGTTAGACTCACCGCCACTGTTCTTGTCTCCTGTAGACGAGCTGGATTTCGCAGAGGAAGAGCTGTTCGTAGTCGAAGACGAGACACTGCTGCTAGATTTGTCTCCATTGCCGTCACTGGTCCCGTCGCCGCTGCTCAGGATTTCGCTAGACGAGGATTCCTTTTCCGGTTCAACGAAGCTGCTGCTGTCGTCGTCACCGCAGGCGGTAAAGAACATGGTTGCCGCGAACAGGGCCAGGGCAAATGGTAGCAATCGTTTCATTTGTTCACTCCAAAGAGATAAACTAAAAATAAGTTGGTGGTTATGGAAATTTCACTTTACATTGAAACAAAAAAAAACGACGTCTAGTAAAGTTGTCGCTTCGCTTGTCTTGAATCAATTAAGCCTTCTTCGGCTTTTCGGCAGGGGCTGCCGCCTGCATGCCGATGTCAATCTTTCCGAATTTCGCTTCGTAGGCATTCAAGGTGGCCCCAAGCATGATGGCGAGGCGCTTGGCCGTGTACGGGGTCATCACCACGCGCTCGGCTATTTCCACGTTCACCTTGCCCTGGTTCATGTTCCAGGCCTGATTCAAGCCCAGAAGCATCATGATTTCTTCACGGCCGCCCACGACGTTCGTTGCGTTCACGTAAAGGCTTTTCATGTTGCCGTCGTTCCAGACTACTTCTGGAAGGGAGTTGGCCGCTTTATTTTCTTTTTTTTCGTTCATGAGAATAGCTCCAAATAAAATAACACGCCAAATGTAACAACAACAAACTATAAAAAAACTTATTTTAACTTTATTTGCGTTCTTTTTACAAAAGTAACTTTTTTTTCTTCTTGTATTTTCCGTGTTTATTTTTATTTTTGTGCCCATTTTCTATACAACGGTATCTTTATGCAAGTCAAACAGGCTTTCTCCTTTGCAATGTGCGTCATTGCAGCATGTGTCATCGGCTGCTCTCCAACAAATTCCGAAGACAGCGAATACTCAAAATGGAGTTTTTCCGGCTCTGTCGTCGACGCCTCGAATAACGCAACTCTTTGTGGGGTAAAGATTTCATACCAAAACGCCTCCGGAGATCTCAAATCCACGGAAACCGACGAGGCCGGCAACTTTTTCATCGACGATTTGCCGTACGGTTCGCGAACCTTCACCTTCACGCACAGGGAAATTCAAAAAAAGGACACCTTGTACTACGCACCGCACGTCGAAACGGTCAACTCGACCAGCGAATCCTCGCACATGGAGGGGGTCGTCGCCACGTCATCCATGGTGATAAGGCTTTCTCCCCTCAACGCGGCCCTCAATGGAGAACTCTACATAAACGAAGCCAGTTCCGGGAAAGCCGTCCCGATAAAGGGGGCCTCCATATCCATCGTCCACCAGAGCGAAGATTACGTGAACCTGTTCCCCGAATCCTTCGACGGCTCGTCCGATTCACTCGGGAAGTTCACGTTCAAGAACTTGCCCGCAGATTCCGGGCTCGTCCTCAAAATAGCCCCCGTCACATACAACGGGTTGCGCTACACCGCTACAGACAAAATCCTTCCACGCCTCAAGCCGAACGGCGCCATCGATCTGGGACGCACGTACCTCCAGCAGGACACCCTTGTCAAAAAGCAAAACGACATCAAGGCCTCTAACGTGATGGACAAGAACTACATGGGGTACGGGGAGCTCTCCCCCCTGATTGTCCCGTACTACGTATTCAACGAAAAGATTACGTCCAAGAACTTGTCGGTCAACGTAAGGAGCGATTCGGCAAACTTCTACGTAGAGCCGGTCATCAAAGGCGACACGCTGTTCCTGGCCCACCCCGATAGCGTCTTCGACGCAGAAACCAGGTATTCCGTGAGCATCACCGCATACGGCAAGGAGTCGGGCGAGCGCTACAATCTCGCCTTCAACGGGGATTCCGCATTTACAACGGGCAGAGGCCTCTACGCCATAACAAGCAACGCATGGCCCAGCAACGAAAAATACACGTCCTCCTTCGGCACGAGCGACACAATCTGGGTCAAGTTCAGCGAGGACCTCGTCTCGAGCGCCGACAAGATTCAGTGGAGTTTCGCCAGCGGCGCCACGCGCACCATCTACGCGCACAGCTACGGCAAGAACGCAGACGCCTGGGTCAAAAAGGACACTCTTTTCGTCAAACTGATGGATCGCATCCTCGACTCCCGCGTGCAGGGAGATACCATCGGCATGAACATCACCGCGTACGGCAAGAGCGGCCTTGTCCTCAAGAATTTCTCCCTTTACACAGAAATCCAGGTTCCCGAAAAGCAAAAAATCAAGGCGTCAAATGTCGTCGACAAGTCGCTCATGGGCTATAGGGACGTCTCCCCCCTGATTACGCCGTTCTTCGTTTTCGAAGAGGAACTTAGCAGTGCGAACCTTTCCGTCTCGGTAAAGGCCGGTTCAGACGTATTCTACGTCACCCCGACAGTGAAAAAAGACACCCTGTTCCTCAAGCACGATCGTTCGTTCCCCTCGGAAGCGAGCATCAGCGTGAGCATCGCCGTATACGGCAAAAAGTCCGGCGACCGCATATCGTACGAGCTCACCGGCGATTCCGCCTTCGTGACAGGGCGCGGACTCTACGCGGTCACAAGCAACGCATGGCCAAGCAACAAGGGCTACAAGGCAAGCTTCTCCGCCGAAGACACCATCTGGGTCAAATTCTCGAAGGCTCTTTCCACGAACACCGACAGGATACAATGGAGCAAGGCGAGCAACGCAAAGTACACCCTGTACGGCCATGGCGCCAACAAGAACGCAAACGCAAAGGTCAAGGGCGACACGCTGTTCATAACAATGCTCCCGAACGCCATCAACGAGTCCACCCAAAACGGCGACTCCGTCGGCGTAAACCTCACCGTCTACGCAACCGACGAGACTTATCTCGAAAAGTTCACATTGTACACGGAACTCGAGATTCCCTTGTCGAGCTCAAGCACCACAAAAAATGAATAAGTTGTTCAAAATACTGTTTTTCTGCACCGCCGTATTCGCTTTTTGCGCAAGCTCTGCACTAGCCGCAAGCTTCGACGGTATCACGGAACCGCTCGCGCAAGCCAGTATGGGCTTTACCGTATCCGGGAAAATCGACAGCATCTGGGTAAAAGAAGGCGAGTTCGTCCACAAGGGCGACACCTTGATGAACCTCATAAAGACCGAAGAGGAACTGCGTTCACGCATCACGAAAATCACCGCCGAGGACCTCTCGAGTGTTGTCTCGGCGAAGGCGAAAATGGACGCGTACGAAAAGGACTTGGAAGCCACGAAAAAGTTGTTCGAGACTTCGAATTCCATAAGCGCCGAGCAGCTCTGGGAAAAGGAAATGAACTTCAATGTAGCGAAAGCCGAATGGGAAGCCGCAAAGGTATCCAAGTCCAAGGATTCCCTCGAGCACCGCATGGCACGCGCACAGCTGCTCAAGCAGTACCTAATCGCCCCCTTCGATGGAGAAATAGTTTCCATATCGAAGAACAGGAGCGAAAGCGTCGAAGCCCTCGAATCCGTCATCGAAATCGCGGACGTGCGCACATGCCGCATGACAGCCTACATCATTGTCAACAAGACGAACAAGCTGAAAATCGGCCAAAGCGTCAATCTTCAACTGAACGGCTCCGCGAAAAATCGGAACAAAATGGGAACCATTGAATTCATCTCGCCCGTCGTCGACAAGGCCAGCCTGCTACGAACAGTCAAGGTCATCTTCGACAATTCAAACCACTCCATAGAACCCGGCGTCACCGGCAAAATCATATTGCAATAATGCACAAACTTTCTGCACATTTGACGCTATTCGCTTTCATATTGATTTTTTCGGTCGCCAGTTCCTTTGCAACCGAAGACTCGCTCAGGCTCAACTTGGAAACGGCGCTCAAGATTCTTATCGAGAACAACACCGATATACAAGAAGCAAAATACAACTGGATTGCGCAAGCCGAGATGACAAAAGGGGCCTACGGGGATTTCGAGCCGCACTTAAACGGCCGTGCAAGCAAGGAAAGAGGTGACAGGCCGAGCGCCCTGTTCACGGAAACCAAGGACGAGTACAAAATCGGGATACAAGGGAAGCTACCCTCGGCTACGGAATACAGCGTGGGCTTCAACCAGGCGACCTACACCCATAGCGAATACACCTCGGAACTTTACTTTGGCGGCGAACTCCGCCAACACGTGCTGAAAGACGGCCTGCTCTACTTTTCGCCCACTGCGCAGCTCCGCGAAGCCTACCTGCAACAGGAAATCGCCTACCAGAAATACCGCAACACGCTCAGCGACGTTTTGGACAAGTTCTACGATGCCTACTGGAACTACTTTTACGCAGAGCAAACCCTGCAATTCGCCACGAAATCGTCGCAAGTCGCAAAACAAATCGCGGACGACGCAGAAAAAAGGCAGCAGTTGGGCATACTCTCGGTCCTTGACAAGCAGAAGGCCGTCGCCGAGTATTCCGACCGCGAGAGCGGACGCCTCACGGCAATGAATCAATTGCGAAGCGCAAGGCTCAACCTGCTACTTGCGATATCTGCAAGCGAAATCATCCAGGATCCGCGCCCCATCGCCATAAGCCTCCCTAGCGACATCGACACGTCTATCCAGGTAAAACCAGTTGACGCCGAAGATTCCATCTACCGCCTTCATCCCGCCTACATGCAGCAGCAGGCGGAACTCGACCTGCGCGAAGAGGAATTGAAGCTACATCGCACAAAATCGCTCCCGACGCTCGACATTATCGGGAATTACGGGATACGCAGCCGCGACAAGGAAGCAAGAACGGCTATTCGCAACTTCAAGCACCCCGAAGACCGTCAAACAGTGCTTGCCGGAGGAATCGAAATAGACATTCCACTGTTCGCAAACATCAATGAACGTCACCAGATTGCCGCACAGAAGGTAAACGTGAGAGCCGCACGTACACGCCTCGCGCTCATTCAGAACAAACTTTTAGAGGAATTCAGCATTCTGCAAAAAAGGTCCATCGAAATACGCGAGCAATGGAAATTCAGCGAAATCGCCGTCAACTACCACGAAACGGAACTGCAAGAAGAATTCAAAAAAATGGAACTCGGCAAAAGCAACTACCACATCATTTTCGACATGGAAGAGGACCTCCGCAAGGCGGAACAGCGCCACCTCGAGAATACACGCGATTTGCACCTTATCGACATAAAGCTCCTCATCGCGAAAGGAGAGCTGTTGCGCGAAAACGGCCTAGAAACTTGGAATCAGGGCAAGCCGGCCCTACGCAAGGAGCTGCTGCATGAATAATTCCAACACAAAT
Organism: Fibrobacter sp. UWH5; assembly: GCF_900142505.1. NCBI lineage: Bacteria > Pseudomonadati > Fibrobacterota > Fibrobacteria > Fibrobacterales > Fibrobacteraceae > Fibrobacter > Fibrobacter sp. UWH5. Next base: position 2,112 of record NZ_FRBB01000035.1, on the reverse strand, counting down.
TTGGACTCCAACAAACTGCTCCAGGCGATGCAAGGGGCGCTCAGCAGTTCCAACGCAAAAATCAACCAGATGACCCAAGTATTCGACGTCACCCAAAACGTACTTGCGTGCGACAAATTCAAAACGGCGACGTTGTCCCTGGTCAGCGGACTCTGCGACAAATACAGCGCCGAAAGGGTGAGCCTCGGATGGGTCAAGCACGATTACGTTGTGCTAAAGGCTCTGAGCCACACCGACCATTTCGAGAAAAAAATGCAGGTGGTGCGAGACTTGGAAGGCATCATGGAAGAAGCCTACGAGCAAGACGCAGCCATCGTCTACCCCGCCCCCGAAAAGAACGTTCTTTCGATTCGCGAGCACGAGCTGTACAGCACCAAATACCACACAAAGTACATACTCACCGTACCAATCCACAATGGCGACGAAATCATCGGAATCATCTGCTGCGAACGAAATTCGCAACCTTTCGACGACTTGAATTCTGAACAAATTTACCTGACATCGTCACTGTGCGCAGCAAGACTTGAAGAACTTTACAACAAAAGCTGCTGGTTCGGACTCCGCATGGTAAAAAAACTTCGGAAAATACTCTCCAAGCTTTTGGGAATCGAACACACGTGGGCAAAGCTATTCGGGATACTTGCAATAGCGCTGGTTCTATTCGCGACGCTTTACCCAATCCCTTACAGGGTTAGCGCTCCGGCAATTCTGAAAACAGACAAAATAATCTATACGACAGCCCCCTTCGACGGATACATCGATACCGTTTTTGTAAAGCCCGGCGACGTCGTTTACAAGGGAGCCCCATTACTCCGACTAAACCAGACAGAGCTCAAGCTTGAAGAAGCCGACCTCATGGCGCAGGAACAGGACTCCCGGCGCGAAATACAAAAAGCCCAGGCGGCCCACCAGCTTGCCGAAATGCGAATTCACCAAGCGCGCCTCGCGCAAACCCAAGCAAAGCTCAAGACAGTACGTTACAGGCTCTCCATGGCCGTGGTCGCCGTCACCGCCGACAGCGCCGTCATTATCGAAGGTGACCTGCAAAAACGCATCGGTGCCCCGGTAAACCAGGGAACGGAACTGTTCCAGATGGCATCCATCGAGAACATCTATGTCGAGATAAATGTGCCCGAACAGGAACTGCGCAACGTAAAACTCGGAACCCAGGGCCTGCTCGCCATCAAGAGCCGCCCCGAATACGTTTACCGGTTCGAGACGCAACACATCAGCCCCACCGCAGAGGTAAAGGAACAGGAGAACACCTTCGCCGTGCGCGGCGAGTTCGTCTACCAGACTCCGGCATGGTTCCGCCCCGGCATGACAGGTATCGCGAAGATTTTCGCGGGCAAGCGCACGCTCTGGTGGATTCTTTCACACCAGGCAATCGACTACCTTCGCCTGAAACTCTGGTGGTAAGGGGGCAAAAGCCCCGAAAAGCGACAACAAAGTGTGGTTGGAGGTCCTGCAAAATCGCAAAAAAATGATACTTCGATATAATTTCCCTACCAAAGGAAACCGATTGAAAATCGGAAGAAGGTTAAAATTGCTCACAAGAGATCCCGGCTGGGCGTGGGTGTACAATGCAACCACATCAAGCAATTTGGTATACCAACCCACATAGTCAGCAAAATAAATCCCCAAAGGTATAGAGAAAAAAGCGGGGCGGGGCCGGGGCTGAAGCGAGGGGGATTGGACTCTCGCTTTGCTCAAGTCCCAACCTTTAGGCTCAGCAATGCCCGTGCAAGCACGGTCGCTGCATTCGCCTTATGAGGTTGTCCTCCCCCACCATATACAAAAAGGGCCGCATCGCTGCAGTCCTTTTTTTGTAATGCTGGTCTGGATCCTTCGACTCCGAGGCTACGCCTCTTCGCTCAGGATGACATGCTCAAAGGCCTGAAAGGCCGACCTCATACCTCAAGCTATACGAGACTTGACAACTTGTTGTCTTAGTCGAGTTATCCCCTATGGGGAGAATGCCTAGGGCATGAGCGACCTCACGCCTCATTAGTCCTTGCCGTACACCTTTTCAGCGTAGGTAGCGGTTGCCATGAGGTATTCGCGGTTCATCTTGGCGATGTAATCCACGGTGATACCCTTCGGGCAAGCAGC
>NZ_FRBB01000009.1:0-112915 GCF_900142505.1 Fibrobacter sp. UWH5 | reverse complement strand
CCGCAAGGAAATGGAGGAGCGTCGTAGACTGGACGCGATTTCTACCCGCAAGTACACCGAAGAGCTGATCAAACAGCAGGAAGAGGAAATCGCAGAACAAAAGCAGGCCATCGAAGCCAACAGGCAAGAACTAGCCGCGAACAAACAGGAGCTAGAAGCAGTGAAAGCCCAAGCCGACAAAAACGCCAAGGAACGAGACGCATACGCCGAGATTCTCAGGCAGCACGGCTTGCTATAATTTCAAATAAAAAAAGGCTGCGCTAAATTTCAGATTTAGCTTTACTTCAGCAGAATCTTCAGGAGAGATTCTGCCGTTTCATTTTCAACGAAACGGACGCCTGTCACGGGCCTATATTTAAAGGCCATGTACTTTGCAAGTTGCAGGGCAGCGAACTTGCGGTCCTGAGAATAGCAGACGGAAAGTTCATACGTTCCATCTTCTGCAGATGACAGGCAATCCATCTTTGAAGCCATTTCACAGATGGTCTCGTCAGGCAGTTCCAGCAGTTCCTTGATCTTATCGCCGTCTTCGGAATTCAATTTCAGCTCGACGCAATCAACATCTGATTTCGTCGTATTGGAGAAAATCGATTCCTTAAGGCCTAGTAAGGTTTTGTTGTTTGAAATTTGCATTAGCGAGACTTCTTGATTCTATAAAGTTTTTTGTCGGCACGATCAAATAGATCGGGAATGGTCTCGCCAGATTCCTTGACCGCATCATAGCCGATGCTTACGGACAGGGGACAAACAAAGTTAGCGGACTCCGCCGTCAGCGCATCCTTGATTTCCTGCACAAGGCCATCGCACTCCTGCTCGCCATTGTACTTGGCCACCACCACAAACTCGTCGCCGCCAAAACGGGAAATAAAATGCCCCTTCGGACCACAGACTTTCTTGAGGACATTGGAAACAATGAGCAAGGCCTCGTCACCCTTCATGTGGCCAAAGTCATCGTTGATATGCTTGAACTTGTCCATGTCCAGCACGAACAAGTAAGCCTTGCCTTCGACAGGCGGATTCTGGATAAGACGATCCAGATAAATGTTAAACTGGTTCCTGTTATTCAGCTTGGTCAAGGGATCCGCAGAAACCTGCCCACGCTGATCCGACAGATGGTTGGTCAACAAGGTCAGCGCCATGCCCATGGCAGAACTGGGAAGATCCGGAAAGAACACTTCCAACGTCATGCCCACAATGGTAAAAAAGCCGAAGGACGACAGGGAAAGATACATGGATCGGTCTACATAGAAGCGCTTATTGAATGCCCTGCTCAGGCAGCCAAACATGGGAACAAGCAGGTAAACGCCAAGAATAGCCACGTAAGGCAAGTACAAGGGACCGCGCATATAGCCATCGGCCGCATCCACATAAAAGACCCAGCCATTCCAAATAGAGAGAATGCTAGCCACCGCGAAGAACGCCACCGGCAAGGAAATCAAAATACGAATCCAGGTGCTAAGACTTGGCTTAATGAACACGCGTCTCACCATGTAGACAAGCCACATCCAGGGCAGCAAGGCCGTCACCGCAAAATAAAGTCCATTGAAAGCCCGGGTCAGAAAAATTCCATCAGCACCAAAGAAGCCTGGATAGGTCCCGATATAGAGAAGACAGGAAGTGATGGCCACCAGCACGCTACGTACAAACAGAGCCCGGACGCCGCTATGGCGGATAGGCACATAGGCACTTTGCAGCACCAGCAGCAAAATGAAAATACAGAAAAATAAGACTCTTACAGATTGAGGGGTCATTGACATTAATATAAATACAAACCGAAAGGGGCGGCCAATCTTTTTCAGCCGCCCCACACTCTAGGCCGCTTTAAACCGCAACGATCTACTTTACAAAGGGCCGCAGGAGGATTTCAGCCTCGTCGCCTTCCGCAAAACGGATGTCGCATGTGGGAACGTAATCGAAACTCACATACCGGCAAAGTTGCATGGCGGCAAACTTGCGATCCTGGGAGTAGCACATCGAAAGACAGAACATCCCGTTGTCGGCGGGAACGGGCCGCCCCACCTTGCCAAGGACTGCCTCCAGGGACTCCCAAGGCGTTTCCAGGAGCATGGCCACCTTCTTGCCGTTGGTAAAATCGTATTCCATATACGAGCCCTTCACGATGGAGTTGGTCAGGGTGTAAATGACGTTTTTCTTTAGGCCGAAGAAAGCCTTCTTGACCTGGATATGAGAATTCTTGAACAGGCCACAAGCCAGTTCCATGTTGTTTATAAATTCCATTTTCTTTCTCTTTTTTGAGTGGATAAAAGGGGGTTCGCTCGCTCGGGAAGGCAAGCGCGAAAACCGCGGTTAGTGACCGCGATGAACGTCTAATTTTTTTTGAGAAAGAAAGATTAACAGAGCATACGTTCTAAGGTGTACACAAAGTAATCCTTAGAAACGTTAGAGGTTCGGGTAGGAGGAATCCCCTGCTGCAAATGGATTGCATCCGACGTAACTGCACCATGCAGCAAATCGCTCCAGGGGCCTGCAATCTTGAGCAGGGCTCGTCTGCCAAGGCCACCCTGAAGTTTGCGGGAGCTTAGCCTCTTGAGAAGTTCGCCCCTGATCGAAGTGCGGGGAAGCAATCCTCGAGTGTCATCCTGTGCGTCAAGGATCGCAGCGGCTCCGTCTTGATGGACCATACCGGTTTGCAGTACTTCCTGTGACGTCCCCACATCTTTATCTGAAACATAGGCACCGACATTAACGCTCAGGAACAACGCAAAAATCGCGTTTACCAAAAGCATCAAGATATTTTGCCTAAGCCAGTTCATAACGAATAAACTACATAAAAATCGGGCCGGTCAGTTGTAATTTTTTAGAAAAAAGGCGATTTTTTTTGTCTACAGCCCTTTTTACAGAAGTAAACAGTTTTTGCTACCGCCACCCACCCGACCGCCCCCGGGCCGAAGTATATTTCTGTACATGGAAAACATGAAATTTGGGATTCTTGGGTGCGGCTATATCGCCGATTTGATGGCAAAGGCCGTAAAGACTTTAGAAAACAAGGGCATGGGCGTAGAACTTTACGCCGTAGCCGCCAGGGACAAGGAAAAGGCCCAGGCCTTCGCCTCCCAGCACGGGGCCCACAAATTTTATGGAAGCTATCAGGAACTGGTCAATGACAAGGATGTGGATTTGGTCTACATCGCCACGCCCCACTCCCACCATTATGAACAGGCCAAGCTGTGCATCAACGCCGGCAAGAACCTGCTGATAGAAAAGGCATTCTGTGCCAACGCCAAGCAGGCCACCGAAATCATCGCCCTGGCACGCGACAAGGGCGTTTTCCTTTGCGAAGCCATGTGGACCCGATTCCTGCCAGCCGTGCAGACAGTGCGTCAGTGGATTGCCGCAGGACGCATCGGTGAAGTGCAAAGCGTCGAGGCCGATTTCTCGCAGCCCCTAACTCATGTGGAACGCCTGGTGAACCCCGCCCTTGCAGGCGGCGCATTGCTGGACCTGGGTATTTACAGCCTGACCTTCGCCGACCTGTTCCTGGGCGGACCCATCGCTAATCTGGATGCCCGCTGTATCAAGACAGACACCGGTGTGGATGCCACCGACTGGATCAACATTACCTACAGAAGCGGCAAGAAGGCCTACCTGAAAACATCCATTACGGAACCGTGGCATAACGAAGGAACCATCTACGGAACCCAGGGCCGTATCCGCGTGGTGAACCTGAACAACATGGAAGAGTTGCAGGTTTATGACGCCACCGGTGCCTTGGTAGAAAGCGTGAAACCGAAATGCCTCTGCAATTGCTATGAATATGAAGTCCTCGCATGCAGCCAGATCCTTCGACGCGCTTCGCTTGCTCAGGATGACACAAACGCAGGTTTGCTTGTTCAGGACATCGAAGCGGGAGAATGCGCGGAAATGCCCCTGAACAAGACCATGGAAATGATGGAGCTGATGGATTCCCTGAGGGAACGATTCGGTGTCAGCTACCCCTTTGAAATTTCGCCGGGCGACACCTGGAACCGCAATGGCGACAAGTCCATACTGCAGGTATTCGACATTGAAACCAGCCGCATCACCTCGCTGAAAAGATTCGACTTTGTCATCGAGGCCCCCAACTGGAGTGCCGACGGAACTTACCTGACTTACAACAGCAACGGACGAATCTACAAGATGGACTTGATCCGCGATAGCGACGGCAACCTCGCCGCCGGCAAAATCGAAGAAGTTCCCAGCTACTACGTAAACAACTGCAACAACGATCATGTGCTGGATCCCGATGGTAGCGGCCTCTATGTCAGCCACCACACCAAGGAAGACGGACTTTCCCGTATCTACAAGATTTTCTTTGACGGACGTATGCCGCAGTTGGTGACTCCCCTGGCCCCCAGCTACCTCCACGGCATCACCCCCGACGGAAAGCACCTGGCCTACTGTGCCGAACGAAACGGCGAATACGACATTTACACCATTCCTGCCGAAGGCGGAAACGAAACCCAGCTCACAACCGCCCGAGGCCTTAACGACGGTCCCGAATACGATTGCAAGGGCGAATACATCTACTTCAATTCCGTGCGCACTGGCCGCATGCAAGCCTGGCGTATGAAGGTGGATGGCTCGGAACAGGAACAGCTAACTTTCGATGAACATCGGAATACATGGTTCCCCCACATCTCGCCAGATCTGCAGAAGATCGTCATGGTGGCCTACCACGAGACTGATGTTCGCCCCGGCGAACACGTGCCTAACAAGATGGTGGAACTGCGACTGATGAGCGCCAACAAATCCGAGAACGGAACCCTAGACACTCCCAAGACTATCCTGAAACTCTTTGGCGGGCAGGGAACCATCAACGTGAATTCCTGGGCTCCCGACAGCAAGCACTTCGCTTTCGTCGTTTACGAAAAAGGCCGCTAATTTTCTGGCTAGTGGTGACAATTCACCATTCAATTTCAGACTGATGGTTGACGAAGTTCTGCATTCAGAAACCGCTACGGCAATCAGATAGAGAATGTAAGGGACGCCGTCACGAACATTCCGTTTCCGAAGCGGGCAATGGCACGGCTGTCATCAGAGATAATGGACGGTCCGCCGGAAGTTCCTCCTGCGGAAGGATCTGAAATTTCTCCGCCTTCTACTGAGTTCATGCCATCTGCGGTCTTCTGCACGTCAATGTAGAGGGGCACAATCTGACGAGCGTGTAGCGAAAGAGCCAGACGCCACCATTTAAGATTCAGGCCCAATCCGACAAAAGTTCCAAAACAGCTGGCCTCGCGACCGAACGCCGTTTCTTTGGAGGCTGTAGCAAAAAGTACCGTCGTCTCTTCAACTTGCTTGCCATCGATAGAACCGTCGGCGTAAAAGAAATCCGCCGAAACGACAGGCTCCAGCGCAAGGCTGCGGGTACCTCCTGCGGAACCGAGCCCGAAAGGTTTGCGGTAAGCGGCACCCACCATGACGGCAGAGATTTCCATGTCAGCGGTTTCTCTGAAATTCTTCTGCAAGAAGCTGAACGAAAGCACCTGCAGTACGGAATTGGGCAGGGCGCGGTTAGGGGCCAGAGATTCGTAGAAGCGGCTGCCCGAGTTGGTCAGATGTAATTCCATGCGGGCAGCAGCGGCGGAAACATTTACGGGGCCTATGTCAATCCCGAAATCAATCAGATGGAATGAACCCGAGAATGGCAAATACAGGAACCTTTTGCGATTACCGTCCTGGGAGCGAATTCCCTGCATGAACAAATCTGCGGAGACGTAAGTGTAGTTCAACTCCGCACCGAGCCGATCGAGGCCGAACCCAGCGCCCAGAATCCAGACGCCAAGGGAATCCCTGATGTAGTATTCTTCGTCGCGGTTCACCGGACTGCTGCTGACGTTCCCCAGGGAACCTCTCAGACGATATCCGCCGAATTCGACTTCGGCCCATGCGTCCTTCTGCAACAGGGACGATTCCCAGCCCGCATCAATTACAGGCAGTCCCGTCCCCTCTTCCGGGGTCCAGACCATACGGCCCACCCCAAGGGAAATCCCCTTGAAACTGGCTCCCAGCAGCACATGGTCGAACTCGCTCTGGAACCCGGCCATAAAGTTTGCGGTATTCCACCTGACATCCAAATCCCAACCTTCTATCCACTGAAATTCCAGCTGAAGATAGTCAATGCCGCCAAAAAAGGTATGGGATCCAACATGTACCGAATCCCGGTTAGACAAAAAAAGCCCGCTGCAGGCAATTTCTGCACTGCAGGCGAGGCTTACGGCCATTAGGCAAATGGCGAGAATCTTACTCACGATTAATAGTCGTAATCGTAGTCGTAACCGTAGGATTCATCATAGCCGCTCTGATAATAGTCATAGTAGTAATCATCATCGTCGTAATCATCGTCTTCCATGAATGCTCCGACCCAGTCCCACAATTCATCCGTGGTCATCTTGGGGAACACACCGCCAAAAGTTACATCGGGGAAGATGATTACCTGCTTCAGTTCTTCTACGGAGTCGAAATTGTCCAGTTCAATCACAGAAGCAGTCTTGTTTCCCTTGGCATCGGTAAAGTAGAACATATTGGGCCGCGTACTTCCACGAGTCTTCAAGAACTTGACCACGCCGTCTTCCACCTTGCAGAATTCCGGACTGATGGTATATGCGTACTTTTTCAGGATCAGGCTGTCCTTCATCTCGTAGTAAGAGGGCACGTAGTAATCCATCAGGCTGAGGGTTACGTCGCAGCCGTTTGCCACCACATCATAGGCGGCATCAGCATAGGTGTAAGACCCTAAATAGCCATAGACCATAACCATAAGGCCATCGGCAGCTTCATCGTCAAAGTAATATTTCTTGTCCACAATATAAGCGGAACGATTATCGATCGGGCCAGAAGTAGAGGCAACATTGTTTTCAGCCATAAATTCCAATTCAGAGGCACCAAAGGAATTTCCATCCAAGCCTTCTTCCCAGAAGCTGCCAGGAAGATCCTTGTACCAGTCAGCCGGATCCACAATCTTGTAGTAAGGCAGATACTTCTTGAAGTTGGTAATCTTGAAGAACTTGCCCAGGTTCACGACAATGCTGCGTTCGCCCAGTTTGAATTCCATGTCGCCATGGAGAGCTTTCTTGAAGAAGTTTAAGGAATCAATAACCATCTGCAAGTCAGACACGCTGACATCGGCATCTTCGTCATTGCCCACCACATAGACATCATTCATCTGGGTGGCAAGACCGTTGGCGGCTTCGTTAATGCCATACTGCAAGCCAAGCTGCACATAGGTAATGGCGCTATCCAGCATATTGGGGATCGCTCCATAAGCTTCGGCCCAGTTATCCTTGATGGTTCCAAAGCTGTTGTCTGCATCCATAAGGCTCAGCAACTTCTTGACACCGGGATTGGTCTTGTAGTTGGAGATGTCCATGGAATCCAGGGTCTCAATCCAACGGAAGGATCCGTTTTCGGTAATGTCCACATTGACACTGGCCACGCCAACCAACAAGGCTCGCATCAAGTAGAGGGCGCCGAGGGCCGGGGCGAATTCACCATTGTCAAGTTCCACGGGGCGGCTGCCACCGTTATACTGAATCGTCACGTTACCATTGCGAACCACGTTGGTCAGGTAGGTAATGGCGGTATCCGTTACAGGCAGCAGGTTTTCGCCGATGGCATCCTGCACGCGCACGATTACGGACTTGCCAGAGGCTTCCTTAGCCAGGGCGCGGGAACCCACCACCACCTGAGCAGTCTGTTCACTAGAAATCTTGTAGAGGCTATAATTGTCGCCAGTCTCGATGGTACCATTGCCCCTCAAGGTATCGATCAAGGCCTTCAAGCCATCGTTATTGACAATGTTGGCGATAGAGGCAAGGGCGTAACCCACCTGGGCTTCACAGTTTGCAGGATTGCCTGCAAGAATGTTGCCGTAGGAACTCTTGACAGAGGCACCCTTCTGCTGGGCCCCCTGCAAATCACCATCGCTCAGAGCCTTGAAATATTCAACCAGGCCTTCCTTGTTTTGTTCCAGTGCATAGACCGAACCCGCATCAATGTCAGAGTTACAGCTAGCAACATCAAAGCTCTGCACGTCGCTAGAGCCAGCGGCAACTGCGTCGGAACTGGAATCGGAATCAGAGCATCCTGTAAAAACACCAGCCAAACCAAACATGGCAAGGCCGCATGCAGCAATCGCTGCAGACTTCACAAACTTCATGGGAAATCCTCCTATTTAACGACTACCCAAAAGATATCGAACAGGAATATAGCACATTTGTAAGCAAAAAAATCGTTCAACCCGAAAGTCGAACGATTTTTCTTTTTTAGCTAAGGAGTAAAGCCAAATTACCAGGATTCATGGAGGTTATAACCGAGAAGCACGCGGCCACCGTCGTTGCGGTAACGCTTAATGACGATCTGGATGTCATCGGAAGACTTAGCCTCGAAGTCAACCATTTCATAGCCATTCATGCTAGATTCGCTTTTATATTCCACACGATTACCCATTTCATCCTTGGTAATGACCTTGAGGTCAATATCCTGATGAACAGTGTTCCTGCTGATCATGTTATCACCGCGCATGAGCCAGGCGATAGCAATACGATAACGTCTGCCCTTAGTGATACCAGATTCGGTAAATTCGATAGTGTTGGAGTTGCTGAAGTGGCTGGAGTTCTTACCCATCCAGTAACGGGAACGGTTGTTGGTAATCATTTCATCGAACTGGGGGAGACCCATGCCAATGTCACCAGCATGGTCGGAAACACGACAATCCTTTTCGTAGGCATACTTAATTATATCAGCGTCGGAAGCGTCAGTGGCAGTAGTCAGCAACAGAGCCTTAACCACTTCCGGATGCCACCTATAGAAGGAATTCAAGGAAATCAAGTCAGAAACCAGGCCTGCGGTATAAGCAGCAGCAACTTCAGATCCATAAGCAGTCGGAACATACGGATCACCAACGCTAAGATTAGTATTGCCCGAATAAATATCATAGGTCTTGTCTTGATCTATGTACAAATATCCGTAACCAGAAATTTCAGGCTTGATAAAATTGGTACCCGAAGCAGAGAACGTCGGATTGGAAATCGATGGGTAAAACACCTTTTTTTGCATAGGTTTGATTGCACCAACCGTAATCGCATTCAAGGCGGCAGCATTATTATTTGCCATTTCCATCGGAGCAACGCCTACCACACGGTTGTAGTAGATGTAGTCATCCAGAATAGCGGACTCTTCACCATAGATATTAAGATTTCCAGTGTTATTCTTATAAGCAGATGCATTCATAAGACCAACAGCAAGATTCTTGTTTTCTGGATTTTCGGGAAGAACTGCAAATCTCTTCTGATCTTCGTAGCAACCTTCATCATAAACGTAGACAAGTGCTTCGGGAGCGACATGAGAAACCGTTCCGGCACGACGAGTGGTCCTAATCCTAGTTTCAGCATCGTGAGAAGAGGATTTAGAGCAAGTATAACCATTCATCTTATTCTGAAGACCGCTATAAGTATTGCCCTTGTCAAAAGCAAAAACATTTGCATTATAACCATAGGCGGCATTATTGTGAGCGTATAGTCCGACACCGGTATTTGCGTGAGCATGTTCAATATTAAGGTAATAACCATAATGGTAACCATAATACTCGCTGCCGTACGGAGCAGTATTAGAGGCACGAACACTATAGGTCGGAGCAGGAGGATACAGGGTAAAGGAGCTAGGAATAGCAACCTTGGGAGCCACGTAATTACGATAGTAAGAACGGTAACGCTGTTCGATGGAATTTACGTCAGATTCGTAAGACTTCTTGCTCACGGCATTACCCTTATCGTACAGGTAATACTGTTCGCTATAACCCGGACGAGCAAGCATACCCTTAGAAACAAATGCGCCATAGACGGTTTCGATATTGTCGCTATCATCGTTGAACGGATTGTCCTTGTACACATCCTTCATGGAAGAGTATACTTTGCTTGTAGAAGTTGCTGCCAGGGGTTCGGCAGTCTTCTGAACGGTAGCGTTCTTGAGAAGGACGGGCTGCTTCTGATCTGCGCCAATGGCACGACCGAGAACATCTCGCTTAAGGGTGACTGTATTTTCTGCAGAAGCGTAGGCACTAGCGGCAACTACACCTACAGCCAGAACGGCAGTAAGTTTTTTCATTGTTTTCCTCTTTGTAACCCTACGCATTGTGAAAATGTGAACAAAATTTAGATAGAGATTCTTTTATTCAAAGGCCTACAAGAATAAAATATTGTCTCAGGAAAAATCGCATGATAAAAATCACGTAAAAACGCACATCACTCACGTTTTTTCAATTTTCGAACAAAAAAAATAAAATGCAAGACCAAGAAACTCAAGGACGTAATAAGCAACACTGAATAGTCACTAGTCAAGTTCAGACGAAAAGGAAGAATTTCAAAGAAAAACTACTTATAACGCAACAGAACCAAAACACCTTCGTACCCAAAACAGGCCATACCAAAATAGTAGATGAACAGCACAGGCATTTTAAAGTTAAACAGCATCTCGGCGCCTTTTCTCTGTTACACTTTCATAACAGTTATCGGATCTTGATGCTGACTTGTCAAATACTTTTATGCAAAAGTTCTATTCAGGTAACGAACGACAGACTTTAGAAGTCTCAATTACACGTCAAATACAGCAGCGGTCTCTGCCGCCTCGTTTTCGGCGCAGGCGAGCCAATAATCGAACTGTCCATCCACAAATTTCTGTAGAGGTTCTTCAGCAGATCTGGCAGCGTGTTCATATAACTTGTGGAACGTAAAATCCTGCTTTTTCGGAGTCTTGGACTTCAATTCCACACCCTTGGTAAAACTGAGCAACTTCTTGGTAGAAAGTTTGACCTGCACATAGGCATGCAATTTTTGAGAAAGCAAATTGCAGGTCCTGTACAAATCATCATCGGTATATTGTTCATCTCTGGGGAAGAACTTTACAGAAAATGCAGTAAGCAGGTGACTATAGTCCCTCTTTTCTAAAACAAGTCTGCCGCTCACATTTCCGCAGTCAAACAAAAAAGAAACGTACCTGTCAAAGCGTTCTTTTTTTACAAAAGGTTTGAGGAACGGAGCATCATCTTCAGTCAATGGCAGCGGGCGCAAAATACCCCTGTCGTTCATAGGAACAATATTCTTCTCAATGTAATAAGGGTCCTCAACAGCCAGGATCCCGGTCTTTACCATATCACTCATAAGACACAAACCAGATGATCCAAATATAGAATGAAAAAAGCCTCCCCGTAAAAGGGAGGCCATGCAAATGTCGTACCGATGCGCGGGCGTCGGCGGATCTACACTTACTTGATTACCTTGAAGGTCTTGTTACCGACCATCACCAGGAAAGCCCCCTTGTTGCTCATGGGGATTTCATGGGAAGCGGAGCTGACCTTGGACTTCATCATGACTCGGCCGTTCATGTCGGTCACGGAGAAGTTGGTGCCTGCGGCAACGTTTTCGATAACGACGGCGCTATTGGTAGACCATACGCGGGCGGCGTTCATAGCCTTGACAGAAGTAATCGCAATGGCAGCGTCGACGACAGGAGCGCTCTGCTTGCCGGTAATGGTGACTTCGTAAAGCTTGCAGCCTTCAAATGCGTTGATGGTGGTTTCCTTGTCATAGGTAACGCCATTGTATTCGGTACCTTCAACAGTCTTCTTTTCCACGGTGGGCTTGGGCTTCCAAATCTTGAAAGTGCCAGACAGGTGGAGCATGGAGAGGTAGTGAACCAGACCATCGTAGTAGCGGTACTGACCGGTCATCAAGCTTGCGTTCCAAGCCTTTTCCAGGTTGGTCTTGATAGCCTTTTCGTAAGACGGATTGTTGGCCAATGCCATGGCGGCAACAGCGTTGGCACCGGTTTCGCCCAGGGTGTAGGATTCAGAGGGATTGGAACCATCCCAGTTGAAACGGGCGTGCTGGTAACCGTCCTTTTCGAAGAAATCGATAATGCGCTTTGCCATTTCTTCTTCGCGCTTTGCGTCGGAACCGAACAGGTAGTAGTCCATACCGAAGTTCATAGCGCAACGCATGGCGTCGTACATATACCTGGTAGCGTCGTTATTGAAGCTAACGGCGTGGGGAGTACCATCGAAGTTATTGTAGTCAGAGAACAAGCCGGAGGAGGTGTTGGAGGACTTGTAAAGGTGATCGCGGGTTGCCTTAGTAGCGGCAGTCCATTTGTCAGTATGAGTCTTGGACCAGCGTGCGAAAAGGTCTACGTAGGCCGGCAGGTCGTAAGACGGGTCGGACCAGGTATTGTTACCGTTAGTGGGCTGGAAGGTAATGATATAGGAAGAGGTGTTGAACAGCTGATGGTTATAGTTGCTCCACATCTTGTCCAAGATGTACTGGGCGTCGTCCATGTACTGGCTATCGCCCCAGCGGTTTGCAGCGAAGAGCAAGGACATCATGAAGTACATTTCGCCATCGGGTGCGCAGTTGTCGTCGCCGCCCTGGCCGTTGTCGCCACGCTTCCATGCAAAGTAGCCATCCCAGTCGCCAGACTTGTGCCACATGTGATTCTTGGCCCAGTTCCAGAGCTTGTCGAATTCTTCCTTGTGGTTGGTCTGAACGGCGATCATCATACCGTAGGACATGCCTTCGGAACGGACGTCGTTATTGTTGATATCCTTGATGTAGGCTTCGTTGCCGTTATCGTAGTAGACCTTGGAGTTGTTGTCGCCCTTGAAGTAATGGTTCCAAAGCTGATCCATCTTTTCCTGGATTTCAGCATCGGTCTTGCCCAAGAAAGTCTTGAAGGGGCTGGTGTAGTCGCCGGTGTAGTATGCGCCAGAATAGTTGGTCTGGTCGCAGTCGGGACCGAAGTAGCCACCGTTTTCATCGAAGAAAGACGGAGCAGTGTAAATCGTTTCTGCTGCAAAGGCTGCAGAGGCACCCAGCAACAGGCCAAGAGAGAGAGAGGTCAATTTCTTTTTCATGCCCTTAATGATAACCCCAAAAAAAGGACGTGTTTAGGGTTTTAGCGAAAAAAGGATTGTAAAGTTTTACAACACCCCTAGACGAAAATCACCCCTCGAACAGGCGGCAGGCGCGACTCTCATCCGGCTTTTCGAATACAAAGGTTAGATGTACCGACCCGCAACTATTCCCAAAATCCTCAAGGTCGTTCATCCACATGGTCCTATAACCGGGGATCCTGATCTCGACCCAGGTGGAGTTGCACTCTTCTCCCGAGACTTCGGGAATCTTGATGACCTTGCCCCACTTTTTCTTTTCGATGTAATTCACGATGCTGACGTAATCCCTAGAAGATACTGCCGCAGACAGGTAGATTCCGTATACAAGGTGAAAAGTTCCCGACCAGGAGATCCCCCAGGGGACTTCTTCCACCACCTTGTGCAATACCTTGGTCATGGATTTTCCGTCGAAGCGGATGTAAAGCGAGCCTATGCGACCAAGGCCTCCAAGCCCCGAAACGATACTGCTCGAAGGCACCTCGGACACACCGTCGGTTTCCCAGTCCACGAAGGTGCCGGGCTCCGCCAAAAAGCGTTCGTCGTGTACGGTGCAGCGGCAACTTTTAGGGAGGGCGATTTCCTTGAGCAAGTCGGAGAATTCCACCCCGCGTACGGTTTCAGCCCCCTCCGCCCAGACCCATGCGGCACAGAGCATCACAACACAGAACAACCTCATAATCACCCCTAAATCAATCCTTCTGCAAACTCATGGTAATCCACCTGATAATCCCCAGAGAAATCTGTATACAGGAAGGGATCGGCGCACACCTTCGTAAAGGCGTAATTCAGCAGTGCATTCTCTAGAAGTGTTGCTTTCGGTACAGAGGGAGCCAGATCCTCTTCAAGAAATTTCAACATCTGGGAAACCCGTTTGCGCAATGTTTCTAGACCTTCGTGCAAGTAATCCCGATCATTTAAATCAGGATTATTTTCTAAGGAAATTTCAACATAGCCATGGGTTGTGGCAAAGCGCATTTCGGATCCATAGCATTCTCCCGAATCAAAAGCTTTCTGGCACTGAGCTAGCGCTCCATCAAGGGACTTGACATACCTGCACATATCGCCCAATGTCTGGTCACTCTTTACCCGCTGTTTTACCTCATAGTAATTTTTGTTCTGTAGCCAACCCACAGTCTGGCGTCTTTTCAGGCCTTCAAAAACATCCCTTTGATCCGTGGTGGATTTGCCGTACTTAAAGTACTGTGCGTAATTGTAGAGTACCTCCATGGAACCAAAACACCTTCTACCATACATCAGAAAGAACTTGCGACGAAGTATCGCTTCATCGGTAGACTTAGTGATGATGTAATAACCGGATTTGGTACAAATACATTCAATCCCATCCGGATTTACAATCACCTCGTACAGCACCCGCGGAGACGATCCCGCCTCGAACAATTCATTGGAACTAATCTTAAGGCCGCGATCCAGTTCATCGGAGTTCAATCTGGAAACAGCCTGATTTAGCGAAACCGAGGAATCAAAAGTCACGGTCACCACGCGGCCGCTAAACACCCACTTTACGCTGGAAGAATCCACTTTCAGCGAAACCTTGATGTTCCCTGCCACAGTCTTGGGAATCGGCAAGGTACAACCCTCGCCAAAAATCGATTGCACCATCTGGGCCACAATTTCTTCGCGAGCCAGCGATTCAGGCAGTTCCACCATGAGTTTGTTGTCCACAACCAGCAAGGATTCCCCTTCTAGAAGACGACGGAAACGGAAGCCCTCAGGCGTCTTGGCCCGATTCATCCAGTAACGCACATTTCGAGTGGGCATGTTGAAACTGATCCGTCTCCTTTTAATTTCCCCCTTAAAGTCAGACGAATTCAACCTGATATAATCATTAATGTGAAAAAGATCCCGCATACACCATTATATCGTGTACACGGGACCATTTTGTCAAATTCAGCCAAGGATGGATTGCGGCCTAAAAGGCCTTTCTACCCACGGTAGGAGCGTAACGGTAGCCAAAAAATATGCTGTTGTCGGAAGTAAGGTTCTGGGCAGTGTCTTCAAGCATACCTCCACTAACACCCACATAGAATTCATGGTTCCTTGCAAACCTGAAACCCAATTCAAACATGCCCACCGCAGGGACTGACTCTAGATCCAACATGCCTCCATATTCCATACTTACATTAAAGCTTAAGCCGGCCCTCGCAAAGAATTTAAAACCTGCCCAACCCACGCCCAGCACACAGAAGGCATCAATGTTTATCAGTTGCACATCATCACTATAGCTAACATAGTCGCTATAATAATAGTAGTCGCCATAATAGGAGCTGTTGCTATTGTAGATATCGTATTGAATATTCTGCGTTTCAAAAGACATGCCTAATCCGAGGCCAAAAACAAAGCGGCGGCTGGTGGCCAGGTCATATTCAAAACCTAAGCCAAATTTAAAATCCGTGTCAGAACGCTCCTCTCCGTTGCTTGTATAAAGCAATCCACCAAAAGAAACGTTAAAGAACAACTTGGTTTCACGACCGATTGTATCCTTGGGCATACCCGATCCATCAAAGGTCGAAGCCTTTACCGGTGCGTCCAGGTGAGAAGCCTGGTAGTCTTCTTTTCCGTAAACAGACGAGTATTTTGAGGGTTTGTACACATAGCGGTTCTTCTGGCCCGGTTTAAGGTCAGTAACCATGGTCTCCTTGCGTACGCCCATCTGGATCTTGGCGCAAACGGGAACCTGCCCCGTATAAGGAGTTACACCCACTTGAACCCCATTCACGTACACAGGCTCCGGATCATCCCAATTTCCATTTTCAGCAGACTCGATAGTAATACCAGCCATGGCCACATCTAGAGCCTTGCTAAACTTCAGCTTACTTCCGTTAGACACGTTCACCGTAGATTCACGCGTTTCGTAACAGCGATGAGAAACTGCAATCTTGTAATTGCCGGGAGCCAATCTAAACTTGGAGCCGCTCTGAGTCTTGCCATTTACAGTCACCCGTAAATGGCCTGCAGCCTCGTAATTATCCGTAAACACAGGAGCCACCGTAATCGTGCCGAAGTTAGCCTCCATAGAAGCCCACAATTTCTGATTATCCTGCCTTACATCGACGACCGTATCCAGATCCTTATAATTTTCACTAACAAAAAGGAATCGATGACGTCCGGGAGTCAAATACACGTTACAGGGAGTATTCTTACAGGACCCCTGAGGCTTTCCATCTACACTGAGCAAGGCACCAACCGGATCCGTTTGCACATCCACCACATAGCTACGAAAATCGTCGGCTTTGGAAGCCGGCACACCTGCGGGTCCGCCCTTCACCAGTTCAAAAAGTTCTGGGGCCTTTTCTTCGATATCTTCGATGAGGCCCTCCGCATCGGGCTTACGGGCGGTAAAGCTCCCCACCAGTTTATTGGATGCGGTTTCGTAGAGTTCCACAGTCAAGGTCAACTGCTGACCGAACATTCCGATACGCCCCTGGGCAATAAAGTCAGCGGCAATATTTCGGCCAGTTTCAGCCAGGCACGAACCTTCACATTCCTCAATCGTCTTACCCGGAGGCAGCATGGCGTTGATGTTCTCGCGAGTCATGATGGTGTAATCCATATAGGCAGGCAAGGTACGACTGGCAATTTCGCGGAGCTTATCGGTCAGGTACATTCTTTCGGACAGGCCAAGAGCACCCGTACTAGACATTGTCTCCAGAACAGCCACATAGGTTGCAAAGGAATTTACCACCAGGCAAAGCAAAAAGAGAACAGTAAACTTTATACGAGCACTCATAATAATACGCAATAACGATGATTGCAAAAAAAAATAAAAACTTTTTATTCAATCAGACCGTTAGCGTATATTACAACCTCTTCGATGTCGGAATCCGTATACAACAAGGGATCTAGCGATACCACATCTGTGATTTTTTTCGCAAGTTCCTTGCGGGAGCGAACAAGATCCCAATTATCCAAAAGAGATTGCAAAATATGGATCCAGGAATCCACTGTTTCAAAGAACGTCTCATAATCCCCAGGAGAACTCAAAACACCGGGGCTATGCCATCCCCGATAATCAATTTTCAGGTGGCAATTTTTAGGCGCACCGGCCTGCATGATCTTAAGCAAGGGCGAAAGCAGATTCCACTCATTTATTGTCCCAAAATCACAAAAACATCTCAGCATATTTTCAAGACACCATACGTCACCAAAGTACTGCTTGTACTTGAAATCCCTATATTCCTCTAGGGTCGGAACGGTCATCAGGAAACAGTCACTCACACAAAGTTCAAGAGGATGTTCAAACAGGTCGCGAAAAAACTGAAAAAAATCCGCCCTCGAAAAGTCCATATATACCCCGCCTTTATATCGACTTAAATCATTGGAAAGTTCGGTTCCACCTACCAGGTAACCACGACTTTCAACAGAGCAGACGAATTCAACAAAGGTAATATTACCGTCGGAATCGTAATCCCACTCAAAATAATTGACAAAGTCACCCCAAAAGTCATTTTCATCTGCAGGCTTTCCTTCATATGGATCACAGGAATAGAAACAGACATCAGACACTTGTACCGTATCTAAATCATGTTCAACTTTTATGCGGGAATCTCCAGTATCTGCATAGTAGTGTTCCACAAAATGACGGGCCATTTTTAGCAGGCCCCGCGGAGAGGTGTCGTTACAAGTCGCTACAAACTTGAGTCTAAACCGACTGGTCGACTTGATTTCCTGACCACACAGGAAACTATAGGTCCTAGGGTACAAGATTTTTGCCATAGGGCAATTAGGCAGGTACGCAGCCGTCTCCATCAAGCGATGGAAAATACCATAGGCAGAAAAGGTTTCTGAATCACCCAAAGTATAACCGTCAATTCGCCCCGCCTTATGTTCCGCCCAATAATCAGAAGACTGGATTCTCGGAGATAAAAAGGAATCGTTAAATTCTAGAAACGAGATGCGTTCATATTCCGGAAAATCTCGTACAAACCGCTGACCTCGTTCATGGGGGGCAACGACCTTGAGAAGGTCCCCATAGCTTGCAGTTCGCTTGCGCTTCCACTTTTCCGAAAAGCGATACTCCATAAAGCCATTCCAATCGCCCTTGATTTCTTGTTGAATATTGTACAGGTGCGCCATACCTAGACGAAAATCAACCAGTTGACTTACGAGGCGTTCAATGTTTCGCTTCGTATGATGTCCTACAACCTCGCTGTAGAAACCGACGCTCATTATGTCTTCTCCAGGTAGACAGCCTTGTACGATACCCACGCCCCTCAAAAGTCTCCAGACGCCATAGAGATTCTTTGACCCGAACTTAAACCGACGAAAGCTTTCAGACATACACGCACCTCAAAAGCATTATCGTTTTGAGTGTGAGCGGCGTCAAGTAAACCTTTCATTTTTTACAGCTACTGTTCCACTTGAGAATAGGGCTTTGGGACTTTTCCATTATAAAGGGCTTTATGTCAGCATATATTACATAGCATACTTTTGACAGGGAGCCTTTCATGATTTTCCCAATTTTAACATCACGAAAAGTGCTGATGGCAGCATTGCCTTCGGCCATGCTCCTTGCAGCCTGTTCTAACGAAGACTTGATCAACGCAGAACAGGCAGTTAACGCCAACGGCGAGATTACGGCAAACGTTACGGCATCGGGCACAGTCTCCGGCTCGACCGCAACCAATGTCCAGAGCGTTCCCACCTGTTCCATGGTTAGTGTGTCTAGCGGCATCCATGTCATTTGCAATGGAACCCTAGTCGGAGTGTTGACTAACAGCCAGGTGAATACGTCTGGAACAAATACCGGCAATCAGGAGTTGGCGGGCTGCGACCTGATGGAGCTCGAGAGCAACCTCGGCTACACAGTGACTTGCGGCAACAAGTCCGGAGTAATCCTGAACGGGAAGGATGGTAAAGATGGGGCGGACGGCAAAGCCGGTAAGGACGGCACCTCCTGCCAGACCACTCCTATTCCCGATGGCTCCGGCATCTACGTCATTTGCGACACCTCCGTGGTGGCGGTCTACAATGGTCGCGACGGCCTTGATGGCGCAAATGGCGTAGATGGTAAGGATGGCGTCGACGGTAAAGACGGCCGTGACGGTGTTGACGGCAAGGATGGCGTTGACGGTAAAGACGGTCTGAACGGCCGCGACGGCGTAGATGGCAAGGATGGCGTTGACGGTAAAGACGGTAAGGATGGCAGGGATGGCCAAGATGGAGTCAACGGAACGGATGGCGTTGGGTGTCGCATCCTGAATTCCTCGGACTCCACCCTTACCGTTGTTTGCGGTACCGATACCAGCACGATCAAAGCCACCATCTATAACAACTACACCAACGGAACCCAGACCAGCATCACCTACGAACCGGTCATCGTATATGTTTCCTCCAGTTCCAAGGCTCCCACCAGTAGCGCTGCCCAAGTGACGGTGAACCCCCAGCCCGCCTACAGCTACAGCGTGGAACCGGGAGTCGTAAGCGGATACTGCGGAGCATACTATCCTGGATGCGTTGGTTGTATGACAACTATATACCATGGAGATTCCGTCAAGTTCCAGTTCGACGCCAACGAAACTTCCTCTATCGTAGACATTCTCAATTCCGTTTACGAATGGAAGTTCCCCGGTGCCACCATGGCCTCTTATGATGCTACCGGCAACGACGGTATTGTAACCGCCAACGTGTTCTACGACACCATCGGAACGTTCTACTCCAAGCTTTCCATCAACGGAAATGGTTACGAAAGATGCGGCGGTTATGTAGAGGTAAAGGCATCCCAGATCAGAAACTGTGCCTGTACCGAAGATACCGAAAACACCACCGATACCCATCGCGCCTGGAAACTGAGCGGTTGCCAGTCCTACGCCCCCATTACCAGCTATACCTGGGATGGTGTGGAATCCACCTCTGCCGACGGCATGAGTGCCCTGGCCCCCTACGAATACGAAGGTCAGACGAGGGTGACCCTGAAGAACTCCGACAATACGGTAAAGGAAGTGGCTTGCGGCTATATTCTGGACAACATGACCGGATATACCTTCACCCGCCCCGGCACTTACTACCTGACCTACATGTGCAACAAGGTTGGTCGTTCCTTTGTAACATTCAGGGCCCAGAACGAAGAAAGCGAAGGCATGTGGGTCACGAGCAAGACATCCGCAGAAGTGAACTACAGCACGATTTCCAACACCCTTTACGGAAACGTAAACTACAGCAGATTCTTCAACGCAAGTTCCAACGAGAACGCATCCGGCTCCGCAATCGCCTTCATCTTGAAATCCGGTTCTTTCAGAGTCCACTGCGATTACTAATACAAAACAAGTCTACTCCTCCAAATCAAAGTCCGCTCGCTGCATTTCAAATCCGGCGAGCGGATTTTTTCTATCCTTGTGATATGAGCATCAACGACGCCACAGCCCTCATCAAGAAACTTTCGCCCCTTATGGACGAATCTTCCGAAGTATTTCGGGAGCTGGCCTTCTTTTTCGGAGGCAGCGCCAAGGTGATGGTAAATCAGGCGGACCTGACAAAATTCCTGGGCCGCAAAAGGCTATACCGCGTGATCCGTCTGAAGGGCGAATCCTACAAGGATTGCGTTTACCAGCTGGTAGATGACTACCCCGAATCCATGGAAGCACTGGGCATGCTCAGGTACTACAAGGCCCCCGCAGGCAAAATCCAATGGCAAGAAATCGAGAACGCCGAAATTGCCATGGGCAAGGAACTGACCATGAATGCCTACGGTTGGGCCCCCGATGCATGGACTGCCTTTGAATCCGGCGCCATCAAAAACGACAGCGAAGAAAGCCCCCTCCACGAGATGGTGGCCATTCTGGCCTTCGATTTTTAACGGATTTTTTCTCCCCCCCGCCTTTTAAAGGTGTTTTATAGTGTTCTAAAACACTCTTATCATTTATTTTACCGTTAGACGTTCAAAATGTGCGTTCACATAGTTATTATTCTCTAGTGAATTAACTCGGAGGATTCAATGGCCGACGCCGTCGCAATTTGGAATGGATTTTTGCAGAAAACAGCAAGTCTCCCTGGAATCAGGGTCGACAGGAACGAGTACCTGACCAAGGAACTCAGGCTTTACTGCACCCAGGAACAGCTGGACATGATCCCTTCGAAACGTCCTTACGCCATTGTCAACGAAGACGTGATCGATCGCGTTGCAACGGCATGCATCCGTAACCACACCATCGCCGTCACATCCGCCTCGGCTGTTGCAGGAATCCCCGGCGGCATCGCCATGCTGGGCACTATTCCCGCCGACCTTTCACAGTACTATTTTCATGTGCTGGTACTCTCGCAGAAGTTGGCCTACCTGTATGGATTCCCCAATATGGTTGACAACGACAGCGGCGAACTTTCTGACGTGGCCCTCGACATGATGACCATTTTCGTGGGAACGGTCATGGGCGCAGGGTCGGCATCCCAGGCCATCCACTCCCTGGCGCAAAAGCTGGCCAAGCAGGCCCTGGAACAGCTCCCCAAGAAGGCGCTGACCAAGACTGCCATTTTCCAGATGGCAAAACCCATTGCAAAGATGCTGGGAATTAAGCTAACCAAGAAGGGATTCGCCCAGGCCGTCAGCAAGGCAATTCCCTTTATCGGGGCTCTTGCATCGGGCGGCATTACCGTAGCCACATTCCTCCCTGGAGCCAAGAGGCTGCAGAAAGAACTGATGGCCCAGCGCGGCCTCTTCGCCAACGAAGAGATCAACCTGACCAGCTACGAAAAGGCAACCGAAACTACTGCGGAATAAATTCGAAGAGAACTATGCCAGGAAGCTTTCCGCGGCGACTTTCAAGATAATCTGTAAGGGGAACTTCCACCACCTGCTTCTGCAAGGAAGAGGCGTGGCGCAGCTGCGGCAACTGACCGGGACGCAACACAACGAATCCGGTGTGAGTCACGTCGATCTTTTCGGACTTGGCCACAAAGGCAATTCCAACCACAGTAAAGGGACCCTCGTAGGCACGAGACATCAGAACCATAGCCTTGTCATAAGGCAGGTAACGAAGGTCTGTGGGTTCGTCGTCCCTCTTACGGGTAATGCCCTTCGCCTTAAAGAATTCCTTTTTGGGCATGGTGCGCTGAATAATGGTATCGCCAGGCAGAGGCAGAACCCTGGCATACTTGCTGCCATTCACCCAATCAACAATCATGTAATGTTTGCGATGAGCGAAATCAATAATGCCCTTGTAGTAGCGAATACGCTGAAGGGTATTGAAAATTGAATCTTCATCCGCGGCCCTTGCCATAGCCAAGGCATGTTCCAGATAAGTTACACAGTTCACGGAATCCATGTTCACCAAGGGTTTATTCTCGATGGTATCCAGATAGCTTTCACCCATAGCGGCCAGCAAGTAGGGCTTACCGATCATAGCCTTGGAGAAGTAATCCAGACGTTCATGGAAAGGTTTGATGTGTCTGGCAGACAACCACAAAGATTTCATTTCCATGAGGGAGGCGTAACTGTCGTTGGTCTGCATGACAATGCGGGTCCACAGAGTATCCAACACATCTTTCAATTTGGCATCGGGGTTCTTACCGGTATCATTCAGGTACATGGCCAGGGCCAGAGTATCGCCATCCATGGGGAACACATAACCCACCAAGGCATGGGCTTCACCAATGAATCCTGTCTTGAAGCGGGTAAGCCAAGGATAGGGATTTTCCAGCTGACGCTTGCTACCTGTACCAGCGCCAGGGCCAGCAAAACTGTTGATATAATAACTGCCCTTGGGATGACGAGCCATCTTTGTCAGCAACAAAGTTTCTGTAGAGGGCAGCAATTTGTTCTTGGGAGAAAGTCCGCAACCGTCCCACACTTCAAAGTGGGTAGAGTCTATTCCCATTTCGGCAAGGAACTTGCGTTCCATAGCCTTGCCGCCTTCGACGCTTCCTTCCCCAGCCATCTGTGCGCCAAGATTGCGGAACAAGGCTTCGGCGTGGAAGTTCTGGCTGCGCTGATTGATTTCGTCAAGGATACTCAACAGTGGAGCGGCGCTAAAGGTGAATTTCTTGATTTCGATACCGGGAGTAACCGTGCTATCGGGAACGTAGCTGAGGCCCTTTTCCTTGAAGGCGTGCATCAGGGCTGCCCTAAAATAAGCCACCGGATTTCGCACAGGAAGAACCAGCTGATTGGAATCAATGCTAGTGCCAATGGTACCGCCAAGGACTATCTCGGGTTTTACCGGATCCAGAGCCCATGTCCATCTCTTGGAACGCCCCTTAACCGTCTGCAGTTCATTCTTGAGAACCACATAACCTACATCGGGAACGATTTCGGCAATAGCACGATCACCAGGTTTTGCACCGGGCTTAAAGCGGATCATGGTGCAGTTGTCATTAAAGTTCAGGGGAGCGATTTCTGCACCGTACCAGGCATCATAAAAATTCTTGCGCCAATGCTCAGCCTTCCAGGGGCCAGTGTAATAACTGGTATCCAAATTCAAGTTTCCGCGGATAGTATCAATCCCAAGGCTCTTGATAGAATCAGCCATGGCATACAGGGCGTCAAAGGGATCCGCATAATAGCGTCCCGAAAAATTTGGATCCCCTTCTCCACGAACATTTACGGTTCCTACAAAAACCGGCTTCAGGTCATAGCCATCCATACCCTTGTTCTTCTGGATACTGCCCAACAGAGAAATCTCGGTCTTGGGTTCATAATCCAGAGGCAGAAAATGCAGGGCCGTAGCCGTAGTCAAAGTCTTTAATGTACTTGCCGGAGTAAACTTTTCGGAGCCGCGAATCTGACCCAGTTCCACACCGGATTTCACAGAACGGATCGAAAGACCGAAACGGGAACCCGGCACAACAGAATCCACATAAGACTGGAAAGGGGCCAGGTCAAAACCGGCAAGGGCGTTTACACAAAGGAACATCGAGAGCGCCGTCATCTTGCGGGCCATCGAAAAATTCTTAAGGCTAGAGAAAAGCTTCATATTCAGGAAACCGTACAGGCATCAACGCTTGCGGCGCAAGACAACAACAATAACGACAACAACAAGGACAAGAGCCGCGGCAGCAACTAACACGACAAACAGGGGACGTTCTGTTTCCTGAAGTTCTTCGCGGATTTCATTTTCATGTTCTTCTACAGGTTGCATCAACGCCAGGCGGATACAAGCCCATAAGGAATCTCGGTCTAGGCCGCTTTCGTGGCGGAGCAGGCTATCAATCTGTTCGTGTGCGGCAAGAACCACTCGAGGAATTTCATCGGACTCATCACTGCTGGTGTCTGCCAGGGACTTGGCAATGCGGCCCACCATATTGTTCATGACCACTTCAACTTCACGCCATTCAGGAATGTTAATGAAGCTGCGGCCATCCTTTTCGAGACCATTAATCAACTGGTAATAGCGGGAGTCCTGAGCCCACAGGTGGATCAGGCTGCGGTCTGCCGGCAAGAAACCGATCTGACGGGAATACTGGTCCACGTTGTCGGCGCGGAGCAGGAACAGGAACAAATCCGCAGCCTCCTTCTGACGTTGGGCTGACCTGTAAGACAGAAGCTTCGGGAGAGCCAGATGACTTCCGCCCACGAAGGTAAAGCGACCGGCAGGTCCCTTAGGAGAAGGGATGACAGCAATGCCATCTTTAGCCAGGGGACTTTCCATAAGGCCACCCACATCACTACCGAATTCCATCTTGCGGATGATTTCGGAGGTCCCGTGAATCATGAGCATTTCGGAACGGACAAAGCGGTCGGCAATCTGACTGGAATTTTCGCGAAGACCGTTAGGAGAAATTTCCCGGTCGCGGACAAACTTGAGATAATGACGCAAACCTACCAGGGAAGCAGAATCCACCAGGGCGCTGCGATAGCCAGAGAATCTAGAGGAATCGTTCTCGTGGACCTCGCATTCCACCACCAGGTCACCACCAAAACTCCACAGGATCGGAGCCATCTGCTGTTGAGCCGTCCAGTCTTCGCGTACACCAAATTCAAAAGCTGTCACAGGACGACCGTAACCATTCTTAAGCTGAGCCTTGGCCACGGAACGCAATGTTCCATAGAATTCAGGGAAGTTCTCTACATCTTCATCGTTAAAGCCCATAGAAAGCCACAGACGTTCATTCACGAACAAGCCGCGCACATCCAGGAACCATGGCAGGGCGTAAGTTTCCTTGCCACGTCCAACGTGAGTCGCCTTCATAGCCTCGCTATAGAAGCGTGTGGAGTCCACAACATCCAGAAGGGAATCAATGGAGGAAATCATACCAGCATCGGCAAAGTAGGGAACCCAGCTGGAGCCCAACTGCACAACGTCAGGGACTTCGGCACCAGAAGCTTCCACCTCAGAAGAGTCCATAGCAAACACGCGCTGCAATTCGTCAAAAGCCTCGCCCCAATTCAGGAAGCGAACCTTTACAGGCTTCTTTGTCTGCTGGGAATACTTACGGGTAATCTTCTGCAGGGCAAACCCTGAATTGACACCGTCGTCCATAACCCACAGAGACAGAGTATCCTTGGCAGGCACCGCATGCAGCTCGGGATCGGCAAAAGCCGCTACCGAGAAAACAACCAGCAGAAATAATCCAAAGATCTTATTCACTTTTTCTAATCCAAACACACCGAATTACTTAGCCAACTTCTTGAAATCCTCGAAGTACTTAGGATAAGTCTTGTTCACGCAGGCCGGGTCCATAATCTTCACCGGCACACCACCCAGGGCCACCAGGCTAAAGCACATGGCCATACGGTGGTCGTTGTAAGTTTCGATAGCTACGTTCTCGTTGAGCTTGGCCGGCGGGGTCACGGTAATGGAATCGTTGGTTTCTACCACCTGGGCGCCAACCTTGCGAAGTTCGGCAGCCATGGCGGCGATACGGTCGGTTTCCTTGACACGCCAGCTGGCAATACCGCTAATGGTCATGGGGCCGTCGGCAAACAGGGCCAGCACGGCAACGGTCATGGCGGCATCGGGAATGTCGTTCAGGTTCATATCGCAGGCATGCAACGGAGCGCCTTCGCATTCCACCCAGTCGGGGCCCATGGTAATCTTAGCACCCATCTTCTTGAGCACTTCCACAAAGGCCACGTCACCCTGGCGGCATTCGCTGCCCACGCCCAGAACGCGGCACTTGCCCTTGGCGATAGCGGCGGCGGCAAGCGGGTAGCTGGCAGAACTGGCATCGCCTTCCACCATGTAGTCACCGGGGCTTACATAAACGCCCTTGGGAACGTAAAAATCAGTCAGGCCATCGTGACGCACTTCGATGCCGAAATGCTTCATCACATCCAGAGTCAACAGGATGTAGGGGGCAGAAATCAGCTGACCTTCTACATGAATGTGGAGTTCGGAACCTTCTTCGCCAATGGCGTAGGGGGCGCAAATCAGAAGGGCGGTCAAATACTGGCTAGAAATATTGCCGCGAACACTTACGGAACCGCTCTTCAGGCCGTTGGAGCGGATGCATACCGGCGGGAATCCAACCGTTTCCATATAGGTGATGTCGGCGCCAAGGCTGCCCAGGGCATCCACCAGGTCGCGGATGGGGCGTTCCTTCATGCGCTGCTCACCACTCAGGTGGAATTCGCCCTTGCCCAAGGTAAGGGCCGCACAGAGGGAGCGCATGGCGGTACCGGCATTACCCAAATAAAGGTCTGCCACATAATCGCCATCTACATTTTCGGGGGCATCCATAGGACCACCGTTGCCCACCACAGTGGCTTCGGTATAGTCGTCGGACATTTCGATCTTGATGCCAAGTTCCTTGAGGGCCTCGCCCATGTAGCGGGTATCATCGCTGCGCAAAAGGTTATGCAGCTTTGTGGTTCCGCGGGCCAATGCCGAAATAAGGAAAACACGGTTTGTAATACTCTTGGATCCGGGGACTCGAACTTCACCATTGTAAGAACTGAGTGCCGGCAACTGTAACGAACTGGGACGAGAAAATGCTTCTACCATGGGCACAAATTTATAAATTGTGAAGGAATTTTTCTGTGATGTTGCAAGCATTTAAGGGTCTAACGAGAGCGACGTCACACTGCGAGGATTTAATGATTTTTGAAAAGCTATTTGGTAAAAAAAAGCAGGCCGGTACCGCAAACACAGCAGATGGTGCCGTCGAAGTCGCAGGTACCGCCGCGAAAAAATCCCAGGGATTTGACGCCTCGTCCATCGCCGTAACCCCCATCAGCCCGGAGCTCATGGCAAACGCCACCCGCACCGCCCCAAACTCCGACGAAGACGACACCGACGAAATCACCGAGCTGAAATTTACCGTACGCTTTTCGGACTGCGATGAACACAATCGCCTCAAGCTTTCTAGGCTGTTTCAGTTTACCGAAGAAGCCGCCTTGTCAGATGCCGAACGCAAGGGCTATGGCTTATGGAACATGATGAAGGCCGGCTACGGCTGCGTCGTGACCCGCATGAAGTTGCGCCTGAACCACACTCCCGTTTTAGGCGAAGAACTGCTGGTCAGCACCTGGGCCAAGGAGAACTATAAGGACAAAGTAATATACAAGGATTACAGGGTCTGCGATGGCCGCGGCAACATCCTGGTCGAAGGCACCTCCTCCTGGCTGCTGGTGGACTTGAAAACCGGCAAGGCAGTCCCCCCATCTACCAGCCCCTTCCCCCTGCCCATCGAAGAAGGCCGCGAAGCTCTGCCCTCCAAGCTGGACATCCTTTCTATGGGATTGTTCCCCAAGGTTGTGGACCAGGTTCAGGGCCGCAACACCGACCTGGACATCAACCATCACGTCAACCACTGCCGTTATGTGGACTGGGTTCTGGACGCCTTGACCCGCGAAGAAGTCAAGGACCGCGGCATCCGTTCCATCCAGATGAATTACATCCATCAGATTCCCCTTGACGAAAAGGTCGACATCGTCCGCTTCAGGGATTCCAAGCACCACGCCGTACTCTTTGGCATGAACGCCGAAGAAATGAAGAAAAACCCTCTCAAGGCCAAATGCCACTTCCAGGCCCGCGTAGGATTTTTACGATAAACGCGAAAAGGCTTTTCAAAAAGGCATTTTTTGGGGAAAGTACTAACCAAATGAAGGAAAAAGGGCATTCGGTTAGTAAAGATTTAGTTTGTTCGCAAGCAAAACAAGCAAATTGGGGATTTTTACCACCCACAAACCTCAAAAAAGGCCATATCTCCCGCAACAACGTCTATTTTCGCCACAAAAACAGTTAATTTATTCACAAAACTACTAGCCAAGCGCTCGTAAAAAGGCCATTTGGTTAGTAAAATCCGAAAAAAAAACACATTCTCAAGGTTGCGGGAGTGGCGGTTGCAGAGTCGCGGGAGCGGCGGTTGCAGAGTCGCGGGAGCGGCGATTGCAGAGTCGCGGGGACTATGGTACAACGCCTACGCCAGGCACCAGCATGAAAGTAACATCGCCCTCCCGGTCGGTGCGGAAAAGATTCGTTACGTCTGCGGAGTTTGAAGTTGTCGCAGAAATTTCCGCATCCGCGGAGTCGGGGGACGTCGCGGTATCGGCCGCGGAGATTGTCGCGTCTGCGGAGGGAGTCGCGGAATTGGAGATCGCCGCGGAGCCCAGCACGTATTGCAGCTTTCGCAGGACAGGTTCCGCGGGGTGGCCGTAACTATTGCGGGCCCCCACGCTAATAACCGCATACCGGGGCGACACCCCGCTCAAAAATCGCAAGGTGGAACTGTGGACGGAACCGTGGTGCCCCACCTGCAAAAGATCCGCCGACACATCCGAGGTCACCTCCAGCAGGCGGCACTCCCCCAGCGAATCCAGATCACCCGTCAGCAGAAACGAGCCTTCGTCAGTACCGCCGGCGGACACCCCGACGTTCCCAGCAGACTCCCCGGAGCCATCATCGACAAGGCGGCCCCGCAAAACGACGCTGGCCCCGTTTTCGCCCACCTGCAGATATTCCACCGGCCAGAGCACCGTCAGCAGCACCTTGCCCAACGACACTTGATCGCCGCGGTGTAAAGTGTCTATGGGAATGCCCCGCCGGCGGGCGGAGCGCAGTACGCTGTCCACCAGAATGCCTCCCGAGGTATCCGGCCCTACCATAAGGCGCCCCACCGGAATGGCCCGGCGACCGTCCGACGAAACAGACCGCGAATTGTCCGACGGACCAGACCACGAATTGTCCGACGGACCAGACGACAAATCGCGCGACGGACCAGACGGATCTGCCAGCAGTTCCAGCAGCCCGCCCAAATGATCCCGATGATTATGACTCAGCAGAACCCAGTCTAACGAATCCACCCCGTGGTCCCTCAATTTTTCTATAAAATTTGCGGAATCCGGCCCGCTGTCATATAGGGCGTAACGCCCTCCATATTCCAGCAGCACCGAAAGCCCCTGACCCACATCCAAAAAAGTCACCCGGCCAACCTCCTCTTCAGCCCCTCCCCCAGACACGTATTGACAGCCCCAGGAAACCATGGCAAAAAACGTCAAAATTGCGCAAAACAGACCAAACCAGCCATATTTTTTCATCAACAGACCTCCAAATTAAGGAATAGCATGTACTTATACACGCACGAAAACGCAAAACGTTCATTTTTCCGCCTTTTTTTTACTATCTTTCCCCTTAAACGAGGTTTGTTATGCAATTACCCAAGTACAAAAAGAAGAAGCGCATCAAGTTGAAAGTCTGCCAGGAACCCGGCTGCGGCCGCGAATTCTGGGGTCACCCGATCGCCAAGTACTGCGAATTGCACCGCGACATCAAGCAGCGCCAGAAGCAGAAGAAGGATGTGGAAAACATCGAATCCAAGAACATCATCTTCCGCCACAACTACACCGAGTCCATGGACTTGACCTTCAAGTGCTGCCTCGACGGCTGCGGCGAGTCCTTTAGCATCCGCGTGTTCCCCAAGCAGTACATTTACCCCCGTTTCTGCGAAGAACACCGCAATGACTTTAAGCGCGCCAATTTCCAGCGCATTATGGCCAAGATGAAGAACGACTAATTTTTTTGGGGCCCGCGGGCCCAAAAAATCAGATTTTATAAAAAAAAATTAGGAGCTACCCTTGAATTTCGGGGTAGCTTTTTTATATTTGGGCCACATTCATGGTGGATGTAGCTCAATTGGTTAGAGTCCCAGATTGTGATTCTGGATGTTGTCGGTTCGAGTCCGGTCATCCACCCGAATAAAAGAAGCCTCGCAGAAATGCGAGGTTTTCTTTTTTTTTCATGCAAGGGCGAGGCCCCCTTGGAACCCACTGGCAATCGCCCTGCGATTGCTGACTGTAGACTCCGCTTTCATTTAGTCTGTTTCATACAAGGGGGAGATACTCCCCCTTGCCCCCCCCCTGGGCAATCGCCCTGCGATTGCTGGATGCTGATGGTTGCTGATGGATGCAAAAAAAGCAAGGCGATACCTTGCTTTCTTAACAGTCTTTGGGGAGTTCGGGTTGGCTGTTGAAGCCGACTTGCGTTACTGGGGGCGCGTCCAGGCCGCTGCCGGAATACAGCAGAGGGCGAGCCTTCAGCTTTACCATTTTCATCCGGGGAGGATTGTAGTCCTTTCGCTTCATATCCAAGACTCCTCCTAACTAGTTCAGCATTCCTCCTAACCCTGAACCCCCAAACGCGTTAGTTCTTGACGCAGCGGACAGACATAGGAACACCAAATTCATTCGTATGGTTGGCATATACCCTAGGATATGCAAATCCTATTCTATTTCCATCATTTTCTATAAAGGTTCTGTCATCAGAAGCATTAGGTTCTTTTTCAGGAATGAATACGAATTCATCGTAAGACGCAAGCCCAAATTCCACGACATCCGGCCAAGCCCCATAAACACTTGGGTAACCAACAAAGTTCAGCAGAGTCATCCAATCCTCTCTAGACGGGATTCTCCAGCCATCGGGACATATTCCTTGATGATTCTGAACATCTATCGTCTCAAGAAGTTCATCAGTCCGAAGCTCGGCCAAGGAACAAACTTGGTAAGCTACAAGGCTATCTAGTTCATCCAAACGACTTTCAACGCATTCCTGCAAATAAGTTGAGGCGTAATCATCACCGAGCATCTCCGCCAAATCTCCCAAAAAGGAGTCTAAATTCCCTTCCTGCACATAGCCTGTCGTATCCAAATTCATCGCCTCAAGCCAGGTATAAAGATTTCCCTCGTCGTCACATTTTTTCGGATCTTTTTCAGGACACCTGGATTTTCCATTCAATGCATATTTCAAATTTTCCGACATCCATGTTTGCGTTTCCCCATTCGCAATAAAAGATGTCGTTTTATAGACACGTCCATCGCGAGCATCCGTCATAGATCCCACCGTATGAAGGTATTCCTTCATCTGTCGGATCCACAACCCGTCGTGACACATCAACATTGTGTTGGAGGCGAACTCACCCCATACGGGGCCAGCGGTAGACCAGCCTACTTCATGGAATTCGCCTTCTTTCAAGTTGTCACATTGACCGAGTTCCAACAAAGCAGCTATATAGTTAGACACGTAATTACTTGCCAACTGAAGCATTTCCTTGGAAGGTCTAGCAAATCCGGCTTCTTCAAAACAACTTCCATTCAGCAAATACTGATTGTCAAAATCATAAATCGCCATCCTCAAAAGGCAACTTTCATCAAACGAACAATGATCAAGTTCCCTAGTCGTCTCGGCAAGATAACTTGCCGCAATTAAGACTGCATCCGACCTGGTCGTTCCAGAGATAGTCATTTTTTCAAATTTTTCATATTCTCCGTAAACGCCTAATTTCCTTAGAATGACCTGTTCCGCAGAATCTAAGGCTTGCACAGCACTTACTCCTTGAGAAACAAGGCGAAGAACTTCCGCATATTTCCATTCCGTCAAGACATTAACATTTATGGTCGAAAGATCGTTTGCATCGACAATGGCATGGTATTTCACTTCTTCGCTTGTAGAATGAGTTTTCAGTTCTCCAGCCACAGTCAGTAAACCATATTTCCATTTAGGAAAGTCAATGTTTAATTCAAAGTCAAAATCGTTATCCAAGTCAAGTGTTCTGCAAGACTCCGTTTCAGAAAATGAAACTTCATCTAGCTTACAGTATTTCACTGTTTTAGGAACAAAGGGTAAACCGGAAACTTCAACCACCTTTGAATTTTCCTCCGTGGCAATTCTAGCAAGAGCATCAATGTGTACCTTCAAGGCAACACTTGTTTCCTCTGAAACTCCATTGGCCACATTGCCGCCGTTGTCTGTACAGCCCATCATTGCTACGACTGCAGCAGTCATCAAGCTCGCGCCACTTGCGGCAGCAAAGCCTGCACCTATCTTTTTGAACAACTTCTTCATGATAATCCTCCTATTTCTTTTCCCCTGAAATTTTTTGAGACATGGGAAAGAGCTGCATGTTCAAGCGATAGACTCTTTCCATTTTATCGTCAGCCATGACGATGTCTGCCACACTCTTTCTGAACTCGGCGATTTTCTGCACCACCTTTTCGTAGGACTTTTCAGAAAGCCCCATGGTAAGGCCAGAAAAATGCCGTTCCTTTTGAGCCACGTTCTCGATGGTATCTATGGCCAGCTCGCCCATCTGGCGGTGCAACTGACGAACAGCCAGTGGCGTGATTTCCATGGGGCCGGTGGTGACGAACTGCTCCGTTTGGGTGTAGCTGCCGTCAGCGTTCTTCTTGAGAAGTCCGGCCTTTGTCAAGAAAGCCAATGTCTCGGAGACTTCCGCTGCGGTAATCTTTGATATGCAGGCGCGAGCCATGGCCAGGGGCTTCGCACCAGGCATCGCAGGTGCCAATTCGCGGATTACAGGATTCTTCCAGTCGCTAAAGAAGCGGAAGGAATCCCCTTCTACAACCGTGGCCTTATGGACATCCGCAATGCGGAGCATTTCGTTAAAATACTCCCTTCGACTTTCGTTGTCCTTGGCGTGATTCAGGCTCACCAGGACCTTGAAGTAATCCACCTCCCAGTCCCTGAGCCCCATGGCGACAGCAACGCGCTCGACAGCTGCATCGCTCAGGTTGTACTTGCCCTCGGCAACCAGCTTCAGGTAAACCGGCGACGAGAAACCTGCGCTCTTGGCAAAGTCACGCCATGTAAAGGACTTTCGCGCCTTGCGATCCGCATAGTAATCAGCGATGTACCTGCGGTAATCTGTGTACTCAATAATTTTTTTCAAAGGAACCTCCTTTCCCTTGACCCCAAATTTACCTTGTTACAAAGAAAAATCAATATTTCGCAACACAGAATATCAAAATTTTTAACAAGAATTAAGAAAATTTTGTATCGTGAAAATTTCTAAGCAAAAATACAATACAGAAATAATAAAGGAGATGCCGGATCGCGCCCGGCATGACAACAAAAAAGCACGGCACGACTTCTAAAGTTCAGCTTCCGTTTTATTCTTCGCAGGGGCCACTCACCCGAATACTAAAATCATAGGATTCACTGAAAAATTTTTTCCCATCCTGAATCTCTAAGACTAATTTAGCAGGCAAGATTTTGTCATTAAGTGATTTCATATTTTTGACGTTATTCGGCAAATAAAACCATTCCTTAGGTAAATAATCATCACCTTTTCTTTCAAATGCCCCGTCCTTAACAGAGACATATCCTTTCCCATAATCAATCTTTGTCATAATCCTTCTTTTAACACTATCATCACAATAAATACATTTTCCTTCAGACTGAAAAGCATGTCGAGGAATGTAGTCAAGTTCCTTCTTTAACGTTAGGCTGTGACGTTTGTTATCAAAACAATACTCAGCAACAACCCTATTTTTAGCACACGGGCCAACAATAACCGCATCAAAAGATTTACGATACAAACAAGAACCCCCATTCGATTTAAATTCCCACATGCCCTTAAAGGGCTTCCAATAATACCGGACAATTGAATTCAACGCATCTTTCAAATGAAAATGCAGTCTATCACGATCAACAGGACTTATTTCCATTGCAGACATTTTTAAATTTCTACAAGAAGTATCAGATAATGATGGCGCATCAAAGGACTCAACAATACGCGCCTGAAAATCACCAGAAGAATCTGAGGGAGCATCAAGAACAAATTTAGTTTTATAAATTTCTCCCATATCAGAAGCGTATGGTTCTATAACCCCCTCTCTCACCAAGTGAAGACCATACATATCCGCAGACCTAGATTCCACACAAAATTCAAATGTTTCCGGCTCAACAGAGCACTCTCCCACTATGACAGCCATAAAATCCGAGGAGAGTTTCACTTCTGTATTGTAGAGTTCCGCAAACCACGTTCCCTTTAATTCTTTTCCATAATACGGTTTCAACGATTTTTTAGCATTTTTTAGATAATAACAAAGACAGGAAGAACCTTTGACTAGCTCTGTTTTCAAAGATTCAGTTTTTTTCTTAACATCTTTAAGCCCCCCAAAACAAGCATGAAAACCCATTCTAAGCAGAGAATCCATTTTCTCATCCTCTGGGGCATCAACAAAGTAATTGTAGTACCAGTCAGAACAACCCACTTCAACAGAATCCGGAATAATCCAGTTTGAGTCCGTAGGAATTCTAATATTTTTCAGCAAATACAATTCATACGAGTTATCAGTTCCGATTTTCGCACAAAATTCAGCAACTTGCCCGTTCTTGTTTTCGGCAATCGCATGAGAAAAGAAAAGAACGGTAAAAACCAATCCTAAACATCGAATTTTCATCATAACTTACACCTATCAATTTGCATATCGTGGTATTTTTTCACAGTATCCTGAACACTAGGATAGCTCAAATGGCCTTGGCTACCATTGTAATCAATTGCATTTTGAGCATCAAAAAGCGACTGAAGTTTCCACTCTACTTGTTTCCAAAACGTCTCTGCCGCCTTCTCTGCATAAGCTCTATTTTCATAAACAATGCAATCAGCAAGTAACGACGTGTTAAGCCAAAACAAACAAGCCAACAAAATTATCTTTTCACCACTCCAGCCCTTTACTCTACGAATTTCATGTTAGGATATTTCGCCTGAACGCATTTACGGAATTCCTTCGTGCCGGAACCATACTTCTCCTTACATTCGCTAAAATCGTAGGCACCTTTTGTAATGGGCTTAGGAGGAGCAGCATTTAAAAAACGCTCTTGCGTTTCCAACGGTCTTTGGAGATGCAATTCATTCGGACCCGTCAGGATTTGCGAATCTTGAATTCTTGAGGTTTCAGGATGGTTATGGGTCAATGCCTTACGTTCTTCATCATTGCAAGCTGCGACAAGGAACGTCATTGCAATTAGCATCGCAATTGTCTTCATATCATTCTCCTATATTCCTAACAGACAAAAAAAATAATCATTCCTGACAAATTACGCAACCTCGTTTTTTGTATATTCTTACCAACGTTCGCGGACGCGGCTTTTGATCCGTCGCAGGCGCAGCGATTTTCTTAGATGGCGGCCATTGACTGCCCATGGAGTTAGCCCCAACTAGGCTATTCCACGATTTTTTACATCCACATATTCAAGTCCCGTTTCCAATTGCAACTGGTTTACAGCATCCACAGCAATAGATTCATCCACAAGAATAAAAGACTTTTCCCTTATCTGCTGAATTTCGTCAACGAAGTCTTCATTGCAGGTCAATTCGCGATAAACGGCATGCGGTATAACAACAGTTTCAAACAACTGCTGCAACATATCCAAGCGATTGATTTTCAGGAAAGATATTAACGGAGTGGTATCGGATACAACGAGCATTACCCTTTCCTCCGCACTGCATCGTAGGCCGCCAATTCTTCGTTCAGCATATTCGCATCACCATCGATATACGGAATTCCCATATCTCCATAGAGAGCAATTAGCCTTTCCTTTGGTATTCCTAAAATTTCAGCAGCACGGCCGTGGGAAATAGTCAAATCTTTAATGTAAGGGTATAAAATCAAGGCATTACGCACCAACTCGTCACGGCACCGGTTTTCCGTGATGAAATCATGCATTGATTCCGGGACCTTGATTGCTACAGTTGTGAGTTCCATATTGACTTGTCCTTCTAATATACAAACACATATAAGTTGGAGCAAGTGGCAGAAAATGACATTGTACAAAAAAAGGAAGACCTCGGTTCATCACCGAGGTCTTCTTGGATCCTGTCTGATCCTATCGCTACGCTCCAGGATGACAGCTCCAGGATGACTTAGCTCAAGCGGCTAATCATGTAACCAGCGCAAACTGCGGTACCGATCACGCCAGCCACGTTGGGGCCCATAGCGTGCATCAGCAGGAAGTTCTGCGGATCGTACTTGGCACCTTCAACCTGAGAAACGCGGGCAGCCATGGGAACTGCAGAAACGCCTGCGGAACCAATGAGCGGGTTCACCGGATTCTTGGGAGAAAGTTTGTTCATGATCTTTGCGAGGAAGAGGCCTGCGGCAGTAGAGAAGCCGAAGGCAACCACGCCCATAGCGATGATCATGAGGGTCTGGGGGCGCAGGAAGATGTCGGCAGACATGGTGAGGCCCACAGAAGTACCAAGGAAGATGGTCACGATGTTCATGAGTTCGTTCTGACCGGTCTTGACGAGACGATCAACAACGCCAGATTCCTTGAAGATGTTACCAAGCATAAGCATGATGATCAGTGCAGATGCATCGGGCACAACCAGGATGCAGACGATCATAACCATGACGGCGAAGGCAATACGTTCGGCCTTGGAGACCTTGCGGAGAGACTTCATGCGGATCTTGCGTTCTGCATCGTTGGTCATGAGGCGCATGATGGGCGGCTGAATCAGCGGCACCAGAGCCATGTAGGTGTAAGCAGCCACGGCGATGGGGCCGATGAGGTGCTTAGCCAGCTTGTTGGCGGTAAAGATAGAGGTCGGACCGTCAGCACCACCGATAATACCGATGGAAGCTGCTTCGCCCAGAGTAAAGCCACCGAAAGCAACGGCGCAGAACATGGTTGCGAAGACGCCGAACTGAGCACCACCACCCAGGAGGAGGGTACGCGGATTTGCAATCAGCGGTCCAAAGTCAGTCATGGCACCCACGCCCAGGAAGATGATGGGCGGGAAGAGTTCCAGGTGGATACCCTGGCTGATGTAGTAATAGAGGCCTTCAGTCGGGACAAACATGCCCTCGATGCTCCAGCCACCATCATAGAATCCCTTGGTGGGGATGTTCACCGCAAGAGCGCCCAGTGCGATCGGCAAGAGCAGCAGCGGTTCGAACTTTTTCACGATTGCCAAGTACATCAGGACGAAGCTGACAATCCACATCACGATCATAGACGGCGTGATGTAGGCAAAGCCAGTGTCGCCAGCGAACTGGACAACGGAGTTAAGGATTGAACTCATTTATATGTACCTCAGTAGGCTAAATTAAGCGATGGTGAGGAGAGTCTGGCCATCAACGACGGTGTCGGTTTCCTTAACGGAAACAGAGTTCACGGTACCTGCGCAAGGAGCGACAACCGGGTTTTCCATCTTGAGAGCTTCGATGATTGCAACTTCCTGGTTAGCTTCGACCTTGTCGCCAACCTTGACCTTCAGCTTGAACACAGAACCAGCGAGGGGGCTCTTAACTTCGGTGCCACCAGCGACAGCAGGTGCAGCAGCGGGAGCAGGAGCGGCAACCGGTGCGGGAGCAGCAGCCGGAGCGGCAGCGGGAGCAACGGCAACATTGGAATCAAGAACTTCAACTTCTACATCGTAGCTCTTGCCTTCGAAACTGATACGTACGGTCTTCTTCATTTTTCTTTTTCCTGGCTTTATAGCCTGTTGAATTTTTAAAGGTTGTTCCTAGATCTTAGACAATGGTCCAAGCAGGGGAGTTAACATTCTTGTAAGCGGTGACGCGGCAGGGCTGACCCAGGACCTGAGTTGCAGCTGCGGTCATGATCACCACCAGTTCGTCGTTGGTAAGGCCCGGATGTTCTTCGAGGGCGGCAATAGCAGCGATAGACAGGAAAGCCTGGAGCTGCTTGTTGGTCATACCCGGATGAACGCTCTTGGCATTGGGATCCCAGTCGCAGTGGGCGGGGCCAATGGTACGGGGTGCAGCGGCGGCAGGGGCTGCAGCGGGAGCGGCAGCAGGAGCAGCGGCGGCGGGCTTGACTGCGGGTGCAGGTGCCTTGTCCACGTTGAGGCCAAGCTTTGCCATGATGAAGTTCATCAAGTAGCAGAGCAGGCAGAGGCCGATAATAACAGCCATCACTACGATAAGGCCAGTAGC
This sequence comes from Fibrobacter sp. UWH5, assembly GCF_900142505.1. Lineage (NCBI taxonomy): Bacteria > Pseudomonadati > Fibrobacterota > Fibrobacteria > Fibrobacterales > Fibrobacteraceae > Fibrobacter > Fibrobacter sp. UWH5. The sequence continues at coordinate 74,885 of NZ_FRBB01000009.1, read as the reverse complement.
CTGGAATTCAGCCAGCTTGCCAATAGTGAAGGTTTCCTTTTCGCCCTGGCAGACGCCTTCGACAACGTCGCCATTGCAATATTCCTTGCCCAAAGTAGCCTTGGCAATGGGGAGCACCTTTGCAGATGCATCGTCCTTAGCCTTGAGGGCGTTACGGGCGGTCACAGACTGATCGTAAGTCTTGTAGAGCACCTGGAATCCACCACCATGAGCTTCGACAATTTCGAAGACGGCGGAATCGGCACCAGGAGTCAGGTCAAGCTGAGCCTGAACCTTAGCGGCATCAGTAGGAGACATCAAGGCGATCTGCTCGTCGAAACGTCCCTTAGCCTTTGCAGCCGGTGTTGCAACTACAGCTTCTTCGGCAGCGGGAGCTACCTGGGATTCTGCAGTGATTTCTTGCGTTTCATTCATATTGGATTTTATCCATTCTTTTAGGTGAACATTTTGATAAAAATCAACGATGGAAATTTAATTAATTAGCGGAAAGCGAAAAGGTTAAAGGTTAAAGATAAGGGCAAATGAGGGGGAAATTTTTAGACTAAAAAAGCGCCCTTTTTTACCAGGCGCCCATTGATAAACATTTCTTTACATCGGACGTAAACCGTCCTATAAAATCCGGGACTAGAGCTTCATGACTCCCGATTCCAGACCGCGGACAGGAACGTAACGGACGTTGCCTGCATTGTCAAAAATGATTGCGGCACCTGCCAGGAAGTTCACCCAGTTTCGATTACCCTGCTCATCGAAGTAACGCAGGTCCACCTTCTTCTGGGAAGCGTAAACCGCAAGGGGCAAGACCATCCTGTCATGGGAAATGTAGAAGTTGACCTTCTGCAACTTGCTGCGGTTGGCCAGAATGTAATCGGACACCAGTTCCTTGGTGCGGTCTTCCAGGTCGTAGAAGTTTCCGGCAGGCACGCCCCTATAAGCCCAGCTAGACAACTCGATAATGGAGGGGTCGCCAGACTTCACATACCATTCCCCATCGAGGCCATCAAGAACATCGGGGTTAATGCTACCCTGCCCAGCCCCATCGGCAATTCCTTCGCAGGTTTCCAGGGTGCGGGTGTAACCGGAATAGGCAAAGTAAATCCTGCCGACGCCACTAAACTTGGCACCGACACTCTTAGCCTGAGCCTTGCCGTTATCGGTCAGATGCCCCTTGGAGCCAGTTTCATTGGTACGTTCTGCATGACGGAGTACAAACACCACGGACTCGCCTGCACCCAGATTGCGGTACACATCGGCCACGTCAGAGAAATCCATGATATCGTTGCTGGTAGCAACACGCCATTTTCCGGTAGAAGTTTCATAGATGTAATTTTTGTCCTTGTTGATCACACCGGGGCGAATAGCGCCATCGTACTTGGAGGTATCGGCTCCCAGCCCCACCGTATCCTTTTCGATATCGGTAGCGGCACGCCAGCGGCCCAATTCAGCATCGCAGGTAAAGCGGAGCTTGGTCTTGGTTGTATCCCTGTAATCACAGCCAAAAAGAGAGCTCTGACTTTCAGAAATATGAGACACCATTCCGTCAGTAGACGCATTGCATTCGGGGAACTTCAATTCCTTTGTCCAGAAATTGCGCAAGTGCTTTTCGAAATCGGGAACATCCCCCAGCTTCCAGCTAGCCACGTTCTTACGGATTTTTTCAAAGTCACCATTAATGTCAAGAGACATAAGCCAGTCAGCCAAATGAGCCCTGGAAGTCCAGTCGTCCCAGTTTCCGGTATTGGCGACTTTCTGGGCAATGGAATCTGCAAACAGGAGCATTTCCTGGCCAGAACCATGACGCTGCAGCATTACGGATACAGCCAAGAGAGCGGCACTGAATTCGTCTCCGTCAAACAGGTTGACTTCGTCGGAAATCTTCGAAACAGCAGAAGTGCCCGGGCCGAACATACCACCCTGGCCCTGCATAAAGAGGTCGTCATTGAACCCTTCAATCTTGATGCCGAAAGCGTAAAGCACCTTCTTTAGGGACTGTTCCTTGAGCATACGGATCGGCGTATTGAAACCACCCTGTTCCGCAAGCTTCATCACCACGACGGCATCGATATGAGTCAGGATGTTCACGTTTACGGAATCACGTTCCGTAAGGTCGGTAACGTTCCTCAGCTTAATCAATTCCGAAGACAGGCCACCAGTCAGTTCGTTTTTATAATAGCCTTCGGCCTCCACTCGAACATAGGGGGAAACCACGTCAAAGGCATCGAAGCCATAGGAACCGTCGGCAGTAACAACGCAAGTCTCATGTATACGGTCGGAATCGGCCATACGGTTCATGCTATCCAGTTCCACCACCTTCACCGAGGTACCAAAACGGAAGGGCCCCTTTTCGGCGATGCCAACCACAGAAACATCCTGACGGCGGTAGACGAACTCGCCAGAAACAGTATCATAACCGAACATGGAAGACACCGTATCCAGAGGCATCCGCATGCCCGCAATCAGAGAACCGTTTTCGCAAGAAACGCCAATGTCTTCCACAACGCCAGTAACCCATTCGCCTTCATAGCAGAAATAGATTGCATTCTCGGAAGCGACCATCATCGCTTCACCCTGATTTTCCGAAGTACACTTAGGCAGGTCATCGGAATCGGAGACCACGGTGGAATCTTCTACAGGGGGATCATCGCTAATCACGGGCCCCGGAACCACTTCCCCAATGGAGCTATTGCCAGAAACTTCACTCTGGGATCCGCTACTACCATTCTGGGAATCTGCGGAATTCGGAATTTCATCATCGTTTCCGGACGGGGTAAAATTCGAGGAATCGTCGCCGCAGGCAACGAACAAAGCAGACAGAAAAATCAAAAAAGCCAAACGATACATCAGGCCTAATATAAAAAAGTGAGCCCGATGTTTCCAAATCAATTTTTACTTACAATGATTACATCCGCTGTCAAAAAAAACGTGCTAATTTGGCAAAAACAGCAAATTTAGAGCATGCTTCCCGTTTCCAGGAATTTCTCGTGCATTTCGAAAGCCCGGGAAAGAGCCAGCGGCACATGCACGCCCTTGGCATGCTTCAGGCTGAATTCCAGGAAATCGGCCAGAGGTTCCTTGAAATTGGGATGGGCGCAATTCTTGATAATCAGGCGGGCACGTTCTTCGGCGGGGAGGCCACGAAGGTCAGCCAAGCCCTGCTCCGTCACGAAAATCATGGTATCGTGATCGGGGTGGTCCACATGGCTCACATAAGGCACCACGGAACTGATGGTTCCATTCTTGGCCACAGAGGGCGTCATGAAAAATCCAAGCAGACAGTTGCGGGCAAAATCAGCGGAACCGCCGATACCGTTCATCATGGCGGAGCCTGCCACCAGGGAACTGTTCACGTTGCCGAAGATATCGACTTCAAGGGCGGTATTCATGGAGATAACGCCGATGCGCTTGATAACATCGGGGCTGTTGCTCACTTCCTGCTGACGGATCACCAGATGCTTTTTCCATTCCTCGGCATTGGCGACGAATTCCTTCTGGGTACTTTCAGACAAAGTAAGAGCCGTTCCGGAAGCAATCCCCAGCTTACCATTCTTCAGCAGCGGAAGAACCGCTTCCTGAATCACTTCGGTATAAAGGTCAATCTTGCTCAGGCGATCATCCGCCGCCATGGCAGAAAGAACAGCGTTAGCCACCTTGCCTACGCCACTCTGGTAAGCAAGCCCCTTCAGGAGTCGGCCACGCTTTTCCTCAAAGCGGACAAAGTCCAGGATGCGTTCGCCAATGTTGCGGGAAATTTCATCGGGCTCCACAAAGGGAGTCACTTCGTCGAAGCGGGACTGTTCTACAATGGCCACCACCTTCTCGGGATTGACGCAGGCAAAGGCCTCGCCCACGCGATCACCGGGCGCATCGATAGCCAGGGACTTGGCATGGGGCGGCAAATCCGGAAGTGCCACGTCGTGAATGCCCACGCAAGCATCGCCAAAGCGGGTATTCAGTTCCAGGATAACACGGTCTGCCATTTCCAGGTACGTTACGGAATTACCGCCAGACGTAGAAAGGCATACACGACCATCGGGAAGAATACAGGTCACCTCCACAATAGCTACCGTGGGGCGGGGCAGCGCACCGGTACGGATCCAGTAGCCCATCTTTCCAAGGTGTGCGTCAATATACTTGATGGAACCGCCATTAATCGCCTTGCGCAGCGCCGGATTGGACTGGTACGGCATGCGGAAACTGACCGCATCGGCGCGGGCCAGCGCACCATCGCAGCTATCGCCGGTCGATGCGCCAGAGAACAGCGTAATCTTGAAAGGCTCGCCATTGGCGTGGAGTCTTTCGGCACGTTCGGCAAGAGCGGTCGGCACCACCTTAGGGTAACCCGCCAAGGTAAAACCGGACACGCCAAGAACGTCCCCATCCTTGATCATTTCGGCAGCTTCCGCCGCAGAGCACTTTCTAGATTCGATCCATGACATAATGGGGTCAAAAATAATTATTTTGCGGGCCATGCTTCACTTTATCAAATACAATCTGATCGGAATCATGAACACTTTGATTACCCTGGCAGTCGTCTGGGTGCTGCATCAGCTGCTGGACTGGAATCTGGAGCTTTCCAACTTCCTGGGTTTTGTGGCCGGGGGCTGCAACAGCTACATCATGAACCGCATCTGGAATTTCAAAAGTTCCAACAAGAAGTCTGCGGAAATTACCCGATTCCTCATTGTATTTTTATGTGCCTACGGCCTGAACCTTCTGGTTCTGGAAGGATGCGTCTACGCCCTTGATAATTGGGGTCCGCTGGCCTCAAGCGCAAACTTGATTTCCAAGTTCATGAAACCCAGCTACTTCGCAAACATTGTTGCAAACGTAGTCTACGTATTGGCCAGTTTCACCCTCTACAAGAAGTGGGTCTTTACCAAACAATAAATTCGATGCGACGATTCGCCTTGCGGCCCTGCAAGGTTCCATTGTCGGCAACAGGACGGCTAGATCCAAGCCCCACCGCTTTCAGGCGACGGGCATCAATCCCCTTGCCAACCAAGTAGTCAACCACAGACTGGGCACGTTCCTGAGACAGCATCAAGTTGATGTTCTCGGGACCGGCGTTATCCACGTGGCCCTCGATTTCAAGTTTAATGGTGGGAGCGCCGATCAGGATGTCTACCAGGGAATCCAAGGCAGAAAAACTTGCCTTGGTCAGCTTGGCAGAGCCAGTCTGAAAATCAATTCGGCCCCTCAGATAATCCAGAGTTGAATTCCTGGAAACAGGGCAGCCAACGGAATCTACAATGGCATCGTAGGGTGTATTGGGACACTTGTCCACCTGGTCGGGAACACCGTCCCCATCATCATCACGGACACAGCCTCGTTCATTCACCAAAGCACCTACCGGACTGTTGGGGCACTTATCCAGATAATCGGGAACGCCATCCCCATCAGTATCCAGGGGGCAGCCAGTCTGATCTACGGGAGTTCCCGGTTCCGTACCGGGGCACAGATCCCTGGTATCGTAAACACCGTCATGGTCAGAATCCAAGGGGCAACCTAGGGAATCAACGGGAGTGCCCGGCCTTGTATTGGGGCACTGATCAATATCGTTGGGTACACCATCACTATCGCCATCTAAAGGCTGTGCTACAACCATGGCGCAAAATACAAACAAAATTGAAACGAGTCTTTTCATCCAAAATCCATTACTTAACTTAAGTAAACCCAAACTAACTCGCCTTCCAAAATTTAGTATTTTATCGTCCGCTGCAACCCCGTGGAATGTAAAAGCATCTAAAATTACGACTATGGACAACTCCCCTATCCTTTCTATACAGAACTTACGTCGCGACTTCAAGATGGGCGATGAAACTGTACACGCCCTGCGCGGAGTAAGCTTCGACATTCACAAGGGAGAGTTCGTCACCATCATGGGAACCAGCGGATCGGGCAAGTCTACCATGTTGAACATTCTTGGCTGTATGGATAAGCCCACCGCAGGCCACTACATTCTGGACGGGGAGCATACCGAAAAATTGAAGCGGGACGCCCTGGCAAAAATCCGAAACCAGAAGCTGGGTTTTGTCTTTCAGAGTTACAATTTGCTGAGCCGAACTACAGCTCTCGAAAATGTGGAACTGCCCCTCCTGTACAATTCAAAAGTTTCTGCTTCGGAGCGTCGCAAGCGAGCCGTCCGCGCTCTTGAAATGGTAGGGCTTTCCGACCGCATGAATCACCTGCCCAACCAGATGTCCGGCGGTCAGCAGCAGCGAGTGGCCATTGCCCGCGCCCTGGTCAACGATCCGGTCATTATCCTTGCCGACGAAGCCACCGGTAACCTGGACACCCGTACCAGTTACGAAATCATGAGCATCTTCCAGGACTTGCATAGGCAAGGGAAGACTATCGCCTTCGTGACCCACGAACCGGATATCGCCACCTTCAGCGGACGCACCATTACGCTGCGAGATGGCCTTCTAAAAAAAGACGTCATCAACGAGAATGTGGCCGACGCAAGGGCCGCCCTTGAGGCATTGCCCCCGCCGGAAGTTTTTGACGATGATTCAGAAGATCGTCGCGGGGAGGGCGCATAATGGGTCCTATAACCCTTGTTAAAATTGCAGTGAAGGCCCTGTTCCGCAACCGCATGCGAACCTTCCTTTCGGTGCTGGGCATCGTCATCGGTGTGGCCGCCGTGATTGCCATGGTAGCCATGGGCGAAGGCTCCAAGCAGTCCATCAAGGAACAGATGACCAGCATGGGCACCAATGCCATTATCGTCATGCCTAATCGCGACCGTCGCGGCGGCGTGCAAACGGAATCCGCAGTTTCCCTAGAAGAAGAAGACGTTATCGAAATCCGCAACAGGGCACAGTTCATCAATGGCGTATCGCCCATGATTACCGCCAACGGCCAGGCCATTGCAGGAAACAACAACTCCCCCACCCAACTCAGCGGAATTTCCAGCGACTACCTCAAGATCCGCAACTACGAAATCGAGGACGGCGTCATGTTCGACGACGAAGCGGACCGGATGTCCAAAGTCTGCGTCATCGGCCAATCTGTCATCAAGAACCTGTTCCCCGATACAGACCCCATCGGAAAGACCATCCGATACAAGAGCATCCCACTGAAGGTCATCGGCACATTAAAGGCCAAAGGCAGCGGTGATTTCGGGCAGGACCAGGATGATGTCATCTTCACGCCCTACCAGACGGTAATGAAGCGTTTTAACGCCACCACGGAAATCCGCCAGATTTACGCAAACTCCATCGGCGAAGGCTACGCGGAACAGGCCACAGAAGAAATCATGGGTATCCTGAAGGAACGTCGCAGCTGGACAAAGCCCACGGACCCCTTCCGAATTTTCACCCAGGAAGAAATGATTACCATGATGACCAACACGTCCGATATGTTGTCCTTAGTCCTTACGGCAATTGCGGGCATCAGCCTTCTGGTTGGCGGTATCGGCATCATGAACATCATGTACGTTTCCGTTACGGAACGTACCAAGGAAATCGGCCTGCGCATGGCTATTGGCGCACGCGGTCGCGATATACTCTTGCAGTTCCTGATTGAATCCGTCATGATCAGCCTGCTGGGCGGTCTCATCGGAATCGGTCTCGGCATCGGAGCCTCTCAGGCAGTCAAGTCCATACTGAACTGGCCCATGAGCGTTTCCATTACCAGCGTGGTGGTCAGTTTCGGCGTCTGTTTTGTGACTGGAGTATTCTTCGGCTGGTACCCTGCACGAAAGGCAAGCCGCCTGGACCCCATAGATGCTTTAAGGTTCGAGTAACATACTTTTTACTTGCATTCTTATAAAGGTTAGCTATTATTACCTTGTGAACAACGAGGTATTAATGCGTCACCCCAAAAAGAAAACCCTGATAGCCGCTTCCGCCATTGCAGCACTTTCTGCAACCGCCTTTGCAGCTACCACCCCCTATGACCTGATTCGCCCCACCTGGCCCCTGACCTGGGACGCCAAGGCTCTCGACAATTTCGAGCCGAATGCAAAAAAGGATAACGTCCTGCCCGAAGAAAAGACCCCGGCAAACTTCAAGGCCGGAGCCCTCATGCCTGACACCCTGGACCAGGCCTATCTTGACGTCATCAACACGACCATCTCTCCCATTCGCGTAAACCAGGCCGGCTACCTGAAGAGCGATACGGAACGTCAGTTCTATTTTATCGGCACCGCCAAGGAATTCGAAGTCGTCGATGAGAACGGCAAGTCCTTAAGCAAGAAAATTACCGGGACCCTCACGAAGACTTCCGAAGAAACCACCTCCAGCTGGCTTATCGTCGCAGGCACTGACGCAACTATTAGCGATCATAAACGCTACTCTGTCGAGTTCAACGGCCCCTCCGGAAGTATCCTCGTCGGAAACATTCCCCAGTCCGTCCCCACCGACAAGCGCCTCCGCATCAAGGTCGGTGACGAGATCTCCAGCACCTTCATCGTAAGCGAAGACGTCTACACCATGGTGAAGGATGCGGCCATTAAATTCTTTGGCATCCAGCGCAGCGGCAATTCCGATTCCTGGTTCCATGGTCCGAGCCACGTCAAGGACGGCGCAGGCAAGGTGGTCCTCGACGAAAAAGTAGTCTCCGGTGTAACAACCAATGAAGGCGACCTGCAGGGTGGCTGGTACGACTGCGGTGACTACCTGAAGGAATCCCAGACCCAGGCTTACGCATTTGCAAATCTTGCCGTCGCCGCGGTCTCCAACCCCTCCAAGGACGTTGACCATTATGCATACAACCACGGGGAATTCGTAAAGACCGACAACGTTCCTGACGTTCTTCGCGAAGCAAAGCACGGTGCGGATTTCTTCCTGAGATCATTCAAGGCTGCCAATGGCGTTGTCGACAACATGGCCGTTTCCGTGGGTAACTTCGGTAGCGATCACGGTTCATGGGTTCGCCCTGAACTTCAGGACTACATCGTCATTTCGATGCGCGGCGGTCCCGCAGATCGCGACGTCCGTCTCGGCGAACTGGGTTCCAATATTTCCGGTCAAATCGCGGCTGGCCTTGCCATCCTGAGCAAGGACTACGCCAAATACGACAAGGACTTCGCCGACTCCTGCCTGATGGTCGCCGAAAAGATGTACGACTTCGCCAAGAACCTGGCACTTGGCAACGACTCCTATGACAAGGGGAAGAAGTTTGTTTACAACACAATGGCCGCAGGATGGAGTACCCCAGCCTACAACGGCAATAATGAATATCACGACGATCTCGCCCTGGCAGCGATCGCCCTCCACTACGCCACTTACGAAAAGTCCGGCAAAATGGATTACCTGAACGACGCCGTCGAAGATACGGAAATCGGGACAGATCAGATGAGCAGAAGCTTCGCCTTCAATGGCGGCTGGATGGCCCATGGTCGAAACGGCATGTTAAAGTCCAGCAGGAACACCAGCTGGGCAAACGTCAACACGCTGACACTCTATGCTTTCTACAAACTGTTGCTGAAGGATTCAAAGACCGCAACCAAGTACGGCATCTCCGATGAAAAACGTCTGGGATATGCAGAAAAGGTAGCAAGCACCATGGCCATCAACCTGCAAAATCTTTCGAACTCCGGCACAAGTAGCATCGAACTTCCTGTCAGCCAACTCTCAAGCGAATCCGGAGCCATCAGCTATGACGGTGCATGGTATAGCATGCAAACGGATCAATCATGGATATATAACCGCTATCAAGCGGGAAATATCTTTGAAGTCCTCGCCCTTGCCGATATCGCCAAGGACCTGGAAAAGGTAAAGCTTCCGACATTGGGCACCTTGAACTGGAACTCCGAAAAACTGCATCAGTTGGGTATCAACCAGCTGAACTACATGCTAGGCGTCAACCCCTGGGACGTTTCCTTCATTTACGGCGTTGGCGACAAGAACGACAACCATCCCCACCACAGAATATCAAACCCCGAAGGACGTAATGCACGAGGTAGCGTCGCATACAAGTACGTACGACCCGTTGGAGGTCTTTTCGGAGGAATCATTCCTGGTGCAGAAAATTCCATTAGTCCTAGCTCGTTGAGCTGGGAAGACTATCATCTTTCCGAGACTTGCCTCGATGGATCTGCTGCACTTGTCTCTGCCTTGACAATCGTCAGCAACGGCGGCGACGACTACTTTGAAAAGAAGTGCGACAACTGCAACAAGAATCCCGACATTTTCCAGGCAGACAACATTCACGTCGGTGCATACCATTACGAGTTCAACGAACTGGACTACTTGACCATCAGCTTCAGCAACAGCACCCTGAAGAGAATGGACAGCGTTGTTACATACGTCTACTTTGACGCAACCGAAGATGACGTCGAAAACTGCAACGTACTGTTCAACCTGTCAATCTGCCAGGCCTACGACCAGGGCGGATTCAACAGGCCTTGCAGCAACGAAGACGAGATTCGCAAGGAACTGAGAAAAAACAATCCCCAGAAGATCAAGGATACCTACGACAAGAAATCCAAGACCTACACCTGGGCACTCCCCATTGTTCTGGACTCCTTAGGTATCGGCCGATATGTCCGTCTCGACCTTAGCGTAACCTCCGGTACAAAGGTTAGCGGAGCCTGCGAATACGCTCTTGAGCCCGCAAAGGTAGACTTCACCAAAGGCTGGAGCTTCAAGTCGCATACCGCAAGCAACAGCATGCCCGCCTACGATGGAATTTCCGACAAGGATAAGGATTACATCGAAGTCCAGGAAGCGCCTGATGCTCCCTACATCGTACTCCGCAGCCAGGGCAAACTCATCTGGGGTTATGGTCCCGCAGACGAAACCAGCGACCGCGTAGGAGTCCGCAAGATTGCCGCTCCTGCCGCAAATGCAAAGATGATCGTCAACGGCCGAGGCCTCTATGTAGTTGCACCTGCACAGGGCACAAAGACCCTGAAGGTCTTCGACATGCTGGGCAACCAGCTCATGGCACAGACCTTCGAAGGGACTTCCGCACAGGTCAGCCTCGCAAAGCTTCCTCATCGTAGCGCCATGGTTGCACGCCTCATGTCCGGCGAGAAGGTTCTTGCCGCCAAGGCATTCAAACTGAAGTAATCCATCAAATTACATCAAGCGTAAAGAACGTCGGCTACAAAAAAGCCGGCGTTTTTCATTTTGCGGAAAAGTCGCAGAAAACGACAAGCACATCCCCTTAGACCCATGTGAGATTTTTCATGCAAAAAATCCAATCCAATTTTTTTTGCACTATATTTATTGCCATGGAACTACTTGAATTTTTGAAAGACATGCCGGTCATCGGCATCCTTCGCGATATCCCCCGGGGATCCGAAGAACTCTGTGCACAGACTGCGGCCAAGTGCGGTCTTAAGGCTATTGAAGTCACCATGAACACCGACAATGCCGCAGAAATCATTACGGCACTGAAGGCCGCCTGCAAGCCCTACGGCATTACCGTCGGCGCAGGCACCGTGCGCCATGATAGCGACCTGGAAAAGGCCATGCACGCAGGCGCCAACTTCATCGTAACCCCAAACACCCGTAGCAACATCATCCGCACGGCGGCAGGCTCCAAGACCCCGATTATCCCCGGAGCACTGACCCCCACCGAAGTGCAGAAGGCCTACGACCTGGGCGCAACGGCCGTCAAGATTTTCCCGGTAGATTGCGTTGGCGGTCCCAAGTACATCAAGGCTTTGCGCGGTCCCTTCCGCGACATACCCCTGCTGGCCTGTAGCGGCGTGAACGCCGAAAATGCCGGTGAATACATCAAGGCAGGCGCCAACCTGCTGGCATTCGGCGGAAGCATCTTCAGCGCCAAGCTGATGAAAGAAGGTAACTGGGAAGAAATCGGCAAGCGCCTGACAGAATTGCTGGACGCTGTACGCGCAGCCCTTAAGTGAGGGCGCGCGCGGAGCGCGCTTCCAGGCTTCAGGTATGAGGTATGAGCTCGGGCCTGCGACTCCTTTCAGCGGTGAGCTATGAGCTAGATAATCGCACCAACGGCGCCCTGTTCAGTCATGAGCGTTCAGCTTTGAGCCATGAGTTTTTATAATCGCACCAACGGCGCCTTACTTTAACTCATAACTCATATCTAGTTATATCATCCCACAATTAAAGGACCCGGATTTCTCCGAGTCCTTCTTTAAACTGTCAGCTATAAGCTCTCCGCTATTTTTCACTTTTCATCTTCTTTTTACATTCGTACATAGATACATCTGCACTGTGAAGCATGTCGTCCATTTCGGAGTAGTCTTCAGAAGAGTGTGCGATACCATAAGCGAAAGTCACCTTCTGATCGACGATGGTAATTGCGTTTGCAGCCCTTTCCATACGTTCGACACAAATGAAGGCCCCCTTCTTATCGGTTTCGGGGCAGAGGATCATAAACTCGTCACCGCCCATGCGGAAGAACAAGTCGGAATCGCGGAGCAAAGCCTTGACGGAATTCACCACGGAACGGAGCATCAAATCGCCAGCCTGGTGGCCATAGCGGTCATTCACCTGCTTAAGTCCGTTCAAGTCAAAATAAATCAGGGAGAACTGCGTTCCATAACGGCGTGCGCGAGAGAAAAGTTCGCGGAGTGAATTCATGCCGTGGCGTCTGTTGTAGCAGCCGGTCATGTCGTCCGTCAGGGAAATATCGCGCAGATAGCGCAGGGAACGGGACAGTCGAATATGCACATTGACGCGGGCCAACAGAATGTCTTCCACGGCATTCTTGCTCACAAAGTCAGACGCACCTGAATGGAATCCCTTAGTCACGCTTTCGGTATCTTCACGGCTCGTCAAGAAAATCACCGGCAGATCATCCAAGGCATAACGCTGACGGATTCGAAGACAGACTTCGTACCCGTTCATGCTAGGCATGTTAATGTCAAGAAGAACCAGGTCAACGCAGTTTAATTCCAAATACTCCAGGGCCTCTTCGCCAGAGGTACAGGCAGTAACATTATAACCCACGTGAGTCAGAAGGTTGCGGGTACGCTCAAGAACTTCCGCACTATCATCAACGATGAGAATCTTTTCTTCGACCATTTTATCCCTATCTTTGTCTCTTAACCTTTTACACACACACCAACAGAGACATACTAAAAATAGATTTTCAAGGGACCAAAGTCATCACCGTTCTTGTAAAAATTCCAATACCGGAGCGGCCTGAACAAGCCCCAAATCTGCGGCATACCTAAAGAAAAGGTTCAGGGACTCCTTGCGTTCCTCGGTAAAACGGTAATCCAGGGCCGAGTAGTAACTTTCAATAACGGGGCGGGGCAAGTTGACAGGATAACGGGCAAGCCATTTATCTAGGGCCGCAGAAGGCCTAGCGCTAAATGTTTCGATACTGTTCCTGGTCGCATCCATGTACCGCAGGAGAGTCGGGCGCAGTTCGTCGGACAAAGCCTCCTTGGCAATAATCCAGGCGCCAAAGACGAAGGGCAATTTCTGCCAGTCCTGCCACAAGGTTCCAAGGTCGTAACTGTAGGCGAACCGGCGACGTTCATTTTCTTCAAGGGCCTGATCGCCAATAAGCAGGCAGGCGTCATCCCCAGGCTGATACGCCCCATCCACATAGTCGGGACGCAGACCGAAGCGAGTCTCCAGCAAGATCCGCAAAAGCGTCACGGACGTCTTGCTCTGGGCTGTCATACGCACCCGCTTCCCCGACAGTTCCTGGACCGGCAGATTTGAAAATAACTTAACGGAACGGACTTCAAAGGAGCAGGAAGTGCAGAGCGTCGGAGACAGCACAAAAGCCCCCGGTTTCTGGGCAAAAGTAATGGAAGATGCCGGGGAAAGGTGGATAGAGCCATCTTTTAGACCCGCACAATGGGCGCTAGGTGGCCCATCCACAAAATCTACATCGCCAAATTCGGATTCGCGGCCCAAAAAGTCGTGAAAAAAGGGTGCACAGACCAAAAAAGGAATTCGTCCTACTCGCAAAGTCATATAAAAAAATTAACTTTTCCCAAAGCCTTACAACAGGCTGGATTTAATAAACTGAGGATTAACTGAAGTATAAATAGTGGCTAAAGTACAATGGCTGTATTTCACGTAAAGAAAACCTCCCTTGGCGAAGACCAGAATACTCTGGTGTTCAAGGGTAAGATTATTGAAGGCCCCATCAGCAAGGGGATGACCATCGAAATTCCCGTTACCCAGGAAGCTGTGGTAAAGATGAAGATTTACGATGTCGCCCTGTTCGAAAAGCAGAAGGACGACGAAAAGAAGGTTGGCCTGATCGTTGACTTTAACGGACTTCCCGACGACATGGAAGTAGTTCTCGGTCTGAACATTGCAGACGAAGACCTGAATATCGTTAACGAGTAAAGTTTCTCAATCGGCCGTCAATTCCGACGGCCACAACTTAAATGGGATGGTAACATGATTAAAGAAAGACTGCGGGGAGTTAATTTGGGCGGCTGGTTCAGTCAGGTAGACTGCATCCAGGAAAAAGATCCCGTGGGTTTCCCTGGGATCATCCAACACGTAAAGACCTTCCTCGGTGTGGAAGATTTCAAGCGCATCCGCAATGCTGGGTTCAACCACGTCCGTCTGCCGGTGGACTATTTCAACATGTTCGACGGCGAAGAACTGAAGCCCAACGAAGAAATGTTCGCCCTGCTAGACAAGGCCCTCAAGGAAATCCAGGCTGCAGACCTGGATGTCATCCTGGACCTGCACAAGTGCCCCGGCCATGACTTCCACCTGGCCAGCTACGAAGAACAGGCTTTCTTTGTCAGCGCCGACGCCCGCAAGGACACCAACAAGGTCTGGTCTTATCTGGCAGAACGCTACAGCGGTGAATCCCGCGTCATGATGGAACTGCTGAACGAACCTGCAGCAGGCGACTCCAAGGTCTGGGACAAGGTGAAGGATGAAATCTTCTGGACCATCCGTAAGCACGCCCCCAAGAACACCATCGTGGTCGGTGCCAACAAGTGGAACAGCGCCCGCGAATTCCAGTACCTGACTCCGCTGGACGACGACAACGCTATCTATAGCTTCCATACCTACACTCCGGTGACATTCACCCACCAGGGTGCCGCATGGATCAAGGACCCGTTCTTCCACATGGAACGCCCCTGGCCCGGTGACTATGCCGCCCCTGTCGATGACGGTTGCACCCGCCTCGACGTTGAATATGGCAAATGGGACAAGGCCCGCCTGCAGGCAAGCATCCAGAACGCCCTGGATTTCCGCGCCAAGTACGACCTGCCCGTTGCATGTAACGAGTTCGGCGTCTACGTCCAGGTGGCCCGCAAGTACCAGATGGCATGGATGCGCGACTTCATGGAAATCCTCCGTGACGCAGATGTCGGCTACAGCTACTGGAACTACAAGAACCTGGACTTCGGTATCGTATCCAAGGGCGAATCCCTGCACAACAACCTGGCCCAGTACAACAATCCGGAACGCCTCGACAGCGAACTCATGGAACTGCTGGCAAAGGGCTAGAATTCAGGCGTCAGGATTTAGGTATCAAGTATCAGGCGCCAGGCCGCATAGAAAAGGCTCCAGTTAAACTGGAGTCTTTTTTTTAAAAGTCAGCAACGATACCTAGACCCACGGGGAAAACAAGTTTATCATTATCGAGTCTGCCATAAAGCTCGTCAAAATTTGTATAGTAGCCGCCATCTCCAGCAAGGAACTGGAACCCAACTTCAACATAGGCTCCCAGATGCTTTGTTATCAGGTACTGAAAACCCAGGCCGAAAACCAGACGCCAGTAGTCAAACCTTCTGCAGGTTTCCTCCACATCGGCAAATTCACCATCTTCCAACCTAATCCTAAAGCCCTCCACTTCACCGGTCATCCAATCGGAGGAATGGAATACATAGGCGCCGGACAGTCCACTGAAACGATAGGCGACACCCATTCCACCAAAAAAATCATAATCGGTGCTAAAGTTCGACAAGTGGATGTTCGCAGAAAAATGATCATCCATCATGGTGTACCCGACACCGACTATTCCATGATAAGGTCCAAAACCGAGAGAAGCCTCAATTCCGGCAAAACTCAAACTGGCAAGAACCGATAGCAAGAAAACAAGTTTCCTCATAAACAACCTCCTATTCATTTTTTCCACTAACGCTTTAAAGACGGAACTATGTTACACAATGCTGGAGTACCTCCTGGCCTGTACGCAAAAGCCGAAGCCGCGCATATTCCCATGCGTAGTAATAAGTTCGCTTCATTTTTGGGCTGATTAGCCATAACCGTAGAACTATCAAAAACAAATTCTTTTATCGTATCAGAAAATCCAGACAGATTTACGGACAACGAATCCGACTTCACGGAAGCCTCTTTTGGAGCGACTTTAATTAATTGCGCAAGGCAGATTCCTTGAAAAAAAAAGAACTACCAAAAGCATAAAATAGATCTGTATAGGTTTCATCATAGAGTCTCACCAGCACAACATTATTCAGCGATAAGAAAGAGTATACTTTGAAACAATCGCTTTACGAGTTTCGCTTGTTAAATTCTTGCTTGTTTTAGCCTTAAATTCCAAATCTTTATGTTTTACATAATGCAATCCAATCACTCCGTATTCAGATGCTTTAGTAAAATTCGTATTCTTTTCGTTCCCAGTCAATTGCGTATTAGCATTCGGGTTATAACCAGTTAAATCTTCATTCGGATTTGAAGGACTGCCCCCCGTTGAAAATTCCACAAAAGGTGTAATTTTACATCTTACAGTAATATCTTCCGTATCACAACATTTGTCCAGGTCAGTTTCATGGGAAGTTTTTGCACATGAAAAATTTCCATATCTATCATAACCACAATAACGCCATAATAGAGTAAACTATTTTTTTCATTCTTTGTTCTCCTTATCATTTGGCCCAAAGAATATAGCACAATTTTTCTTAAGTTGTTTACAATAGTGCAATTTTTCACACGCATTTATAAACTTAAAAAGGACTCCCCCACGGGAGCCCTTTTTTAAATGCAATAACGTTACCGATTAGCGGAGCGCAGCTTACAGTTCAATGAGAATGCCGGCTTGCACGTAAACGTATCCGTGGCCGTCGTGTTCCAGGAATTGGTAGCCGCCCATCAGCATGATAGAGGAATAGTCCCCATTCTTGATGTCAACGCCACCCCCTGCGCGCCAGAACATCTGATGGTCCGATCCGATCAGGTAGCCCCAATCGCCCGTTGCCACAGGAAGCATCTGACTGCCAATAGGCAAGCGCACCCAGGCACTGGCCGCAATCGGCACAAGGGACACATTGTCCAGTTCCTGATAGCCGCTACCGACACCCACAAAAAGCATCTGATCGATGGGGAACCAGAAATGGCCGTAAATGTTCAGGTTAAAACTGGTAATGTCGCTCCAGGCGTTTACCACACCGCCCTGCACATCCATGGTAAAGGCTCGGGCAGGAGTTGCGCCAAATCCGGCAACCAGTGTGAGCGCCAAGGCAAGACTCGCAAGCAGACGTTTCATACAAATTCCTTCTCGTTTTAAAATCAGACGTTCCGATCTAGCGATTCCACAAAAAACTAGGCTTCATCATCGCTTCGGGCTTCGCGTGCCCAGCCGCCACTTTTCTCGCGACCAAAGGCCATAAAGAATCCCTTAAGCATGGCGAAGTTCATCAAGAGGAAATAGTATCCGCTAGGAACAATCTTGAAGATCGCCACAAGAAGTCCAAGGACAAAGGCACCAAAGAAAATCTGGTACACCAGGCCGCTGGTCAGCAGAAGAACGTTGGAGATAAACAGCAAGATAAAGATGTGCGCAGAGAACCAACGCAGAATTTTATGAGAAAAAAAGAGGTAGGCGGTCAGGGGTCGGAACGGGTTCAGCAAAGGCAAGTAGGAGAACAGGAAGTTGAAATTGGCGCGGCCGATACGGACCTTGCGGCGGTATTCACCTGTAGATTCCTTGGAGGTCTGTTCCGTGCCGATAGCACTAGAAACGAAGGTGCAATAGTAACCCTTCTGCAAGACCTTGGTGGCAATAAAGAAGTCATCCATGACGCTCTTCTTCACCGGCAGTTCCGTATAAAGTTTACGGCGGATGGCATAGAGAGCGCCGTTGCCGCCAATCAGACGGTCCAGCACACCTTCGAACTTCTTGATTTCAGATTCCAGATCCCAGTAGGAGCTTTCGCCGCGGCCAAGAACGCTTCCGCTCTTGTCAGAAAGAATCAGGTGACCGCAGGCGCAGCCGATCTTTTCATCCTGGAAGGCGCGGACAAGTTTACGGACTACGTTAGGGAAAAACATGGTGTTGGCATCGCAAAGCAAGAGGATGTCATTCTTGGCGATTCCGTTAAGACGGTTCAGCATGGCGGCCTTGCCTGCATTCTTGGGAGCCTTCACCAAAGTGATTCCCTGGTCGGCATAGCGGGCGACAATTTCTGCAGTGCGGTCCGCAGAACCGTCATCGCCGATCAGAACTTCCAGCTTTTCCTTGGGGTAATCAATCTCAAGAATGTTCTGGATCTTGCGTTCGATAACAGCCTCTTCGTTGTAGGCAGAAATCAGGATAGACACCGTAGGCAGCTCACCGTCAGAGGCATCGCAGGACTTCTTGCGCTTGAAAAGCTCGCTGACAAAAGGAAGCGTTACAGGGAACAGCAGATAGCAGTGGATCAACAGCACCAGCATCGTCCAAAAGACAATCTGAACACCAAAGAGGAAATTTTCACCCATCAATTCGCTCATCGGGATATCCATTCCTTTTCTTTTTCTAGAAACTTGAGAAGCAATTCAAGCATCTCCTGGGGCGACATGGAATCCGTCACCGTCAGAATGCTCATGCCTTTCGGAGCCACCAACACAAAGGCGGGCAATGCGTTCAGCTCCCACACATCAAAATAACAACGTTGCACGGTATTCTTCTGACCGTCGCACATAATGGAATCCTGGGAATCCGCATCAAGCTTCACCGGGTAGAAGTACCGGTTCAGCGCATCAGCCACCATAGGATTCATATACACGTTCTTGTCCATGACACGACAGGGAACGCACCAGTCCGCATATAAGTCCACGAACACCAGCTTGGGTTTGGACTTAGCCAGCGCGAAGGCCTCGCTGTACCCCATCCAATGGACCAGGCTCTTAGGTTCCTGCGGGTCGGCAAAGGCGCAGACCGCGGCAAACAAGATCAAGAACAGGAGTCGCATCAGTCATCACCTCCCTTAGGCTTCCTTTGCTGAAGCATAGGATTCGCGGGCTTAACCGGAGGAGAATGGGGAACCGATTTGGAAGCCCTGACATTATCTTCCTTGCGGTCCGCCAACAAAGTGTCTAACTGAGCCACCACGGCCTTCTGGAATACGACCCACTGCCTTTCATCGTCCAGCAGTTTTTCGGTCTCGGCCAGGAACTGTTCGCGGGTATAGCCATGCTTCTTGATGATTTCCTGACGCAGAATACGGGCCGACGGAGAATCTGCCCCAAACGTCATTTCCACCACGCGCATTTCCACAAAGGCGTCCACAAAATTCGAATTATACGATTCTTCTTTTTGGCATGACGTCAGAAAGGGTAACGCAAACAATAAAACAACGGCGCCAAGGCGCCTAGCAAAAAACGCAAAAGAAGGGGCGGCAAGACGCCCCTCCTCAAAACATGCTTTTTTGCAAGACAAAAACATTAGCCTTCGCTCTTTTCGTCCAGTGCGTTTTCGAAGAGTCCGTCTACGTATTCACGCTTGTTGAACTCCACCAGCTGGTCGATGCGTTCGCCCATGCCAATCCAGCGGATAGGAATCTGCAGGGAGCTGGCGATAGAAAGCACGGCGCCACCGCGGGCGGTACCATCCAACTTGGTCACCACCAGGCCCGTCAGCGGGAAACTCTGGTTGAAGATCTTGGTCTGGTTGATGGTGTTCTGTCCGGTATTGCCGTCGATGACCAGCCACATGTCGTGGGGCATATCCGGATTTACCTTCTTGATGACGCGGACAATCTTCTTCAGTTCTTCCATCAGGTAGTCTTTATTGTGCAGACGTCCAGCCGTATCGATCAGAACCACGTCGCAACCGCGGGCCTGGGCAGCCTGGCAGGCGTCATAGGCAACCGCAGCCGGGTCAGAGCCTTCCTGATGCTTCACGAATTCCGCACCGGAACGTTCGGCCCAGGTTTCCAGCTGGTCGATGGCAGCAGCACGGAAGGTATCGCAGGCAGCGATCATCACCTTCTTGCCTTCGCCAATAAGACGAGCCGCAAGCTTGCCGATGGTCGTGGTCTTTCCGGCGCCGTTCACGCCAATCACCAGAACCACATGGGGCTTACCCTTCAGTTCGAACTTGGGAGGATCCTTCAGAAGGCGTTCCGCCTCGTTACGCATAATATCAAGGACCTGCTCCGTAGTCAGGGACTTGCCCAGGGCGTTTTCGCGGAGGGCGTCGGTCAGGAGGAATGCCGCCTCCACGCCAACGTCGGCCTTGATCAGATGTTCTTCAAGATCTTCCAGGGTGTCGTCGGTAATCTTACCGGCGCCAACAATACCCTTCAACTCCCCGATCAGGGCGTCGCGGGTCTTGGCAAGACCATTCTTAATGGCTGAAAAAAATCCCATAGTTTTCTCGCGGGCAATAAATTAAAGCTTGCTTTCGACGATATCAACCAGGCCGTACTTCTTGGCCTCTTCGGCACTCATGAAGTTGTCGCGTTCTGTATCGCGGTCGATTTCTTCGATGGTGTGGCCAGAAGTTTCTGCAAGAATCTTGCCGGTGATGTTACGGATGCGCAGCATTTCTTCGGCCTGAATCTGGATATCGCTTGCGGGGGCAACGATTTCGCCGTGGATCAGGGGCTGGTGAATCATGATGCGGGCATTGGGCCATGCATAGCGCTTGCCCTTGGCACCGGAAGTCAGCAACACGGCACCCATAGAGGCAGCCTGGCCACAGCAAACGGTAACCACATCGCTCTGGATGGCGTTCATGCAGTCATAAATAGCGAGACCACTAGAAATAACGCCACCGGGGCTGTTGATATAAAGAGTAATATCGTCGTGATTCAGGGAATCCAGGTAAAGAAGCTGCTTCACGATACGTTCGGCACTTTCATCATCCACGCCGCCCCAAAGGAAAATGCGACGGTTGTTGGCCAAGTATTCCTCGGCCTTCTTCATCATGTCCGGAGTCTGGGCTTCTTTCTTTTCGTTACAATCTGCCATAAATAGCATCCTTTAATGCAATCTTTTTGTTCAAGGTTAATATTAGCAATTTATATATCGTCAGATTTTTAAGAACTGTCAAAAAGGAGTGAATAGTGAAGGGAGGGTGTCATTCTGAACTCGTTTCAGGATCCCACTGTTTTTAATTATGAATTACGAGATATGAATTGCAAATTATAAAGTTAGGCACCACCGACGCGATTATCTAGCCATGAACACATGGGTATGTGTGTGCAATAGTGAATCCGCTATAAATTACGATTATGAACCTCATAATTCATATCTCGTATCTGATATCTAGATCCTTCGCTTCGCTCAGGATGACAGCCAAGCGCCTGTAGCCTGTTGCCTCATACCTGACACCTAATTCCGGCACCACCGACGCGATTATTAAACTCATGGCTCAAAGCTGAACGCTCATGGCTGAACAAGTCGCCTCCGGCGCGATTATCTAGCTCACCGCTCACAACTCATCGCTCATCACTAAAGGCGCCCCCTCCCCCCGCTCCTTTGCTATATTTACGCCCATGACCAGTTCAACCAAGTATCTTGTCGGCCTCATTGGCCCCGCCGCCCTAGAAGCCGCAGAAAAAGACGCCAACCATCCGGTTCGCAAGGATTTTGACCGCTGCACCGCCGTAGAAATCCGTTACGATTTCTTTGAAGAAAGCCAGTGGCCAGGCCTCTCCACCCGCGTCCGCAAGGTAGCTCCCGGCAAGCTGCAGATCGGCACCATCCGTCTCAAGCACGACGGCGGCACCTTCCCCGATGCCCGCGTGGTAGACCGCATGGAACTGTGGAGCAAGATTCTGGATGCCGCCGAAGTCCCCGAATGGCTGGACCTGGAACGAGACTACCTGGCCAACTACAGCAAGCTGCACGACATGGCCGCCCTCCGCAGGGTCAAGCTGCTCATTTCGGAACACAACTTCGAAAGGGTTCCTAGCGACGCCGAACTGGAAGAATACGCCAAGGAACTGTTGCAGTTCAAGGCACCCGGTCTGAAGATCGCCGCCATGAGCAATTCCGAAAACGACTGCGACCGCCTCTACAAGTTCATCAAGAAGAATTTCAAGAAATTCGAACTTTTCGCCGCCTTCGGCATGGGCGAAACCGGCAAGGTCAGCCGCCTCTGGAGCCTAAAAGAGGGCGCAAATCTGACCTACGGCGCCATCGGAAAGGCCGAAGCACCCGGCCAAATTGATGTCTTGACCATGAAAAACGCCCTGGAAAGCGAAACTGCACTCAACTCGCAGACAGAATTATTGGCTTTTTTACGTTAAAAACGGCAATTTTTAATATTTTCTGACTACATCTGCATTTGGGGACTCCCCAAATGCGATTTTTTTTCTAAAATATCTATTTATAGACATTTACAAAAGGACTAAGGACAATATGCGTCTTTCCGAAAGATTTGTTGACAATTGCATCTTGATCAATTCCGCCAGCACCACCAAGGAAGCTATCCTGAACGAGCTGGTGGACACGCTCTGCAGTGCCTACAAACTGGATCACCGCAACGAAATTTTCGATGCAGTATGGAACCGCGAGCAGAGCCGTTCTACCGGTATCGGTTGCGGACTGGCCGTACCCCACGCCAAGATTGACTACGTGGACCGCATGTGCATGGTGGCAGCCACCATCGAAAACGGTCTGGACTTCGCTTCTTTCGATGGCGAACCGGTCTACCTGATCATCCTCATTGTCAGCCCGGGCAACACCGTTGGCCCCCACCTGAAGGCCCTGTCCTCCGTCAGCCGTCTGCTAGCCGATGGCGGCGTCCGTAAGGATTTGATTGCCTCCAAGACCCCGGCTGAATTCCTGACCATCCTCAAGGCCGCCGAAGATAAGTACCTGTAAGGCAAAACTCATCTTGTCCCTTGACAACCCCAAAAGTTGTTTATATATTTGGCTCACACTTCGGACGGTTAGCTCAGTTGGTTTAGAGCGCTGCTTTCACACGGCAGAGGTCATTGGTTCAAATCCAATACCGTCCACTGAAAAAAGACCTGGCAATACGCCGGGTCTTTTTCTTATTGCCACCATAGCCACACCACTTTTTCTATTTTGTATTCGCCGTTCGCCACGATTGCCCGAGGCAACGAAACCGCCACCTCAGGCATCCAAAGGTCATGATCAACTCGAAAGCATTTTTCTACGGATTTATCGCCAGTGCAACCGCGCTCTGGGCAGCAAACGGCACATGGACCCTCGAAGAATGCCTTGATCAGGCCAAAAAGGCAAGCCTCTCCCTGGAAGCAGCCAAGCTCAGGGAACAGTCCGCCGACATTTCTGTAAGGCAGGCCCAGGCTAGCGGCGGCCCCACTGTCAGCGCAAGCATCGGCAACTCCATTTACGACCGCCCCCTGGCCGCCCACCCCCAGGACCACTACCGTTTTTCTGTAGGCGTTTCCGGCTCCTATACCCTCTGGGATGGCGGATCCTCCAAGCTGAACACCGAAGCGTCTCAGCTGTCCAAGGAAGCCACAGTCCTCGCCACCAAGCAGACCGAGCGTTCCATTCAAGAAAGTGTGCTGAACGCCTACATGAGCCTGCTGGCCGCCCAGGAAAACCTGCGCACCGCCGACGCCTCCGTCGAACTGGCCCAAGCCGAATTTGAAAATTACGGTAAGCTGTACGAAGCGGGCTCCGTCACCAAGAAGGATTTGACCCAGTCCCAGTCCAGCGTTTTGCAGAAACAAGTTTCCCAGCTGACCGCCCAGCTGAATGTCAGCACCGCCAAGACCACCCTGCGCCAGCTTATGGAAGTGGACGCCAGCGACAGCATGAACGTGGTGGCCCTAGAGGCTAACGTTTCTACCCCCGACTCCCTAGAGGCTCTTCCGCCCTACGAACAATTACAGGCAGACGCACGTATTGCGAACCCGGGTCTAAAATCAGACAGTATTTCCGTGAAGGCCGCCAAGAAGAACACCGAAGTGGCCGGCAAGAATAGCTCCATTACCGTCACTCTGGGCGCAAGCTCCACAACAGGATTTACAGGTTTTGAGTCAGACCAGTACGGCAAACAGATGAAGGAAGGCTGGACAAACACGCTTTCCCTGAACATCAATATTCCCATCATCGATAACGGCTCCACCGAAAACAAGGTGCTGCAGGCCCAGGTGAACGAAGCCTCTTCCCAGGTAGCCCTCCAGGAATCCGCAAAAAATCTGGAGAACAACATCGAGAAGCTGTACATCAACGCCATGAGTGCCGATATGCAGTGGAAGGCCGCCAGCCTCCAGGTCGATGCCGAAACAGAAGCCCTGGCCGTCGCCGAAGAACAGCGCAACGCAGGCGCCCTCACTTATACCGATTATCTTTCCCAGAAAAACAACTTGGAAAAAGCCAAGGTCACCTTGACCAACGCCAAGTACACAAGCCTTCTGGCCCGCAAGCTCCTGGAACTTTACCAGGGCAAGCTGGACTAATTACTGGCGAACAGAAAGTCTGGAACGACCGTTTTCCTTAGACTTGTACAGAAGCCTATCAGCAGACTGATACAGTTCATTGAAGGTGTTCATCTCTTCGTTAGAGATAATGGCACCCATAGAAAGGCTGGTTCCCTTTGCAGCCATCTTCAAGGTCATGTTGATCTTATCGAAAATCTGCTGGGCGCGTTCATACATAAATTCATCGGAGCTTTCTTTCTTAAAGAACAGGGCTGCCGCAAATTCATCGCCGCCCATACGTCCGGCAATGTCATCTCGACGCAAGGAAGAAAGCAAGGTCTGACCGATAAGATTCAGGAACTCGTCACCGGCGACATGGCCATAGGTGTCGTTGTATTCCTTGAATTTGTCTACATCCAGCATCAACAGCATCACCTTGCACTTGCCTTCCAGCAACTTGAATTCCGTATCACTCTTGAAGGCGTTTCGGGTCAACAGGCCGGTCAGGGAATCCCTGCGGTAAGCATTTTCCCACTGAGCCTGCTGACGGCGAACCTTGTTACGTTCCATGTCAGCCATGATACGCAAAGTATAGGTGTCCGCCACATCGGCCACAATGACCTCGGCACGACCGGACCTGGTGGCAGAATCAAAATAACGACGACCGTAGCACAGCACGTAAATAACAGAACCGTCCTTACGCATGATACGATGTTCAAAGAACGCACTGGGATTCTTGCCAAGCGCTTCTGTAATCTGGCAGACATATTCGGTACGGTCTTCAGGCGGCAGCAAGTCCGTCTGGTTCATGCGATTCTTTTGAATATCCAACGCATTAAATCCAGTTAGACGTTCAAAGTCCTTGTCAAAATCAATAATGTTATTCTGCTCGTCCAGGGTATAGCGGACATAGCGCAGGTTATGCACACTATGGAAGGAATTGGCAGAACTTGCACCTTGAGTCAATTCATCCCTGACCACTTCACGGACTTCTTCGGAAACCGCCTCGGCCACTTCCGAAGCCTTGGAAGGCAGCGCCTCGATCATCTGGATGAATTCAGAAACAATGTTGGGGTCGAACTGAGTACCGGCGCAGCGCTTCAGTTCCTCGATAGCCACATCCTGAGGCAGGGCCTTACGATAGGCACGGGTATTCACCATGGCATCAAAGGCATCCACCACCGCAATAATTCTAGAAAGCAGGGGGATCGATTCGCGGGCCAGACCATCCGGGTAACCGGCACCATCCCAACGTTCATGATGGTGCAAAATCATATCGGCGATACCGCAAAGTTCCGGAGAACTCTGGGCAATCTGATAACCCTTCACCGGATGAGTTCGCAGAGTATCCCATTCTTCGGCAGTCAGCTTGCCGGGCTTGTTCAAAATTTCAAGGGGAACACCGATCTTGCCAATATCATGCAGGAGGCACAGCAGGGAAAGGTCGCTCAACTGCACGTCGTTCAGGCCGATACGGCGGCCAAGTTCCGCGCCCATCAGCTGAGTTCTGCGGACATGTTCCTCGGTATCGTTGTCACTTTCCTGCAGGGCCTGCACCAGGGAATTCAGGATTACGGAATGGTTGGATTCCTTACACAGCAGTTTTTTCTGCTTAAGTCCCTTTATGGCAAGACCTATGCCTTCCAGCATATTGTCGGAACTTCTACATACGCTGACACCATACTGGATTTTAGGTTCAAACTTTTCTTCCAGCGCCTTCAAGGAGTCAACAACTATTTCTTCGGACCCACCGGCGCAGAATGCAATGAGAATAGCATCTTGACCGCGAACAAAATAGGCATCATCCGGGAAATAGTTACGCATCAAGTCTGCCAGTTCCTTAATGCAACGGTCACCGGCATGCCGGCCCTTAGAGCCGTTAATAAACGACAAGCCCATAATGTCGCAGGCAAGAACAACCAGGTCTCCGCGAGCAACGTCCTTGTTTTCTTCGGAACAGAAAACGAAATCATCCCAGTTATGGAAACCGGTCAGAGGATCCGTCGCGAGAACCGCATTGGAGAACATGAACAGTCGGCCGATGATGCGGCCACGCTTATTACGCAACGTTCTAAAGTCGCAACGCAGAGGCTTCTTGCCGGCATCTGTTTCGGCATAGCACTGTACCACGTAATTCTCGTAATTGTCCTTGATGTTCACGCCGCACATATCGGTGAATTCACGCAGCGGCAGCATATCCCTAAATTTAAGCCTAGGGAACTGCTTATACACCATATCGTTGTAGAGAATCAGACGGTTTTCGTAATCAAACAGCATGAGCCCCTGGTCGATATTCTCGAAGACACTCATCTTGAACAGATTTGTCATGCCCTTGATAGAATACTGGAAGCAGGCCCAATAGAACGCATAGGCGCCAATGCTATAGCCAAGAATGGAATAATCAAGGAAGTTGTACTTGGAAAGACCCGGCAGGAACAGGAATACGGCATTGATCGCCACAATGGAAACTACACCTGCGACGGCATAAAGGAACTGCCTCTTATATTCCAGGGGAACACTGACCAACTTATAAAGCAAGAAGTAAACGCAAGTCGCCACCATGGCGTAGCAGAAAAACAGATGCACGTAGAAAAGGCCATGCATGTTATAGCTGTACTTGGCGAATTCCGTTGCACGGGGAACATAGCTTATGGCGATTTCACAGAAGGGATTAATGGCAAAGACAATGATATCGACAAGAATAATGAAATGGGCGGCCATGAAATGCCCCCTACCAACAGCCGAGTTCCTAAACTTGCAAAAATCACGAATGAACATCACGAGGCAGAGCAGCATGATGTCGATACACACGAAATAGACGCTGGACAGGCAGGAATATACGAAGTAATCGTCAACAAGAACGCTAACCAGATAGCTCAAGTCCACAAAGGCGCAGCCAACACAGGTCGCACCCAAGGCCTTCCCCTGAACGCCACCCTTTCTAAAAGAGACAATGGCCAGGAGAGAATCCAACACCGCAATAAACAGCGAGGCAACAATATATCCAATCAGGAAATTAGACAAAAAAACTCCGCAAAACAAAAATCACCCAATTTATAAGTATAAAAATAAAATCTCGTGGCCAAAAATGCGTTTACCACAATGGGAAATTTTTGTGTTTTAATTCTGTTTCTAGCGGCGGCGACGTTCTAACCAAGCGTAGACTGTGACACAAATCACAACCGATAGGAAGGACCCCGACAAAGTGGCGATTCCCATAGGGAACAGGGTATCCGGATACCAGACCGAAGCGAGGTAGGCTCCGGGCACCCTGAGAGTCACAATGGACACGGCATTGTGAATAAACGAAACAAACGAAAGCCCGCAGGCACAGAAGTATCCGCTGAAGCAGAAATGAATTCCCGCCACCATGCAGTCAAAAACGTAAGCGTGCAGATACTGGGCCCCAAACTTTACAACCTGGAGGTCATCGGTAAATAGGGCAAGGACCGGTTCCGAAACGAACTGGAAGAGGATTCCGCAGACCAGGCCAAAACCGGCAGCGATACCGATGCCGCAATACAACGTCTGTCGGGCACGATCATAACGGTCGGCACCGATGCACTGGGCGCTAATGGCAGAAACCGTAGAGAGCATGGCCGACGGCACCAAAAACAGGAAGCAGATTATCTTTTCGACGACCCCCACCGCCGCGGCAATTTCAAGGCCGCGGGAGTTGGCAATCAGCGTAATAAACAGGAACGAAATCTGGATAAAGCCTTCCTGGCAGGCCACGGGGAATCCGATTTTCAGCAAGGACCACATAAGCGCCTTGTTCAGGCGGAAATCCCGTCGGCACAGCCCCACCCCAAAACGTACCCGTTCAAGCCGGATAGCCGCAAGGGTAACGACCACACAGAACAGCTGGGAAAGCACCGTGGCAAGCGCAGCCCCGGTCGGCCCCATTCCCAGAGGCCCGACAAAAAGGTAATCCAGCGCAATATTCACCACGCAGGAAGCCGTCACAAAATACATGGGGCTCTTGGTATCGCCTAGACCGCGGAAAGCGGCGGCAATGACATTATAGGCCGTAATAAAGGGAACGCCCAGAAAACATATAACCAGGTAACGGACTGTTCCGGACACAGCCTCTGCAGGCGTCGAAAGCAACGAGACAATCTGGGGAGCCGTCGCCAGGAGCACCGCCGTAAACAGGATGGCCACCACAGCAAAGATCACCACCGTATTTCCGAGAATCCGGCTAAGGCTCCTATGACGCTTCGCCCCCACGGCTTGCCCCATAAGGACCGTCGCCCCCATGGTAAGCCCAATAAGAATTACCGTCACGAAATGCATGACCTGACTGCCAACAGCCACAGCCGTAATCCCCGCCGCATCGGTAAACTGACCGATAATGAACAGGTCCGCCATGCCGTAAAGGGTCTGCAAAAAGTTCGCAATCAAGAACGGGACCGAGAAAAGTCCGATGTTCTTTAGGATATTTCCTTCGTATAGATTGCGCGGCATAGGGGGTAATTTAGAAATTAAACGACCGATGTTGCAGGGTTGAAACACCATACGTTTCGGGATGAAATGAGTTTTATGGGGAACGCAGACAAAAAACGCATACTATAAAAAATTCGCCCAAAAGAACCGCTTTTTAAAAAGTTGGCACGGCCTTTGCAATAGGCAGGGTGTAAAAACAAAAAGAAACCCACGGCGAGTGCCGAAGGGCAAAAAAATTAAAAAAGAGGTAAAATCATGATCAATGCAAACGTTATCCCCACCGCTTTCTATGGCATCCAGAACTTCCTGGACAGCTTGAACGCCGCCAACGCCCAGGGCGAATGCAACTACTCTCCCAAGGCAGACTACTACGAAGTCGAGAATGGTTTCATGCTGGAAGTGGAACTGCCGGGCGTCAAGAAGGAAGACATCGACATCCAGGTAGAAAAGAACATCATCACCGTCAAGGCTTCCCGCACCCGCAAGGAAACCAAGACCACCTACGAACGTAGCTTCCGCCTGGCCGACGATATCGACTGCGAAAACATCAAGGTCGCCCTGGAAAACGGCATCCTGGCATTCTCCCTGGTGAAAAAGCAGCAGGCCGCCGCCCGCAAGCTCACCGTGGCCTAGGCCATAAAAAACAGCTCTTTATCTTCATTCGTACTCCTCCAATCCACCAAGAGGTTCCTCCCCAGAGGAACCTCTTTATGCGTTAAATTGGCCTTTTTGCGTTTTTTTTCGCGATATTTCGCCCTTTACAACATTTAACAACACCATTTATTCCGAATTGGAACATTTGCGAAGTTTTGGGCATAGATTTAAGTTGGTTTGGGGCGCTTTGCGCTTGGACATATTGTCCATAAAAAGGAAGTGTTCCTTATAGGAATAATCCACCTTTTTGAATAGATATAAATAGAGCGTATTACGGGCATTGAGTTCGTTGTACGATTTATAAAGGAGTAGTTATGAAAAAGAAGTTCGGTCTGGCCTGCGCAACATTGGTCGCCATGTCCCTAATGGCCTGCAGCGAAGACTCTACCAACACCATCACAAACACCGAAAGTCTGCTGGCCTCCAGCGCCTCCGTCGGTGAAGAACTGGGTGGCGATCCGGCCTTGAACCCCGATGTCAACCCGGACGTCCCCGGCGAAGAAGTTGGCTCCGGCAACGAAAATGTCGATCCCGGCATCCCCGGTGAAGAAGTTAATCCCGGTGAAAATGTCAATCCTGGCGTTCCCGGCGAAGAAGTTGTGCCCGGTGGAGAAGTTGTTCCTGGCGAGCCCGGCGAAGAGGTGAACCCCGGCATCCCTGGCGAGGAACCCAACCCGACAAGCTCCAATAGCGATCCCACTCCCGCCAGCTCCGATAGCGAACCTGTAATCGAAAGTTCCAGCGAAGTCGCCCTGGGCCCCACCGAAAAGACTTATGCATTTGGCTATGCCCTAAAGAACGCTCCGCGCCCCTCCAAAGGCTGCGGCAAGAATTCTACCTTGGTGAAGACCAAGAGCGTTGAAAACGGCGACCGTTTCGAAATGAACATCAACGGCGAAAACCGCGAATATTTCATTACCCTGCCGTCTAACTACGACAACAAAAAGCCATACAAGTTGCTCTTCGCAATGCATTGCATGGGCTCCAATGCAGAAGATTTCGTTCATCACTTCGCAGATCAGGACCATCCGTCTCCCTACTACGGTCAGCAGAAACTGGACACCGAAGGAAACTACATCTTCGTAGCTCCCCGCGGTGACACCGATGGCATGCCCTGGAGCATGTACAGCGACAAGGACCACAAGTTCTTCGACAAGCTCCTCACCACCATGGAAGACAACTACTGTATCGATACCTCCCGCGTGTTTGTCACCGGCTTTAGCTTCGGTTCCATGTACAGCTACTCCCTGGCAGAAGAATTCCAGGAAAGAGTCCGTGCTGTGGTTACCTACGCTGTGGCAGACTACAACATTTACGAACCCCACAATAGCGGAACTGAAAAGCAGCTGCCCATCGCCTGGATGAATGTTCACGGCAAGAACGACGGCACCTGCCCCTACAACACCGCCCTCACAAGCGCACTGCCCCGCGTTCTCAAGAAGAACGGCAAGGCATCTGACGGTGATAGCAAATTCACTGACGCCAGTTCCGAAAAACCCCAGGAAGTGGGCGGTTCCGGCCATCTCTGCTACGACTTCAAGAACGTTGATGAACGTTTCCCTGTGAAGTGGTGCAGCTGGAACGGTTCCCATCAGTGGACTGCTTTCGACAATGGCAGCTGGCAGAACACCTGGGTACCTGAAGAAGTCCACAAGTTCTTTGAACAGTTCTAAAGAATCTTAAATCCTCTCTCATTTAAAAAAGATTCCCTGTTTGTTGCAGGGAATCCTTTTTTTATTCAATCCTTTCGATTATTCAAGATAGAGGACTTCGCCCATCTGGGGCATCAGAACAGGTTTGCCGGATTCGCTGGCAGCCTGCTTCGCGTTTTCCAGAGGTTCCCGGTAATCGTGTTTCGACAGGGCGAATCGGGAATGATGAACGGTCAGATAGCGGTTGGCGTTCAGTTCCTTCATTTCCTGACCTAGATATTTAGGCATGGTATGTATGAAGGCCCAGTCAGGATTGTACTGACCGTTTTCAAGAACAGCCAAGTCGATATCCTTGAACTTTTCGCCTATAGTCTTGAAATGGGAACCGTAACCGGAGTCACCGCTGATCCATACGTTACGTTTAGGCGTCTTGAAATAGAAAGAAGACCAGAGGGTTCTATTCTGATGGAGTTCGCGACCGGAGAAATGTCGGGCCGGCGTAGAGACGACCTTAAAAATGCGGTCATTACCAGAGACGTCCTTTTCCTGATGCAAGACGGAATCTTCCCACCAGTCTAGTTCAATCAGCTTTTCCTTTGGATAACCCCAATATTCAAAATGTTCACCCACCCCAAGGCCAGTAATGACCTTGCCTACTTTAGGTTCCAACTCGACAACGGCCTCGTAATCCAGGTGATCCCAGTGATCATGGCTAATGACCAGATAATCGATGAAGGGGAAATCCTTGGGTTTATACACATCGGTACCCTTGAACATCTTATTGACAAAGCTAACCGGGGAGCCCGCATACAGAACAGGGTCTACCAGGACTTTCTTGCCAGAAAGGTTCATCAGGTAACTGGAATGCCCGAACCATACCAACCAATCCTTGTCGGCAGGGAGCGCCTTCAAGTCCGTGCGGATAACGGTCAACGAATCACCCTTGGCAGGGGCGATCTGCACGCCGGAATTGTCAAAGAGGAATTCCTTCCATACCTGCAGTTTGCTTTTCTTGTAAATCAAGTTGACGGTGGTATCAAGATTCACAAACTGTTCGCCGTTGTAATTCGGCGACTGTTTGATACGGGCAAGGCGTTCCCCCTGAGGCAGGCGGCCAAAACTTTTCTGACTTAAGAACAACACACCGGCATCCCCCAGCAAGAATAGGATTGAAAGGATAATCGCAGTAACCATATATTTCTTTTTCTTGAAAATCTTCATTAAGTATAAAATATAAGACCTAGAGCAAGCTCTAGGTCAATATATAATTCTTTAATTTTGAAAAAAAATTTAATGAGTTTTTCGAAAAACTCAGATAAGCAAGTTAGACTAGGCGCGAACCCCGAAGCCGTAGTTTCCTACGGCGAGAAAGGGTGAGCAACGACGTATAACGCAGCTTAGATGAGTTTTTCAACTTTACTGCAGAGGGCTTCAGCCTCTTCCGCCGTGGGGGCTTCGGCAATCACGCGGATCACAGGTTCAGTGTTGCTTGCGCGAACATGAACCCAGGACTTTTCAGAACCCAGCCAGAGGCCGTCGCGTTCATCCATGGTCCAGCCGGCGAATTCAGCCTTCACCTTGGGCAGGATTTCAGCAACGCTCTTGTTGCCCAGTTCAAACTTTTTCTTGGGCATGGAGTAAGCCGGATTTTCTGCAACGAACTTTTCGGGACCGCCATCGTGGTGAGCCATCCAGCTCAAGACCAGGGCTGCAGCCACCAGGGAATCGCGACCATAATGGAGGGCCGGCAGAATCACGCCGCCGTTACCTTCACCACCGATAACGCAACCGTTTTCGATCATCTGCAGGCTAACATTGATTTCACCCACCTTGGCACGGCTGAATTCACAACCGTACTTGGTAGCCACATCTTCGTTCATGCGGCTGGTAGAGAGGTTCACACAGACGGAGCCCTTCTTCTGGGAAAGGACTTCTTCGGTAGCAATGGCGAGAGTGTATTCTTCACCGATGCTGCGGCCAAGGCCATCCACCAGGGCGCAGCGGTCTGCATCCGGGTCTACGGCAAAGCCAACAGCACATCCGTTTGCCTTTACAGCTTCACGAAGGTCGCCCAGATTTTCGGGCAGAGGTTCTGCACCGCGGGGGAAAGTTCCGTCAGGTTCGCAGTGTACGCGAACCACTTCGCAACCCAACTGTTCCAGCAAGCGGGGCACGATGTAAGAACCGGCACCGTTCACGGCATCAACGGCCACCTTGAACTTCTTGGCCTTGATGGCTTCAACGTCCACAAAGGGGATGCCCAGGGTACCATCGATGTGGATACCGTCTGCATCGGGAGCCACTTCGTACTTGCCCATGGTGCGGTAGTCAGGGTAGCTGAACTGATTGGCGTCGGCCAATTCAAACAGTTTCTTCACATCATCGGGACCCAGGAATAGGCCCTTGTTGTTCAGGAACTTCAGGGCGTTCCATTCCAGGGGATTGTGGCTAGCGGTAATGATGATACCTGCATCGGCCTTAAAATGGGTAGTCAAAATTTCCACGGAAGGAGTCGTAGAAAGGCCAACATCGACCACGTCTACACCGGAAAGACGGCAAATTCCAGCCACATACTGCACAATGGCATCGCCAGTGGGACGGCTATCGCGACCGATGACAATACGCTTGGCCTGGGTAATTTCCAAAAAAGCACGAACATGGCTCTGCAAAACCTGGGGGGTAAGGGTATCGCCCACAATACCGCGAATACCCGAAATAGAACGCATCAACTTAGACATATTAAACTCCAATTTGGAACTGCAGAAAATATAAATTTTTCATACAAAAATCAGTCCATCAAGTAAACAACAGATTAGATATTATTATAATTTTAGAAAGGGTTGGGAAAAAAGGGTACTTAATGGAATCACCTATTGACATCCGAATGGCGCTAGGAACCGATATTATCGGTATGGTTCTGGTGATTATCATGATCATCGGCAACATTTGGCGTCTCCGTTTGAAAAGCAAGGAAAGTAAGCTGCTGATTGCCATGCTTGCTACCTGTTTTTCGTGCTGTCTTGCAGACCTGCTCTCCTTTGCAACAGACGGCATGGGAGGCCCCCACGCCAGATCAATCGTCTTCCACATGAATAGTTGGCTTTACGCCTCCAACTTCCTTTGCGCCCTCAGCTGGTTTGTCTTCCTCCAGGAACACTTCAAGGTGGAACTGGGTAGCCTGCAACGCAAGAGCATGCTGATTACCATCATCACTCTTCCCGCCATGCTGGTGGTCAATACGATCCATCCTTTTATCTATGATGTTGATGCCCAGGGTGTCTATATCCGCAAATTCGGCTACTGGATCTATATCTGCGTCAACTACAGTATCATTCTAAATTCCCTGTCCATCTACTACCTCAATTATAGGCAAGATGGCACCATCCGCTTCTTCCCCATTTGGCTTTATGCAATTCCCATCTTTGTGGCAACCGTAATCCAGTCCCTTTTCTACGGCGTATCTATCATGGCGCCCAGTTTCGCAGTCGCTATCGCAGGCGCCTTTACAAGCCTGCAGAATGAACGAGTCTTCCGCGATCACCTGACCGGTCTCTTCAACCGTCCGTTCCTAGATTACGTACTAAATCTGTATTCCCAGAAGGGACGCAAGGCGACAGGCATTATGATCAGCCTCTGCGAATTTGAAGAGATCAACGACAGATTGGGGCACAAGGGCGGAGACGAAGTCTTATGCAAAACTGCAGAAATCATCCATGACTCTGTCGGACAGTGGGGATCTATCCTACGTTATGCCGGCGACGAATTCATCATCATGGTGGATTCTCAGGAAGAAATGCATATTTCAAACTGCATTGAAAAACTCAAGATGAACTTCGACAAGTTCAACCGAGAAAACACGACGCCCTACAAGATCAAGGCCGCCATCGGCTTTAAGAAACACGAAGCCAGCAAGGAAACCGTAGACGACTTCCTGGACGGTCTGAAGATTTCTGTAAAGGCAGCAAAAAAGGAACTGACATGACCATCGACGAAATGCTTTCCCAGGCGAATACCGTAGCCATTTTTGGACATGTTCGCCCAGACGGAGACTGCATTGGCTCAACCCTCGGCCTCTTCAATTACATCAAGGACAACTATCCGCAAATCAGCGCCACGGTTTTTGTCGAAGGTTTTCCGGAAAGCTATCGCCTTTTAAGCGGGTCCGACCAGACGCTGCCAGAATACGACGGCCGTGACGTGGATTTGGCATTCCTGCTGGACACCCCCAGTTTTGAACGTTGTGGAGCCAAGGGCGCAGAGTGCCTAGCCAAGGCCAAGTTTACCTGCAACATTGACCACCACATTAGTAACCCGCTAAACCTCTGCAACGTGAACATCGTGGAACCCGAAGCCAGTTCCGCCAGCGAGGTTCTGTTCTATCAGCTAGACAAGAATAAGATCAGCAAGAACGCCGCCAACTGCATGTACCTCGGTGTCGTCCACGATACCGGAGCCTTCAAATTCAGCTGCACCAGCAAGCGCACCATGAACGCCGTTGGAGACTTCATCGACAAGGGTTGCGACTTTGCAAAGATTGTCAACGAGACTTATTATACCCGTAGCTACAAGCAAACCCTGATTACAGGTTTCGCCCTAGAAAAATCCAAACTGGCCTTGGACGGTAAAGTCGTTTACTCTTACGTCACTCCCGCCGACATGGAACGCTACGATGTGAAGCCCTTTGAAATGGGAACCGTAGTAGACACCCTCCGCGAAGTCAGTGGAACCGAAGTCACCGTCTTCCTCTACCCCGTCAACGGCAAATACAAGATCAGTCTTCGTTCCAATTACTATGTCGATGTCAACAAGGTCGTCAGCACCTTTGGCGGTGGCGGCCATGTCCGCGCTGCAGGTGGCGACACAGAATTGCCTCCCGAAGAAGCAATCAACCAAATCATCGACCTGATCAAGGAACAGCTTTAAACCAAAATGGCCCCGCATTACTGCGGGGCCGGTGGGTTGTAGGAGTGAAACTTCTTACTTCTTTACTGATATCCGCAGAGCCTTGCCTCTAGCGGATTTCATAATATAGACTCCGGACTTACGAGCCTGCAGACTGGCAGTAGCGTAAGCCTCGCCCAGATTTGCAGCCATGAATTGTCCAACTCGGTTGCCCTGCATATCGAACAGGGTGTAAGCCTCTCTACCATTATCCAGACGCAGGTTCATTTCCTTCAGGCTTTCAATGGAATCTTGTTCCACAATTTCCTGGGGAATTTCGCCCAGCATAAACCAGTCAATATTGGCGTAGCTTCCGGTAATGGCCAACTTGATTATATGTTCCCCGACAGTTAGCGTAACCTTTCCGGCGTCCACATTTTCATAGACATCCCACTTGTTGTCTGCAGTTTGAGGAATGGCGACGGTATCAGTCACAGCCTTGCCATCGACAAAGAGCTGCACACTTCCGCTGGTGCCGCCGGCAGCGGCACGGATCGTTAGCGGGTATTCGCCATCGGCATCCACATCCACCGTATATTCCAGCCATTCACCGGCAATGGTATAACCGACAACATAATTTCCTTCTTCAATTTCTTCCAGGTCTACACCGTCTTCGCGATAGACGTTGCCCTTGTTCTCGTCATCGGCATCATAATAGGAAGTATTGTTTTCGCCAGAGCCGTTCACATCGTAGTTTTCAGCCTGGATCTTTCCGGGGAGCTTGATAGCCTCGGAGCCAAAAGGCTTCTGGGGAATAATGGGTGTCACGTAAATACGGTAGGCGTTATAGACATTGGTAATCTTGATGGGAACCGTAATCTTTCCGTTGCTTACGGTATATTCCTTGCTGGATTCCGGAGTCGTCGAGGGAACGGCGGTATCCTTATCTTTCCAGGTCACATATTCCACAGCCACATTCACCTTGCTTCCGAAAGCGGCAGGGACACCGGCAATATCCACGGTTACATCGCCGAGGGTATTTCCACCTACAACGATGCTGGCAAAATTTTTCTTCACGTCGACAGCGGCAAATCCATCCACACCATCGCTCTTGTCGTTAGGAGGAGTCACCTTGGCCATATAGCCACTCATGTCGCCATACCACTTGTACAGATGCCAGCCACCACCGCGTTCGTTCTTGGCGGTAAGCAAGCTTCCCAGACGACCCGGCAAGTTGGTGAACCACCAGGAAATCATGGCACTTTCTACACCATGGCGTTCAAACTTCGCGATGAAGGGAACAGAAACACCCGGGCATCCTTCTTCCAGATGTTCATTGGAAGAGTATTCATTGATACTGATTGCACGAGGAGTAACGTTATACTTTTTTTCCAGATTGCGGTAATTCTCGATCGCTCCAGCCAAGCCTTCAGAACCCCACTGATGCCAGCTAATCACATCGGGCATACAGTTGTTGGCGGAACAGTACTTCACGAATTCTTCCATCTTGGAAGCGTTATACCAAGAGTAAGAAGGTCCCACAATCCTTTCTTTGGGATCCAGCTGACGGAGCAAATCATAAGTCTGCTTCCACAAACCCGAATTAAAGTCAATGGTAGTGGATTTCCAGGTATCGTTAGGTTCGTTCCAGATTTCGTAACCGTCAAAATTCTGAACTTCAGAGGCCTTCTTGTCGTTCACCACGGCGGTCACTTCCTGCTTCCAGGAATTCATATCCTTGAACCGATAGGGCCAACCAGGCAAAATGTCCGCCAGGCGGATCTGCACCTTTCCCGTGGTGTTCTTAATACGGGGAGACACCAGGAACGCGCCTCCAATGGGCTGCTGACGTCCCTGTCCGCTGCGGGCAGGAGCCAGGAAGACGTTGGGCTTCAGGGGAGCCACATCCTTGTCGATATCCAGCGGATATGTTTCAGTTAGACCGTAAAGGGAGCCCGTGGCCACATGGGTCACGGGTCTTATGCTATCCCCCAAATTCACAGAAAGAGAAGTAGCCGCACTTGCCACCCCCATGCCGGCGAAAGCCACAACCGCCAACGCACCCTTTACAGAAAAACGCAATCCCATACATCCTCTTTTTTTACGTTTCGTTATAGTCTAAACATAAATTTCAAGTCCCCCTATAACCATTACCTCTCCAAAAACACTTTTGCAGTTTTTGCAAAAACCAAACCTCACATCCATCTTTACATTTTTTTGCAAAAGTGCAACATTTAAACAATTTGATATTATATTTTTCTTACAACAGGACGGTTTTTTACGGAAAAAGGTTTGAATCTTACAGCAATCTATGTCGCCAATAGCTTCGGCATCATGCTTATCGGCATTCTGCTTATAAGCAATTGGAGCCGTCTGCGCGAAAAAAACATAGAAAGCTGTTGTCTGCTCCTAATGATGATTTCGGCATTCATGGGTTGCGTCATCGACCCCTTCGTTTTCGCATGCGATGGCCAGCCTGGAACATTAAACCGTTTTGTCGTACAGGCGGGCAATTCCCTGCTTTACGCAGCCGACATGTTCGGCTCCTTCTTCTGGTTAATATTCCTGAAAAGCCATCTCAAAATCAAGCTCTCCCTGACCCACAAGTACATTCTCAATTGCGCCCTGATGCTGGGTATAGCCATTATCCTGGTTAACTTTTTCCTCCCGATTATTTTCGAAATATCGGATTCCAACACCTATATCCGTCGGGCAGGTTACTGGTTCTTCTGTGTCATTGACTATGGATTCATGATTGACAGCATCGTCCTTTACCTGATCTGCAGGCATCGCGGCGGTTACATGAAAAACTTCCCCATCATAGTCTACCTACTCCCCCTCCTGGCAGGTAATGTGGCTCAGTCCCTGATTTACGGCATTTCAACCATCTCTTCCTGTTTTACCATTTCTATTGCAGGCCTCATGGCCAGCCTCCAGCGCGAACGCATTTACAGGGATAAATTGACCGGCATCTATAACTTTGCCTACCTAGACGTACTCGAAGGGCAATATATAGGCAACACCCGCCATAACGTATCGGGAATCATGATCAACCTGAACGGGTTCAAGAAAATGAACAAGGAACTGGGACGATCGACCGCAAACAATGCCCTCAAGGACGCAGCCAAGATTATAGCCCATTCCATCGGTGAATTAGGAACAGTGGTCAGATATGCCAGCGATGAATTCATCGCCATCGTGAACACGCAAGACGAAATGGCCATCAACATGTGTATTGCCAGCATCAAGTCCGCTTTCAGCGAATTTAACAGGGATCCCAGAAACTCCTATAAAATGTCCGCCTGTTTCAGCAGCTGCAACATCAACCCGGAAAACGACATTTCCGCATTCCTTGATGAAATCAGCAAACGTATGCTAGAAGAAAAGGCTGACTTCTACAGTCAAGGTGAAAATAATCGCCGGCGAGCATAGTCCAACTTGGAACTTATTTATTTCTGCAAACCATCAAAAAAAAAGTTTGGTTATTTAGTTTTTCCTAGATGCGTTTACTGCCAATAGATATCGACCCCCAGGAATTTTATAAGTCCAAGTACTTGTTCTACCACAGGTTCACTTTTTGGGTTGCAATCATCGCATCCTTCTGCATGGTAACCTACTTCGTTTCGGACTGTCAGATTTTCGGATACACAGCCTGGGAAGTTCTGCCCATGCGCTTGTTCCCTCTGGTCATAGCAGCAGGACTCGCCATCCTTAGCCGAAAGACCACCAACTACAAAATTATGACCGTCGCCACCTACCTGACGGTCCTTTCGGTGTTGTGGTGTACAATCTGGGTCGTCTATTACCTTCCCGACAAGACTCATTTTGGTGAAGGTTCCGTCATCAACCAGTTCCTGTTTTTTGCAGTTGGATTTGCGGCCCCCTGGCACTATGTAGTCGCCGTCAGCGGGATTGTACTCGTTTCTATTCTGGGCACAGACTGCATTATCCACTACCCCAATTTTGACATCCTTATTTCCCTGAATCTCCCCTGCCTTATAGGAACGACGGTAGCCCACTTCTTTATGCAGAAACTCTACATCAAGCATTTCAGGGCTCAGAAGATGCTCGAGTACATTTCTATGTACGACCAGCTTACCGGAGCCAACAGCCGAAATGCCATCCAGAATCTGATCAAGGAAGAAAACAACCAGTTCATCGATGACTTGACAAGACCCCTATGCGTCGCCATGTTCGACATCGATTTTTTCAAGGCCGTCAATGATAACTACGGTCACGCCAAGGGCGACATCGTCCTAAAGGATTTTACCGCGATCGTAAAGAAGAACATGAGACAGGGCGATTATTTCATCCGATGGGGTGGCGAAGAATTTGTGCTGCTGATGCCCAACACCTCCATTAAACACGCCATGAGTCTCGTCGAGGGAATTCGCAAAAAAGTATCCCAGGCTAAAAGCAAGGTTTGCCCCATCACCATTTCGGCAGGGGTTTCCCGATACGACGGAATGGATTACAAGAAAGCCATTGACCAGGCGGACCAAGCCCTTTATAAAGCTAAGGCCGCCGGCAGGAACAACGTGGTTCTATTCGAAGAATAGAATTATTGGTTGAATTTTTGGTTGATTTATTGGCTGGACGTCAGATCCAGAATGTCAACCTGAATTGTGGCATCGTCAGGATAATACTTAAGAGCGAGATTCAGAATTCGAAGGGCTTCGTCATCCCGTTTCTGGGCGTGGGCGTCATAAGCCAGATTCTTGAAACCATAAACCGCTTCGGCGTTGCCATGTTTCGCTGCAATCTCATAAGCAGATTCTGCACGTTCCAGGAACTTGGCGTCATAAGCCAGGTTCCCGAGGAAGATGGCCGCATCCACAAAATCCGGCTTGATCTGCAAGACATTATTCAGAATATCCATGGCCACAAACTGCTTGTTGTCTTCAACAAGGACGTCGGCAAGCTTATACATGGTATTCACATCGTCGGGACGAATGGAAAGGGCTTCGCGGTAAGCGCCCGCGCTCTGCTCATAATTTTTCTGCAGGCGGAAAACATCACCCAGGTAAACCAGGAAGTCCATTTCTTCCGGGTGGGAAGTATAGCCTTCGCGAATCACGGCAACAGCGCGATCAAAATCGTCTACAGCAATGTTCGCTTCTGATAGCTGGTACACAATGCTAATGTCGGACTTGTCCAAGGCATAGGCTTTTTCTACTGCCTTCAAGGCGCCAATCTTATCGCCCGTCTTGCTGTAGGCTTCGCCAAGATAAAGCCAGCCGCTAATGTTATTAGGTTCCAGCTTTAACGCACGATGATAAGCGGCCACGCATTCTGGGAACTGCTTCAATCTAAAGTAAACGCTGGCCATATTAAACAGTGCCGGAGCGAAAGTTCCATTGGAATAGTCTACCGCCTTACGGTAGCTTGCTGCAGCCTCGGGATACTTTTCGGACTGATAATAGGAATTGGCAATATTGAAACTTACCGCAACGGGATCAGCCCCGCGGTCAGCCGCCTTGCGATACAATGTGATGGCCTGCTTAAAACGGCCTTCACGATAAAGAGCATTGGCGCGATCCATAACATCCGATGCAGACTGTGCCGCAAATGCAGGAATCGCTAGAACAAATGCGAAAAGAATAATCAGGCCCTTCAAGGCTCGTTTAGTCCTAATCATGGAACTTCACCTCAAACGGTTGTTCCATTCCGCAGAAAGGCACCGCCTTACCATCTTTTTCTGCAGGTTCAAAAGTCATACGGTTCAAGGCATCCTTACCAGCCTGGCCAAGGCCAGATCCCGCCGGAGATTCCTCCACAATGCGGATATCATAGGCACGCCCGCTGGCATCGACGCAGAAAGTCAAACGCAGGCTGGCGTCAATTTCGCGATCACGAATCTGGGCGGGGACTTCAAACTGGGGCATAGATCTGCTATTAGGTTTCTTGTCGACATCGCCAGACTGATTGGCCATGGCGCCACCGCGAAAATCAGAGACCAGTTCCTCGCTAATGGCCGCACCGCCACCGCCTCCAGCAACCCCAAGATTCATGGCCATGCGGGGGCCCGCCTTGGGGGAACGGGAATTGGACTTCTGACGGTTAGGTTTGCGGGCTGGCTTTTTCTGTTCCTGTTTCTTCTGGACTTCTTCGGGTTTCTTTACGGCAACTTCTGTTTTTACGAATTTCTTCTGGGCATTCATCTTTCCAGAAATGAACAAGTTTGCGACCGTCACCGAAAACACCAGCAGAAGGCTGCTGAGTACCGCAACAATCAGCACAGAAAAACGTTTAACCAGTTTTAGAACAAACTTTATCATAAGGCGAAAGGCAAATATGAGTTACGAGATATGAGATATTTAGGGTCTCGTGCATTCATGGGATTCTGAAACAAGTTCAGAATGACTGTCCACACAGCTTACGTCTTTCGTATCTCGTAATTCGTATCTCGTAATTCATTGTTTAGTCCGCTTGTGCAGCGATTGACACTTTTTTCACTCCACTTAAATTACAGGCGTCGATTACTTGAACCAGCACCCCAGTTTCCGCACCTTTATCCGCAATAATCACGGCTTCACGATCAGGCGTCTTTGCAAGAGTCTGCTTTAGAATATCCTGCAGGCTGGCCAAATCCACCTGACGTTCGTTAATGTGGATTGTACCTTCGCGGGTAATGGCCACCAGGATGTTTTCCTTTTCCAGCTGCGAGGCACTCTGGGCTTCGGGCTTTGTCACATCCACGCCAGTTTCGCGAGTAAAGCTAGAAGTCACCACAAAGAAAATCAGCAAGATGAACACAATGTCCATCAAAGGGCCCATATCGATGCCCATATCCTTTTGCTTTCGGCGAGGTAAATTAAAATCCATTTTTTAACTCTTACTCTAAAGGTATGCTTTGTTTTTTTTGCGAACCCAAAATCCTACATCTTCACACAGCGAACCGCAAAGGCATCTGATTTTTCGGCACGGTTGATGCTGCTGGCATACTCCCCTTTTTTAAGGGTAAATACATCTTTCGCCTTTCCGTTCGTTTCGCTCCAGAAATAAGCCCGCGTTCCAACCTCAGAAAATTTGGAGACGTGCAAGTCGTAACGTCCCAGCGCCAAGGCAGAGAACCCAATTTCGTCAGAGCCCTGCTTTTCAAATTCGTGCCATAGACAGAATCCCGGATTTTTCTTGCAGGCCTTCTGCATGGCCGCAAAATCCTTAGCCTTGGGTATCCTCCAGCCTTCAGGGCACAAGGTCGACAATTCCTCGATGGTGTAATAACGGCCCACCTTGTCGCAGCCGCCATATTCCTGATTGCAGAAACTTTTTTCGGAAGCGAACCTC
Organism: Fibrobacter sp. UWH5; assembly: GCF_900142505.1. Taxonomy (NCBI): domain Bacteria; kingdom Pseudomonadati; phylum Fibrobacterota; class Fibrobacteria; order Fibrobacterales; family Fibrobacteraceae; genus Fibrobacter; species Fibrobacter sp. UWH5. The sequence continues at coordinate 31,508 of NZ_FRBB01000009.1, read as the reverse complement.
AGATTATCCTTCATCCAGACAGCGTCGTCAATTTTCACATAGCGGTACACCTGGTTATCGCGGGCATCTACGAAGGATTCCCCATTTACGATTTCCATGGAAATTTCAACCGCGGGTTCAGCCGTCACTTCGTTTTTTCCCGCCTTATATTCTTCAGCGGATTCCTTAGAAGAGCAGCTCATTGAAACAAGGCCCAGGGCGAGCAAAACAAAAAATTTGAATTTCATAATCAGCCTCATTATTCCCGACCAGAGGTCCAGTTTTCAATAATCGTAGCGCCAAGTTCTAACTGTTGAGTCAGGTATTCAATACGTTCGTCCAGGCGCTGTTTTAACAAGGTCAGCGGAAACGCAATGAGCAAGCCGCTCTGTGTAGAAATTAGAGCTTCAGAAATACCGTCTGCCATAAGGACCGGATTCTGGTTTCCGTAAAGGGTAATAACTTCAAAGGTAGACACCATGCCGGTAACGGTTCCAAGCAAACCCAACAACGGAGCCGCAGCCGCCATCACCGAAACAATGTGAGTTCCCTGCTGCATATAGCGCACGGTCTTGATCATGCGCACTTGCATGTAGTCCTGACAATCTGCCGGAGTATCGATAGCCACCTTCAAGGCCAAATGAAGTTCACGGGCCACAATTCCGCCACGTTTCTTCAAATGCCTACGGGCGGTTAAACCGCGGCCGCTTACACTTTCATGCAAGTCCTTGCGAAGGCGATCCACAACCTTGTGGACATCCTTACGGAAGATATCTCGGCCAATGCGAATCCAGGCAGAATACAGAAAATAGAACCCGATGGCACCGCACAGCAGAATAGGGAGCATCACGACGCCGCCGGCGCCATAAGTGCTCTGCAAAGCTTCTATGAATATGTACCAACTGTTATTCAATTCTATGCCTTGGGGAAAATCTTATTCAACAAGGTCGTACTCTGCACATAAAGTTCGCTGGTCACCTTCTCGATTTTTTCACTGAGAAGGCCATGCAGAATCATCACGGGAATGGCAATAATCAAACCGGTTTCTGTCGTAACAAGGGCTTCAGAAATACCTCCAGCCAAAACGCGGGCATCATTAGTTCCCACTTCCGTAATCACGTTGAACAAGGTGATAATACCGGTCACAGTACCCAGCAAGCCCAACAGCGGGGCGATGGAACCCATGGCGGCAAGCAATCCCATTCTGCGTTCCAGTTTCGGCTGTTCACGAAGCAAGGCTTCCTGCAAGGCACGCTCCGCCGTTTCGCGGGAATCCCTGGCGCGATTCACCACCGCAAACATAACCATGGAAAGGCTATTCATATGCTTCAGGCAATAATTGGCGGCATCATCATAACGCTTTTCATCAACCAGGGAATGCACCTTCTTCACAAAACGGCGACCGACGCGACCACGGACTGTGAGCATGATAAAACGTTCCAGGCACAGGAGCAAGGCGAAAGCGGCCACCAGCATCAAGGGGTACATCACAATGCCACCCTTCTTGAAGAAAGCCTGCAGTTCCTCTTTCCAGGTCAATTCCTTGGTATCGGTAATGGAATTCTTTACAGCCTTATTCTGGAGAACATCCAGCGGGACGCTGACCACGGCCGGAGCGGAACCGGCTTCGTTTACAGCACCACGAATACCTGCAGAAAGTTCCATGGGCAAGGTTGAATTCCATTCGAAAATCTTACCCTGCAGAGCACCGGAACGGAGCAGGGCCTGAACTTCGCCAAGACCATCGGCAGATCCGTCTGTAGCCACTTCGCCCAGAAACACCGTACCCAGACGCAGGCGGTTCACGTTAACATCGGGGCGGCTTCCCACCTGGGATTTTTCGTTACCGTAAGACTGAGTGTAGGTCAGTTCATGTCGACCCAGAACATCTTCCAGGTAGGCACGCATGGCGGCAAGCGTATTGGGATTCTTGGCATCCGCATCATTCTGGGCTTTCTTCAGGCGCAACAGACGATCGTTCATTCCCACCGGATAATCACCCGTCACTTCGCCCAGGGATTTTTCAACGGCCAGTTTCACCTGGGTATTGAAATTATCGTAAGCCCCTTCATCGGACTTTGCCTTTTCTTCCGCATCCGTAGTCAGATCCTTGCTGGCCTGAACTTCTTCGTTGACGCGGCCTAAATCCGTAGAAAGCTTGGAATAGCGGCCATCCAATTCTCGGGTTTCAGTTTGATGTTCTTCTGTCAGCTGAGTTTCATTATATCGCTTACGCCAATGTTCAGCTTCCAGTTTTTCAAGGGAATCGGCCTTCTGCAAACGAATGCGGGTAAGGGCATCCACTTCACGCTGCAAGTTCTTGAATTCCTCACGTTTCAGGGAATCCAAAATCAAGGCACTATCGACGGCGGCAGACTTCTTGTCGCTGGACCAAGGCCAGGCAAAAGCAGAGGAAACGCACAACAAGGCAATCAGAACCAAGTTCTTCATTACTTGCCCTCCTTCACAATAGAGAGGCTTACGGGCAGCGTTACCATCTGAGGCGGCTTCTTGGCCTGTTTCACATCGATGGCAAACTTTACTGCGGCACGTTCTTCCAAATTCAGGTCTTCATTCCATTCGTATTCTACAGAAGCACAGCCCTTGCCCGCATCGCCGGCACACTTGCGAACCAGGGAACCGAAAACCGTTGCATTTTCATCGGCGTAGACCATCCACTGATTTCCGATACGCAAAATCTGTGCGTTGATCAGTTCACCATTTTTACGGGTCAGCGGAGAATTGATGATGGCCACTTCATCACCAAACTTGGTCTCTTCGGCAATGAGCGCCTTGAGGCGGGAGAAAGATTCTTCGGCAGAAGCGTTTCCACTTTCTATATCGCGGGTCAGGGACTTTACACGGTCTAGGCGAACGTCACGATTCCAAGGCAAAGTCTGCCCCACCTGAAATTCCAGCTGCTTGCTGAGTGAAGCCAACGTGGTCATGAGCGCCTTGCGCTTGGCGGCCACATTGTCGCTACGGTTCTTGGCACGAGCCTGCTTGTTGCGTTCATCATTCAGCTGAGCGGCAACAGCCTTGATCTTGGTATTCAAGGAATCGATTTCAGCCTTACGACGTTCCGAGTCCGACCTATAGCGATCCTGCAAAGTCTTATAGCGTTTTTCGTCTGCCTTCAGCATGGAATCCGTAGCGGAAATCTGCGAATTCAATTTTGCGATTTCGCTGTTAAGGGTTTCCTTCTGCAGTTGCAGATCCCGAATGTCGGAATCCACGTCGGCGAAGACGTTACCGGCAAACACCGCAACGAACATTAAAAAAGCCAGTGTTTTTATTTTCATATTCATACTCGTTCTCTTAAACACTTCAAATTACAAATTCTGTTACCGCTTGCACTGTGCATCCTTGGGGTGTTCCTTGCACCAATTGTCCACCACCCTTTTCAAAATCGGAGACTGGATTTCTTCAAGATAATAACGGCTAACCAAGGCGGTTCCGCACTGAGGATATTCAGAAATATTCCAGTCACGGTCAGAACACCATTCCCAAAGGGATTCCTTGCACTTATTTTTTTCCAGATTTATCTGGCACTGTTCAAGCAGACTATCGCAACTGGCCACACGGTTGCTTACAAAATCGCTGTTTGCGCAGAACATGAACAAAGCCTTATCATTGATGGAACCCTTCTGAGAAACAATCTTATCACGGTTTCCACGGCCCCACCACCATTCATCATCGTTCTTGGCAATTTCATCGATGTAGTCATTCCACGCCACCTTAAAATCATAAGTGTCAGACAATTCAATTCTGACCTTTTCGGCAACAGAAACACAATGGCTCTTGATTGCGAGGAGATTTACCTTTACACCATCATCCGTCTGCTCTTTCTCAACACAAACCGATTCCTCTATCAAGCGGCACCACTTCGTTTCAAACGGAACATGTTCCGCCATGCCACCTTCCTGCAGGCAATCCCAGCCACGCATATGCGTGTACGTCACATATTTTTCTGCAGACACTTCCATCAGCAAGGAATCCTTCAGCATGCCGCTAAACACGCCCGTTCCTCCGTTCACGTTGCTCTTGGGCACCACACGGGAATCACTGATGGCCTCCAGCACCGTATTCACATAATCCGAATAAGCCTGATCGGTAGCATAGAAATAAATGGTAGACTTGCCGACAGGAACAGTCATTCCGGGATACTCCATTGTGTCCAACGAATTTCGTCCGGCCACCATCATACGGGTCATAAAGCCCATGCTAGCCGTACTTTCTTCAGGCTTCTTTGTTGAAACGCCGCCATAACCAGTGGAGTCGGGATCCAAGAACGAACCCAGCATATTGTTTATGGTGGTATTCATGGACTCTCCACCTTCCATCTTATCGTAGGACATGGTCATAAGAACACCACGGACACTTTCGTCATACTCCATGGGAATTTTATAGGTCTTCACATCATTAGGAAATCCCAGGAATTCAAAAGGCAAGTAGCTGTAATCATTTTTGACAAAGGCGGCATCATCCTTGACACTAGGCGGAATGACGCCCTTAGCATGAATCTTGGTAGGAATATTCGTTTCAGCCTTCATCTTGGAAGTCACCTTGTGGCCTGCGCTATCCCACTTGAAGGTTGCATTCATAGTGTAGGATTTGCCAGGAATACCTGCATAACCCACTTCATCCATACCAAAGCAATTAGGCTTTCCTTTGGATTCCAGAGATTGCAACTGGGCTACAGAATCCCCTTCTGCACGGCCAAAATTTCCTGACACCGTCACACTGGCACTATCATAGAAAGCGAAATTTTCCGCAGAGGTTTCGTCCAATTCATACACCTTGGAAAAGCAGACATAGGGCGATTCATCGGCTACGATATAGCCGAAAGTATAGATACCGCGGTACACTTCCGTCTCTTCCGGATAGTAAGTCCAAGGCCCCTGAAAATCACAGGCAGTGAATAGTAGGAAGTAAACAGTAGGAAGCAAAACACGAGTTAAGGCTTTTCTTGTCCGAGAAGCCTCACACCTATTAGAAGTAATACTCATAATTGATCATGATCGGCAAAAAGGGGAACTGAGAAATCGAGCTATACTCCGGCGGGTTCTTGTTGGTATCGTAGTAGGAATAGAACATGTTTTCGTGGTCCGTCAAATTGATAATGGTCCAGCTGAAGTTCCACTTGTTTTCACGTCCAATATCGATGGCCTTTACGTCAATACGGAAGTAGGGCGTCTGGCGGCCTGCATTGCGGGAACCAGGGATAACCTGGATATTATCGGTATACTTCTGATCTTCCATTTTCTGCTGGTAGAAATAGCCTAGATATTCACTGATAGGCATGCCTGCAGAATACTTCATGACCACAGAAGACCTAAAGTAACGTCCCTTAACCTTGTGAGGCTTTAATCCATCTTCACCCCTCCAGTTAATACCCGCATCCAGCTTTAAGGCATAGGGCTGGTGCCAACTGGGGAAATAGGGTTTAGTACCGTCATTGCTTTTAAGAACGCTGAGACTCTGGCTCCAGTTAATGCCACCGAAGATCGCACCCTTTTCACGACGGAGTGAAAGTTCGTAGCCCATGGAATAACCTTCGGCCGTTCCGAAATTATCCGCCATCAAAAAGTCCGCAGAAGCGGTTTCATCTGTTGAATCCTGAACCATCATGAAGGTGTTCAAGTTGTTCTGCGTCTTGAAATAGGCGCCTGCAATAAAATCAAGTTCATCTGCAATCTGGGCCTGTTTGTATTCCACCGCAAAGAGGTTGGATCGAGCGGGCTTCAAGTGCTTACCCTTGCTGGTAGTTACCGACGGGTAGTAGAATTCGTTAAGAGCTTCGCCGTCACCGAACATAATGGAGTTCATATACTGCAGGTAGTGTCCAGCATAAAATTCCAAAGTCTTCCGATCATCGATGTTCCACACCAGAGACAGGCGAGGTTCAATTCCAAAATCCTTGGACAGGTCCTGATAATTCAGACGCAACCCATAAGTAAACAGCCAGTCCTCATTCAGGCGCCAGGCATCCTGCCCATAAAGAACATGGTGCAAAGGCTTCTGGACATCTTCCACCCTCATACTGGAAATGTATTCATAGAACTTATCCCAGTCATATTCCAGTTCATAGCCAAAGGTTAGAACATGATTATCGATTCCGCGGAAATTGAGCCACTGCTTTGCCGCAAAGGTATAAAGGTCCTGACCGATATTAATCAAGTCCGTCAATTTCATTGTCTGGTAAAAACGGCTGTACGCCAAAGTGGCATTATAATCCCAATCGCCAAAGCGGTGGTAGAAATTAATGGGAACAGCCACATTACCCCAGTCCACATAAAGGGGATCAAATTCAAGAACGTCCTTGCCGGTGTAGAAGCTGAACTTCAATCGGGTATCCTGATCGAAATCATACATGAACGTTCCCTGCAAATCGGTAAACTCGTAATCGATGGCCAAATCCAGAACACCCAGGGCGCGGCACAAATCCAGCATATAGCCGATGTAAGTGGTACGGCCAGCGATCACCCAACGGGCATCACCCACATGGCCTTCGGTATGGAGCTGGGCGGCAAAAGTGCTAATCTTAACGCTGCTACGGCTGAACCATTCCTCCGTAGTATCGCTACCTCCGGCGCGACCATCCATTTTCAAAACGGAACTCAGACGGTTGCCGTACTGGGCAGGGAATCCACTCTTGTAGAACTGCACACCGTCAATGGTTTCCACCAGGAAGGTACTGAACAATCCGAAGAAATGGGTTGGAGAATACACCACCGCGTTATCATACAGGAACAGGTTCTGGTCGGCGGCCCCACCGCGCACATAAATTTTCGTACTGAAGTCAGAACTGGCAACCACACCGGGCAACTGCTGGATACTGCGGATCACATCCGCTTCGCCTAGGCCGGGCATGCGCTTGATACTCTTGGCGCTAACAACGGACTCACCAGGTTTGCGCTTGGGGCGACGACGTAACTGCACCACCACCTTCTTCATTTCGGTCACCTTGCCGTTGCTTCCTGCAGCCAAAAGGGCATCCACATCTACATCTTTTTCCTGAGGATCGTTCTGTAGCGAGTCGTTTCGCGGTTCCACGGAATCTGCTGCAGCCACAGCAGTCTTGGAATCGTCACCATCAGCCGTACCAGTAGTTCCCTCATTAGCCTCGGCAACAGATTCCGTCAACCCGGCATCGCCAATGACTGAGCTAAAAACACTATCCTGGCCATGGTAGACCAACTCATAGCATTTTTCCTTTTCGGCGCCACTGGTGTCGGAATTGGTAACGCAAACATTCCACAGGGTATCTTCGGGAAGCATCACCTGGAAATTTTCACCCACGACCGTTTGCAGGGCTTCGCCAGTTTCAAGAATTTCCACATTCAGTTTTTCACCGGGAGCAAAGGAAGAATCCTGAACCATGCCGTAAAACAGAATCCCTTTCTGTGCAGCAAGAGACGCCCCCTCACCAGCGGCTTCCTGCGCCACTGCCAAGACAGGCAACAAAAACATTGCAAGGTATAAAAGAAGTTTTTTCAAATCGTCTCTCGCGCTTGTCTACCAATTTAGAAATTAGCAATTACTATTCTAAACCGTTAAACACCAGAAAGAACGATAAGTGTCACCTAATAATTAGGCAATTTCATCCATGGTCTGACGGATAGGATCCTTCATCCCCAAAAATACGTCAACAAGGATAGGCTCAAAATCCGTTCCGCGGCCCTTTTCAATAATGGAAAAACATTCATCAAGAGGGATTGCATCGCGGTAACAGCGTTTCTGCGAAACTGCATCGAATACGTCGGCAACAGCCATAATGCGAGCAGCCAGGGGAATATCCAGTCCCTTTCGGCCTTCCGGGTAACCGCGACCATTCCATTTTTCGTGATGGAACTGAGCCACGTCATAAACGATCTGCCTATACCCGGCATTACCAATATGGGAGAAGGTCTGACGAATAATTCGGCCACCCTGTTCCGCATGGGTTTTCATAATGGCATATTCCTCGTCGGTCAGCTTTCCCGGCTTCTGCAAAATATGATCGGGAATGGCAATTTTTCCAATATCGTGCATAGGAGCCGCATTCACCAAGTCGTGAATAAAGTCGTGGTTAATAATATCCTTGTACACACCACGACGGTGCAGTTCCTTCACCAGCAATTCCACATAACGGCTAGTGCGCTTGACATGACCACCCGTATTTTCGTCACGGTTTTCAACCAGGTTAGCAAAACCCATCACCATGTCCGTATTCAGTTCCTTGATTCTCGCCGTATCTGCAATCTGTCGATCCACCAGCTTTGTGGTACGGGCAGAAATAAAATAGATCAAGCTACCGATACTAAAAATGCAGAGGGTTCTAGGCAAAATGCTGAACAGCACCAGACGTTTAAAGACCAGGAAGTTCTGGTCGGGAACGCAACCCACATAGAAACCGGCAAATTGCCCCACAATGGAAACGCCCACCGTCAGGAACCAAATATGCAAAGTCAGCTTCCTAGAAAAGTAAAGGCAGGCCAGGGCGATAGGAAACGCATACACCACCACCGCATGGAACGAAAGGGTGGTTTCGATAACCAGCAAGAACAGGCTGGACAGAATCACATACAGATACTTTAAATTCGGGTTGGCATTATCCACAAAACGGTTAATGACCGTAGGAGCCAAAAGCAGCAGGGCACTCAAACCAAAGGCAGAAAGCATCACCTTCTGGTCGATAATGAATACCCTGCAAAGGTTCAGGATCAACACCAGAGAGAAAATGCAAAGAGTCATCCGAAGCACTCTAGCCACAATTCTATTAGCTTCGGCCTCGTTCTGACGTACTATAAAATCACTATGCTTAGCCATACCATACCTAAACTAAAACTAAATGATAGGCAGAATTTACATTTCTTTACGTATGTTTTTTGTAAGAAAATAAAAAAGTCTCTCGAAAAGAGGGACTTTTTTGCATTTTTCACGTTTTTTGAGGATTTTTGAAGATTTTGAGGATTTAGAATCGCCCAAATGTTATACCGGCATACATTCCAGGCCAGAATTTCGCCTTATGACCGTGATAATTCCAGTCGTCATGCCACTTTCCCTTGGGTTCCACGAGGATTCTTTCGCCATAACCCTCCGTGGCCAGATTCAAAGTTGCGCCGGCGGAAAGTCCGATTCCCTGAATCAGCCTGGCGGTTCCGCCAAGACGGATACGATGGTGGAAATTTCCCTTATAGTCCTCTTCCTCACGGTCTTCGCCGTACTTATCCGTAACGTGGAGGAACATGTACTCCAGTTCAAGATGAGTACCGTACTGGCCGAACTGGGTTCCGAGACCGATGCCGTTCTCATAGACATCCTCGAATTCATCAAAACCTTTCTGAAGGGCTCGGGAGAATTCAAGTGCCGTAAACAGGTAGGCCGTACCAAAATGAACGGACATGGCGGGGGCATTCATCTCGTTGATGGATCCGGTAAAACTCCATACACCATTTCCAACGATATTGATAAGACCGATAGGAGTCTTTTCGGCGTGACCCACCACGTTGATGACACCCCACTGGCGGCCCGTCGCCTTACCGGCTACATTGATAACAGCAATCTGGGTATCGTCAACCTTCTTTGCCACGTTGATGGCGCTAACCTGAACATGGGCATCCCTAGCGACATTTATCGCACTCACCTGAACGTTAGTCGTTCCTACAATGTTGATGGCACCCACCTGGGTTGCACTTACGGTATCCCTGGCGATATTAATTGAGCTAACCTGAACTCGTGCGCTCCTTGCTACGTTAACGGCACCTACCTGAACCGCATTGGGACTTGTATTCGTTATGACATTCACAGGACCGATTTGCGGACCATCCATATGTCCCGCATAATTAAAGCCACCGGAAAGTTGCAACCCCTGGAAATTTTTCTTGCCGATATTGAATATCGGGGAAACCTGCATACCGTGCATATCATTTTTAGCCAGGTTTCCAATCAGGCTTGCCTGAGCGCCAATCATAATATCATCCGACTTCGACAGGAACACACCCATCATCAGGCCCTTACGAGGTTCGTGGGCTTTATCCGCCGCATTAAACGTTGTTCTAAATCTGCTATTATGATCCAGGGAATCAAAGCGGGCTTCCATATTCTCATCAACAACAGAAGACTTGATTTCGCCACGAGCCACCGTCTTTTCGGCGGATACAGCCTTAAAGTCTCGAACGGTCACTTTCTGCTGTTTTCCATTGGTAAGTTCAACATTCGTTTCATTCAGGTCAGCATTCCTTTCTAGACGAACCGTGTACTTTCCTGCAGGAAGACCAAGGCTCATCGATCTACCGGACTTCTTATAAAGTTCAGCTACCAGTTCGTTCGAGGCGTCACGAATAAAAACTCGACCTTCTATACCTTCATCCAAAATCATACCGGCACTAGTACTGCGCAGGTCCGTCATCACCACATCACCCGTACCCGTCAGATTCATGTCTCGACTGGGGTGCTGAGCTCCACCCATGGTGGTCTCCGTCTTCTGCAAAGTTTCGTTAAAGGCAAACTGGTAAGCCTCGGACAATGTCACCTTGCCATCGCCGCTCAAGTCTCCCGCACCGCGTAGACCGCTCACCAGGGAATGGGTAAAAAAGGAACCCCTCAACTTATCGCTTTCCTGGCTAGCTTCATCCTGGGTACTGCTGGTAATAAAGGCATAGCCCTTCATGTCGCTACTCTGGTCTACCATGAAGGCAGGAACAGCCACACCTCCCTTGGCTCGGGTAATGGCACCGGAACCACAGGCATCGATGACAGCAATCTTCACATCGGCATTCAGGGCATCTACACGTTTGCGGAATTCCTGCCAGCTGTAAGTTTCTTCACCTAGATGCAGTCCCTTTTCGTCGGCATGGCCACTGTAATAGACAAGCACTTCCTCACGGCCGCTTTTCCCCTTGCCCTTCGCCAGGATTTTGTCAACATTGTCAAAGTGGGCATTCAAAAAAGCCACACTAGGTTCCTGGATCAGGTAGACATTCTTCTGACTGACTCCACCCATATCCTTAAGCACCGCCGCGAAAGATTTGGCATCGGATTCCGCATAGCGAAGAACAGGTCGTCCCTTACCGCCATTGTTGGCGCTAATGGCAATCACATAGCGATCGATGGTCGTCGAAGGCAACCCCGGAGCAGCTGCGGCAGCAGCATGAATGCGACCCACCATAAGGAACAACATGGCAAAGGAAAGCAGGCAAAGACCAATCATACTTTTCCATGGTCCCGCACCAACCACACTATCAAAAACTTTAATCAACACCTTTTTCATTTTCAACCCCCGCTACTTTTCCAATTTGCTTACCGTAAATTCAACAACCTTAATGCCTTCCTGCTTCAAGGATGCATCAATATCATTTCCATCAATGGCAAACGTATTCCTGGACGTCATCAAAAAGAACTTTTCAAAATGAGGAGCGTCATCTAGTTTATACGCAAAAGGCAAAGTCACCATTTTACCCGGTTCCAGAGCGATGGATCCGGATCCATTACCCAAGTGCACCGTCAAGACGCCGTTACCGTCCATGCTAAAGAGAATGCCGTAACACTTCTCAGGGACCGAGTAGCGGAGTTGCAATTCATCGCCTTCGCTAGCGGCACCCAGATTTTCCATCTGGACAGCGGTTTCACCATTTTTCTTCCAGACTTCCATCCGAGCTTCCAGCCCCTTGATGCGGGTTCCATCATCAACCGAAACCATAGCGACTTCAGAAGTTGAACCGTCAACACCCTTCACGCCAAGATTCCTTTCGCCACCCGATACAAAAACTGCAGCAAAAATGCCCAGGGCGATAACCATGACGGCGGCAACCTTCAAAAACAGACTGGGAGCCACCATGCGAGAATCACCGGACATTCCCCTATCGATTTCATCAAGTCGGGGTGACAAATTGCTAAAGGGATTGTCCGCCAAAATTTTGGCATTTTCGTCACGCATTGCCTGCAGACGAGCACGGAAAATTTCATCAGTCGCTTCACGACGACGCAGTTCCTGCATTTCATCAGAAGGCAGGTCCCCTGTCAAATACTGTTCCAATTTCAAATCGGATACATTCATTTTCGTTTTCATTATTTGACCTCCAAATTCTTAACCTTGGATTGCAGTGTGCGTAAACGTTTACGAACTCCGCTTACAGAAAGTCCAACAGCTTCGGCCGTCTCTTCCAGAGTCATTCCATCCACAAAGTGAAGTACGGCCATGGTACGGGTAGACTCGGGCTCCTTCGAAAAAATCTTTTTCAGGACACTGCCGGCTTCGTAGGCATCCACCTCATCGTCTAAAGACGCCAACTGCAGAAGCAAGTCTTCACTGCAGGTATTTACGCCACGGCGGGCCTTATCACGGATCCGATTCAGGCATAACCTGGTTGCCGTATTCCACAGCAGACTAGATGGAGAGGACAAATCCAGCGAGTCACGACGTTCGTAAATCCGCAAAAATACGTTCTGCATCATGTCACTAGCCTCCGCATCATCTTTCAACAAGGCGACGCATCGGCGAAACACCATTGGCCCATAGCTTTCATAAAGCCTGGAAAAAGCCATCTTGCTTGCGATTTCTTGCCTATTCATACCCGTGTAACACTACTGGAGATCAAAAATGTCACCCAAATTTAGAAGTTTTGCCCCTCTATACACGAAAACAATGTGATAATCCTCATTTTGTTATTTTTTTCTCACAAAACTTGTTTTTTTTGGTTAGATTTATTGAGAGCGAAGGGAGCCAAGCCCCCCCTGACCAGCCCGTATCTAAATTTTTTACATGAGTACGAAATGGTAAAAAATGAAATTTTGATTGTCGATGACTCCGAAATCAACCGCGAGATGTTGCGGCTGATTCTTGAAGACGAGTACGACATCGTAGAGGCAAGCAACGGCCAAGAAGCCATTGATATAATCGAAAAGGGCGACCACGTATTTCGCTTGGTACTTCTGGATTTGGTCATGCCCGTCCTAAACGGATACGAAACCTTACAGGAATTCAACAAGAGGGGGTGGCAACACAAGCTCCCCGTCATCATCATTTCCGGCGACTCCACCGACGAAGCCCTGTCTAGAGCATACGATCTAGGCGCCGCAGACTTTTTTGCCAAGCCTTACAACCCGCAGATCGTTCTGCGCCGTGTAATGAACGTAATCGCCAGCCGCGAATACTCCTATAGAGATTTACTTACCGGAGCCTATAACCGATCTGGCTTCCTCCAGATGGCCAACAATTTCTTGCAAAAGTGCGAAGACCGTACCAAGTACGCCGTCATGTTCTTTGACGTTAAGAATTTCAAGGCCATTAACTCTGTCCTCGGAACAGAAGGCGGAGACGCAGTCTTAAAGCAGACCTACAGAGGAATGTCGGGCGCCGGCCTGGAACCCATTTTCGTTTCTCGATTCGAGGCAGACCACTTCGTGTGCCTAGTCGAGGCCGACAAGATCGACATCGATGCGATGATGCACGAGAACAACCAGGTTCTGGATTGGACCGGACGCAGCATGCAGTTCCGTTTCCGTACCGGCATCAGCTATATCGACAGCGATGGAGACGTCATCAACTTTGTGGACCGCGCCAAGCTGTCCCTTAGCTACATCGAAGACGAATATCTTAAGCCTTACGCCATCTTCGACGACAAGATGGCCAACAACTATATCAACGCCGCTTCCGTGACTTCAGAATTCGACACCAGTATGGCCAACGAAGAATTCAAGGTCTATTACCAGCCGATCATGGAAGCCGCTACCGGAAAGATCGCTTCTGCAGAGGCCCTTATTCGCTGGATTCACCCCATTCGCGGTTTCGTACGCCCCGACCTGTTCATCCCAGTCCTCGAAAAAGACGGCTTCATCTCTAAGCTGGACCTGTTCGTAGACCGCAAGGTAAACCAGGTCATGCGACGCTGGCATGATCAGGGACTTCCGACCGTGCCCGTTTCCGTGAACCTTTCCTGGATGGACTTCTATGACCAGGACATGATCCAGAATATTCTTGACCATGTGGCACAGCGCGTCACAGCACCTGGTTCCGTACGTTACGAAATTACCGAATCCTCTTTCGCCGCCCTCAAGGAAAATCGCGGAGACGTTTTGAGCGCCCTGCGTGAACAGGGGGCATGGCTCCTGATGGATGACTTCGGCAGCGGTTATTCCTCCCTAGGCATGTTGATGCACTACAAGTTCGATATCCTGAAAATCGACATGAGCTTCGTGCGCCAGCTGGAAAACAATCCCGATGTCAAGCACATCGTCAAGATGATTATCGACATGTGCCATCTTCTTGGAATGAAAGTTGTGGCCGAAGGCGCCGAAACAGAAACCCAGGTCAACATACTCCGCGAGGATAACTGCGACTACATCCAGGGTTACTATTTCAGCAAGCCCCTCCCCGAAGAAGACTTTAAGCAGTTCCTTGCCAAGTGCAAGGCCGAAGGAAAGATATAATGACACTCCAGGAATTGTACGCAAAGATCAACGGCAACTACGCCGAAGCCCAGAACCGACTGATGAAGGAATCCTTCATCGAAAAGTTCGCCTTGATGTATCTGAAAGACGACAGCTTTGTTTCCTTGCAGAACGCCATCAGCGCAGGGTCTATTCCCGACTGCTTCCGTGCCGCACACACTCTGAAAGGTGTTGCAGCCAATCTGGCCTTTACAGAATTGCAGCAGGCAGCCTCTGAACTGACAGAGCAGCTCCGTCCCCAGACGGCTCCCGCCGACGCCGCCATGGTAGAAGTCCTCAAGGTGGCCCACGAAAAGGTTGTAGCCGCATTGAACGAATACAACGCCAGCAAGTAGGCTTTGCAAACGAGCAAGGCGAAAGAACAGTTTAAAAAAACGGGATCCTGATTTTTATCAGGACCCCTTTTTTAATCTTTAATGGGATTAAAGTTCTTCATTTCTGTTAGACCGTTCCATACCTTCGTCAAGCAGAAGGTTCAGGTTCTTGAGATCCTTTTCCATCTGCTCGTAGTAGGCCTTGGCACGGCGAAGCTGCTTTCGCAACTCAAAGATTTCAGACGTCAGTTCCACAGACAGCAAGGCTAGACGCTTGCGGTTATCCATCTGGAACTTTGCCGAACGTTCAAAGCGCTGATCGATAAAATCACCGATCTCCTTAAGTTCCGCATCAGGCAAATCCGTACGGATCTGGATATGTTCCTGAGCAACGGAAACGCTAACTGATCTAAGAGGTGCGATTTCTGCCATTTTACTTCATCCCCACGCCGAATGGATCTTCATCCATCAGCCAGTTTAGTCGAAAAAACTTGTCTGCGAGCCCTCCCCGCTCGCACGACTCTTGGATTCTTCCTTTTCTTCTGCGCCATGAACTTCGATGGTGGGCAGATCCTCTTGAGCAGGAGCCTGTTCCACCTCGTCGGCAACTTCTTCAACAGCTTCGACAGATTCTTCCGCTTCCTGAACGTCGTCAGTTTCTACAGAAGGTTCCTCGATGCTCAAGTCGGTGCCCAGTTCGTTTTCGATGGTGGCCACCAGCTGATTGAACTTTTCCTGGGCGTCAGCGATTTCGTCGGACTGAGCCTGGAGCTGATCCATGAGTTTAGCAATGATGGCGTCCTTTTCTTCCACCTTTGCATTCAGGGCGTTCAGCAATTCAATCTTTTCGTTGATAATGCCATTCAGAGCCGCAATGTCGCGATCCTTTTCGGCAGCAAGATTCTTGAGGTTGGCAATGCTCACCAGCTTTTCGTTCAGAGCCTGTTCCTGTGCATTCACCTGATTGACGCGGGCGTCCAGGGCAGCCTTGGCGTCTGTAAGACTTGCACCCACAGCGGTCAGCTTGGCATTGGTATCGCTAAGGTTAGACTTCAGGGACGCAATGTTGGCGTTTGCGGTATCCAGCAAAATGCTCTTGTCCTGCAGCTGTGCCTTGGCATTTTCCAGTTCCTTACGAACCTTGGCGTTTTCCTGTTTGAGGGTGCGCACAGTCCCCAGGACACCTTCGACCTTCTGGGAAAGCGCATTCATATTTTCAAAATTCATCTTCGCTCCATAAGTTGAAATTCTTTGAAACTTTTCCTATCATAAGATAACTAAATTTTCATTGGAACTTCTAGAAGTTACCGCTGATTTTTATAAAAAATGTACTTGAAAATTTCGGGGAAAAACCTTCATGATTTCGGTTAGTGAACACATCCAGCGCAGACTGAACGAACTGCCCGATCGACCGGGTGTGTACATCATGAAGAATGCCTCCGGTAAGATCATCTACATCGGAAAGGCCAAGGTTTTAAAGAACCGCGTGCGAAGCTACTTCGACGGTAGCGACCATCAGGGCCACCGTGCCGCCACCCTGATGCTCCCCTACATTCGCGACATCGAATGGATCATTACCGAGACCGAAGAAGAAGCACTGATCCTAGAAGCAAATCTTGTTCGTAAACACACGCCCAAGTACAACGTCTTGCTGAAAGATGACAAGCATTTCCCATACTTGGCATTCAGTGTGCGCGAGCCATTCCCCAGGCTGTTCCTGACCCGATCCGTCAGGAAGGACTCCAATCAGTATTACGGACCCTATATGAGTTCCCGCTATGTGGACAAGCTGAAGGATATTTGCGCCAGGCTGTTCAAGATCCGCGAATGCAATATGGAACTGCCGGCACGAACGCCTCAACGCCCCTGCCTGAATTACCATATCGGAAGGTGCAAGGCCCCCTGCGCAGGACTCGTCAGCCGCGAAGATTACTACAAGGACGTCATGCAGGCAAGACTCCTGCTAGAAGGCAAGCGGGATGACCTGCAGGAAATCTGGACTCGTGAGATGAACGAGGCTGCCGCCAACCTGGACTTTGAAATGGCGGCCAAAAAAAGGGACGCCATTCAAGCCCTTCAGTCCACAGGTATCCACGCCAAGACCGACACTTCCGACCCGAGCCTTTCCCTGGATATTCTGACACTGCGCCGCAACGGAAGCCTAGCCGCCGCAGTCATCCTGGAGTACCGTGCAGGCGTTCTTACAGGCAGACGCCACTATCGGCTGAAATGCGAACTTGAAGATGACGAATCCGAAATTTTCCGTCAGATGATTCTCACCTGGTACGCCGAAGCGGAATTCATTCCCGGAGAAATCGCCACAGACATCGCCCTCCCCGAAGATGCGGCTCTTTTGCAAGACGCCCTGACGCAGCAAGCAAAACACAAGGTCTATTTCAACAACCCACAGCGAGGTGAAAAACTGGGCTTCCTGAAATTGGCAGGTGCCAACGCCGACATGATCCTCGTAGAAATGCGGGCCGAAGTACAGAAGTACAGTGAAATCGACCAGAGCGTCTTCGAACTGCAAAAAGTTCTAGGTCTCAAGAAGACTCCTTTCAGAATCGAGTGCGTAGACATTTCTCACTTGAGCGGCACCAACACGGTGGCAAGTCTCGTGGCCTTCAAGAACGGGAAACCAGACAAGTCCAACTACCGCAAGTTCATCATCAAGACCGTAGAGGGTGTAGACGATTTCGCCAGCATGCGTGAAGTCATGACCCGACGTATCCGCCGTCTCGAAGATGAAGGCACACCCATGCCCGACCTGTGGGTATGCGATGGCGGTAAAGGTCAGGTGGACGCCACCATGCAAATTCTGAAGGAGCTGGGACACGATCAGGATTTACCGCTAATCGGTCTCGCCAAACGTCTCGAAGAAATCGTATTCCCCGATGACCGAAAGAGCATCGTGCTGCACAGAACTAGCCCCGCCCTAAAACTCCTGCAGAACGCCCGTGACGAAGCCCACCGTTTCGCCATCACCTACCAGCGCAGCAAACGCAAGAAGGATCTGGAAGTGGAATGGCTAAAGCAGCCTGGCGTCGGCCATGAAACCCGCATCAAGATTCTAAGCAAATACAAGAGTGCAGAAGCCTTTATGGCCGCTCCGCTCGAAGATATAGAAATCCTGTTGGGAAAAGTCCGCGGAAACAAACTCCGCGAACAGATTGCCCAATATTGCGCCGACTTTATTACACCTGACTTTGATAAGGATCCAGAACAGGATCAATCTTAAAGGGACTACTCCAGAGTCTTGAGAAGAGAGTCCAGTCGCGCCGTCAGCTGCTTAGATCCATAGATATTCAGGTGGTCATAATCATACGCCATGGAAGACGGGTAATCATGATCCCCCATCTTATTTTCATCAAACAGGACAAAATACTTTTCAAGTTCATCCAGTTCTTTTAAACGTTTGATGAAATTTTTTGCCGTGCTGCGAAGCATACCATGACGACCATACTGGTCTGTTTTCTTATAGTAGGGGCTGATGGGGAAAACAACACCTATTACATACACTCCATTTTTTTTTGCCATTTTCAAAATATTCAAAAGTTCCTGGTAGTTTCCTTCTGGATTCGGGCTATCCTTATCCCACCCTTGTTCCAGAATTTCAGCAGTACCATCTTCGCCATACCAGCCATTCTGAACATCAGTTGCCGCCTGCCCTCTGTAATAATCAAAGGTCGTCATAATATCTTCATTTTCCACCATGCTTTTCTGGGAAACATCCACAAAACCCTTGAGCAAACCATCCTTCCAGAAGTCATGATTGATATCGTACTTGTACCCCAGAGCTGAGCCCTGGTTTTCTAGAATAGCAACCCCATCTCTATCCCTCCACAAATCAAAATCAATACCTACAACAAGGAACTTAATATTACGGCAATGATTCAGCACATAATTTTCAATTAGATAACGACTGCAATACATATCGCAAGGAATGACAGCCATATTCAAGGCATTTCTCAAAAGACTGGAAGAGAATCCCGCATTCATGTGGGAATTGCCCAAGCCCACAATTTCAAGGGAGTCCTTGTAATTCCAGAACAGCCTTAACTTGTACGAAAGATAGTGGGTAGCCTGATCTTCGCTATAATAAGCGGCCGCACTATCCAAGCTGAGTTTCTGATCCAGTTCTGCATCCAGTTTTTCAGTCCATAGGGAAGGGTGCCATAATTCTACACCTTCAACCAGTTCAGTCACGCTGGAATCTTTTGTATTCACGGCAACAACCTTGGAATGGGCGCCATCCCCGTTAGTCAAAGTTGCAGCGATCAAATTTGACGAGGCCCATTCGGTATGGTCAAATGCATAACCCGAAGGAGCGCCAATAGAATTCACCAGTTCACCGGTACTATCCGCAATCAGGATCCGTTCGTGAACGCCATATTTTTCGCCCACAAAATTCTTGTCGGTCTTGTCCCCAAAATCAAGGAACAGGGTCTGCCCATTTCCGGATTTCGACAAAGATACATTGCAGGCCTGTTTCGAATCAAACCAGACGGTATCAACATCTTTCTTGTGAGCTCGCAAAAGTTTCGATCCAGAAACGGCAAAATTTCCCTGGACGCCACCATGATAGGATCCGTCAAACAGTTTTTTAGGCTTGCCAAATTTTCCACCAGAAAAAGGAACACGCCATGTTGACTTTTTCATAAAGGTAGATTCATCGCTATTATCGCCGGCATCCGAAACGTACACGATAACGGTATCTCCGCTTTCAAGAACATTCCACCTAGGTATGGCCGCCGATTCAACATCCAGTCTTATCGCAGGCTCGCCGCTTGCATTCAGCTTGCGAACATAGACAGAGGATTTTCCAGAAACACCTTCAAGCCCCGTGCAGAACGCCACCCACTTTCCATCTGGCGAAATTTCCGGATGGTAGGAATCAATGGAATCTTTTATTTCAACAACAGAAAGGAACGCATTCGAGTAATCCACATAGGCCAGGTTCCCGCGGCTGTCATCTCGAAAAACCAACTTGGCCCGATACGCCCCCGAAAGTTTTCGAACTGTCGCAGAACTGGCTAGAGGAGCCACAAAGCTATTCTGAGCCAATCCTGTTTCAGACAACCACACCGCATTGGGAATTGCACCGAACGCAAGACGGAAACCCACATAGGACGCCCGGGTCGTCGAAGTCACGACATACACATCCCCGCGGCTGTAGCGGTTAACAAAGGAGGACTCGTTGCGGAAACTTCCGCCCTTCAGAACGCGTTCCCCAAGACTCCCCCCATTGGGAGCCCCCACATAATTTGAGATAGTGGTATCCCTGAACAGGCCCAACCAGTCGTTCACCCATTCGGACACGTTACCCTCCATATCGCAGACCATGGATTTTTTCTTGGAGCATACTTTTTTAGGAGAATCAACGTCATCATCTGCAGTCCAACTGTTACGGACATTCCAATCCATGTTCGCGGCAAAAATCCATTCCGCTTCGGTAGGCAATCGGTAGGCATTCACTTCCGGATGAAAAATCAAACCTTCTATACCATTGCAATGACCTTCGCCGTCATAGGAGGCCTTGACATAGGTGTATGCCGTATCCAGCTTTTCGTTCTTGCTCTTGGCATTGGCATAAAGAACCGCATCATAATAATTGACATTGGAAACAGGCAGACTATCCTTTTGGCAATTTACCGACTTGTCAAAGGATTTGTATTCGCCGCAAGTGACCTCATGATCTTGGATGGAGTAATCATAATCAAAGGAGACCGTCATTTTCGGACGTTCATTAGCCTTGGCCGTACCGACATCAGTTCCAAGAACAGTTGATTTCCCTGAAGAAAGAACCCTTACAAAACCAGGGCGTTCAGAATCCTCTTCCCCCAACGGGCTAGAACTTCCACCGTCATCGCACCCCAACAGAAGCGAAACAGAGAAAAGCACCTGAAAAACAGGGAAAAACGCAAATTTTGAAAACCTAAATTCTGCCATATCCACAAAAATAGGTTTTTCAGCCACTCCAGATAATCATATTCTACAATGGGTCCTCCAAATAAGAAAAAATTATATCTTAAAATGGCTTGTCCCGTGCATCCTAATTAGGTATATTACGCCTAGGCATCCTCACGGATCAACGCCCGATCTAACAGTATATTAAAAGCTCGTCGCTCTTACGGTACAGTTTAGGCCCACGGCTCCCTGACTTGGCTTGACCATGCTTCAAAGCTTAAAAAGGTGGGAAAAACGAAATCCTGAGGCACTGCTATCTTTTTTAGAATAGTAGTATCGAGTGTTTCGCCGTGGAACGGATGCCATACTTTTTTTAGACAAGGGAAGGCTTCGTCTTTACTTGACTAGGGAAGGCTTCGCCCTCCCTAAAACCCTCCTGGGCAATCGCGAAAGCGATTGCGATCGCAGGTTAACATCGAGGGCTGATTTAAGGGAAGGCTTTGCCCTCCCTAAAACCCGGGCAATCGCAAAAGCGATTGCGATTTTGGATTGAAGCCGAGGGGTAATTTTGACGGTCCCGCTTTCCTTGGAGCGGGACTTTTTTAGGGTGCAGTTTTTTCTATGTTTTGGGGTATGATTAAGTCTATTTTTGCCGGCCTGATGATTAGCGTGGGATGCGTCAGCTTCCTTTCTGTCGACAACAAGATTGCAGGAACATTCCTGTTCTCCCTGGGTCTTTACACCATCATCCTGCTAAAGTTCGACTTGTTCACCGGCAAGGTGGGTTACCTTTCTACAAATCGCAACCTGGCTTACCTAAAGTATCTGGGCAAGGTCTGGCTGGGCAACCTGATCGGCACTACCGTCGGGGCAGCCACCGTTGCGGCCACACGCCTTACCATCAGCACAAGCGCTCTGGTTGCGGTCAAGCACAACGACAATTTGCTGAGCCTTCTGATCTTGGGAGTCTTCTGCGGTATGCTCATGTTCATCGCCGTCGAAGGCTACAAGCGCTGCAGCAACCCGCTGATTGTCGTATTGCCTGTCATGGGATTTATCCTTTGCGGTTTTGAACACTGTATTGCCGACATGTTCTACTTTGCCTTCGCGATTATCAAGGGCATTGCAGGCGGTATCGCGGGCGGGAACGTTGCGACCTTCGGCGGTGTTAGTGAAATTGGCAGCACCGTGCTTCGTCTCGCCGTTATCACCATAGGTAACCTGATCGGCGGATGCCTGGTGTGCTACGCCAGCGTGAACATCAACAAAGAAGCTTAGTAAACAACCTAAATTTTATACAGGAAAGGCCCGCATTTTCGCGAGCCTTTTTTTTAAAGATTGCATTTTTACACTGCAATTTTTATAAAAATTATCTGGAATTTTTCCTGTCCAGTTTTGCAAAGATTCCTGCAAGAACCGTACCGCTAATGGAATGGTAGGCACAGCTGATAGCGCAGGGAACCACACATAGGGCGGCTTCAGGATGGGCCGCAATATTTTCGGGATTGGCAAAAAATCCTGCAGCGAGGACGGTAGCCATTCCCGCATTTTGCACGCCAACTTCAATAGAGATGGTACGCTTCTTGGCGGTGCTGAACTTAAGGACGCGTCCCACGCTATAGCCCAGCACATAGCCCAAAGCATTATGGCAGAACACCACCGCCAGTACCAAAAATAACAGGCTTATACCATTGGACAGCAAATGGGGGCGAACCGTCACGATGACGCCACCCACAATAAGCGCAAGTCCAATGACACTGACACTTGGCATGTTGGCCTGCAGTTCCTTGAATCCGTCGCGATGTCCCAAAAAGTGATTGCAGAGAAAACCGATCATCACGGGGCCGATGGTCACATAGAGAATGTTCAGGAACATGCCCACTGCATTCACGTTGATGCTGGTGTCTGCAAGCCACAAGACCAGCAGCGGCGTCATGACGGGAGCGAGCAAGGTGCTGACGGTCGTCATTCCCACGGAGAAAGCCACATCGCCTTTTGCCAGGTAGCTCATCACATTGCTGGAGACGCCACCGGGGCAGCAGCCCACCAGAATGATACCTACAGCGAGATACGGATCCAGTCCGAAAACTTTCGTAAGGCACAGGGCAACCAGCGGCATGATGGTGTACTGAGCCAAGGCGCCAGCGCAAATGTCCAGCGGGCGCTTCGCCAAGTTCTTGAAATCTTCAATGCGAAGGGTCAAGCCCATGGACAGCATGATGATTCCGAGAATCACGGAAGAAACGTTTCCGCGCACCCAGGCGAAAGTGACAGGAGCAAAGAAGGCAACCACCGCGCAGGCGATTACAAAAAGAGACGTATAGGTGGAAAGAAAACGGGTCACCGCCCTGATTACTTTAAGCATGGCCCAAATATAAAATGGTTCCGTCTTACTTGCAAGCCACGAATTTCTGGAACCGGATTAGCATTTTCAACATTCGTTCATCCAGGCGGTTGACGGTCTCCTGCTGGATTTCTACAGGAATGCCGTAGACAGCTTCGGCCATGGCGCAGGCGATACAGCAGAGGGTATCGCTGTCGCCGCCCAACGAAACAGCCAGGCGGGCTACTTCCTCGAAGGAGTTCCCTTCACGGAAGGCGCAGAAGGCCTGAGGCACCGTATTCTGGCAGGATTCATCCATATGGTAGGTGGGGCGGATCTTGTCGCAGGTCATCTTGCTGATGGGGTATCCGTAGGTACGTTCCACATAGTCGAGGATTTCTTCCTTGGACTTACCTGCACGCCCCAAGAAGATGGCGGCGGCAACGGCCTTTGCGCCCTTGATACCCTCGGGATGATTGTGGGTGACGCGGGCAGAAACCTCGGCAAATTTTTCCACCTCTTCCAAAGTATCGTAAGCCCAGCCCACCGCAGAAACTCGCATGGCGGAACCGTTTCCCCAGCTGTTGTAGGGCTTTGGATTCCTGTCTACCAGCCAGTAACGGAAATTTCCACCGTAGCCTGCATAGGGGAATGCCTGCCCCCACTTTTGCATGGAAGCGACCATAGCCTTTTCGGTCTTTTCAAGGTCGGGTTGACCGCCCACGAATCCAGCCATTACCGCTTCCGCCACAGCCACCGTCATGACGCTATCATCGGTCCATTCTGACGCACGATTGAACAGCGGGAATTCCGTGGTCTTGATGTTGTTGCAGTCAAATTCGTAGGGCGCCCCGATGGTATCGCCAGCGATAGCCCCCAGAAGGCAGGTGTCCTTTTTTAAACTTAACTTCGGCGCTTTATTTTCCATTTCGCCCCAGCAAATGTTACTCGCAGCCTTGCGGAAAACTTCCTTCATTTTCTTTTCATGTTCTGTCATAAAGACTCCTTTTTCCTTCCTATCGTCACAAAAATTGCATTTGTCAACTGGGACAAAAAAACGTATAACAATAACGCAAATTTTATAAAAGCCACTCTTTTTCTTATCAAAAAAAATAGGCTATTGGAAAAAAGAAAAGGTCGCCCCAGAGGCGACAAAATACATCCACTTTGTTCTAGTCCGATTATTAAGGAACTTCAATCACATTCTTATGGGATTGCCGCATGGCATAAAAATTTTCTAGAAGCTGCAGGACCGTTTCCTTTTCCCGCGGGGAGAAACGGCGATGACTCATGACAAAATGCTGGGCAGAACAGCCCTTCAAAAATTGAATCTGCTGGTAAAGCAACTGCACGTTGTAAAAATCGGGACCGTTATGATTTACCGTAGGGTAAGTGGAATCTCCCAGGAAAGCGATAGCGCCACGGGACTGCTCGCCGCAACAATCGCAATCGGGTACATCGTCGTCTACAGTGAGCATCAGGGAACCTTTGGCGTGACTGCTGGGAATTGGCTCAATGCAAATCTTTAAACCATCTTCAAACTGCAAGGGCGACTCAACAACCTGAGTGCCGCTGCGGGCGCGAATGTTTTCATCGCAATGGCGGAAGGTCTCGCGTCCAACGAAAAGGTTATCAAAATGAACCCGGGGCAGATTGAAGAAATGGTCCCGATGGAAATGGGAAATGACGATATTTTTCTTGAGGGGCGCGGCATCTTGATGCAAGCGCGGCGCAGTTCCCTCAAGAAGTTCTCCCACAGAAACATCGCAAGGCAAATTGTTCACAAAATCTGCGGCCTCATCCGAGGCGCCAACATCAAAAATCCACCAAGCGGTTTCCCCACGGATGGCATAAACATCCGCACTCAACGGCCCCTTTTCGCTAGGGTTCGATGCTGGCAGATGAAGGATTCTTGATTGCAAATCGCGGAACATGATTCTCAAATGTAACTATTTAGAATGCGCAGCAAACTTTTTGGAGATTTTTTGTCACCAAAGACATCCTTTTAGAAATTTAGTGACACAAAACACAGAACACATCCAGCCACGGCTATTTAAACCGGGGCTTCAAGAAAGTGTGTGGGTAGCCCAGCACTCCAAACCAGCAACAAATGCCAGATTTGCAACATGCAATTCAGCATGTCGTTCATGAAATAGTGCGCGTTGCGGTAAGCGATAAGCCCACCATCGCGATACCTGCGGACGGTGCTGTCGAACTGGGCGTTGAGATCTTCAAGTTTTAGTGGTTGCATAGTTATTATCGGAGTCACTTTTTCAAAGAATATGTCCTATTCTTGTTCGCTCCGTTGGAGACAATTTTGCCTTCTTCTACAAGTTCTGTGATATAGTCCTTGGTACGAGAAATCTTCAAACCAATAACATCTGCAATTTCTTGAGACCGGGCTTCTTCGTGTTCAGCAAGGTATTCGACAATCATTTTCTTGAAATTTATCGCCGATTTATCGCCGATTTTTGAATTCTGTCGGCGATAAAAGTTCACTCGAAATATGTCTCCGATTTCGGTGAATTCAGGGAGAGCTACGCCGTATTCCTGACACATCGTATTAATTCGCTGG
Source organism: Fibrobacter sp. UWH5 (assembly GCF_900142505.1). Classification (NCBI taxonomy): domain Bacteria; kingdom Pseudomonadati; phylum Fibrobacterota; class Fibrobacteria; order Fibrobacterales; family Fibrobacteraceae; genus Fibrobacter; species Fibrobacter sp. UWH5. The sequence goes on along the minus strand of NZ_FRBB01000009.1, from coordinate 5,977 downwards.
AAACCGGACCCCCATCCTTCGAGAACATGAACCTTTTCCAAAGTGCGGGCAAGAGTCTTGTTACGGACGGACGAGCGGCCACTCAAGGCCTCTTCCAAAGTCAGCGTTCCGTAAAGAGTGCCTGGCGAAGAAATCTCCACACGTTCGTTGCCTTGTCATGCGAACGACCTGCAAGCAGGTGCAAGTTTTCCAAATCAGCCTTTGTGATTTTTCGTTTGGAACGTTTTGAAAAATCCTTGCATAGAAAATCTATATCGGCATCGGTCGCCTTGAGCGAACGATACGGAAGTTCATCGTAAGAGATGTTTTTTCCGCGATTTTCAAGTTCACTAAGGGCCGCCAAATCAGCGTTGCGAATGGTTGCCGAGGAGACATTAGCCATCCTTAGGTCTGTCAATTAACCCCGATTCCAATTCGTTGATTGTCGGAATTAAGCCTTCAACTTTTGCAGGGTATAATTTTTCAAGTTCAAAATCTGAAATACCTATTGGCTGGTTGCTCGATTCCAACGCATATTGGGCTAACAAGCGATCTTTACTCTTACAAATAAGCAGACCAATTGTAGGGTTATCCTCTTCACGCTTTAAAATGTGATTTGCGGAAACAACATATCCACCTAATTGACCTACATCTTGAAAATCGAATTCACCCATCTTAACTTCGATGACGACATAACATCTAAGAGTAAGGTGATAGAATAGCAAATCAATAAATTTTTCTTTTTTTCCGACCTGCAGCCTGTACTCCTTGCCCACATAGGCAAAACCAGACCCCAGCTCTATCAAGAAATTAGTGATATTGGAAAGTAAAGCCGACTTTAACTGTTTTTCGTTATACTCCTTTGTCACGCCGGCAAAAGCGAAACTATAAGGGTCCTTTGTAATTTCTTTCGCAAGATCGCTAGTTGGAGATGGTAATGTCTTCGAAAAATTGGTAATCGCCTTGCCCTGTCGCTCATATAGGTTTGAATCGATCCAATTCATAAGCGAAGAACGGCTCCACCCATTTTCAACAATCTGCCCTACAAAGAAAAGCGCTTTGGGCGGATTGTCAGAGAATTTATCAATGAGCAAACGATGGTGGCCCCATGGTACTTTAGGCAATTCTTCCGCAACTTGCGGAAATATTTGCGGATACAATTCTTCCGCAACTTGCGGAAACAATTTCTTGGGATCCGAATAAAGCTGATAAAATCGCTTTGCATATCTCAAATTCCCTTCTGTCAGCCCCTCCGCATCTGGCAACAACTTTCTTAAATCGCGGCTAAGAGTGGCATAAAATTTGGTGCCATACTTATTATCAATCTGCTTTTCGAGGATGTCTTTCCCAACGCTATAATAAAATTTCAACTGCTCCGAATTGATGTGAACAGAAGCCTTGATCAAATAGCTTTTATATCTTGATGACAACTGTTTGACCCATTCAAGATAATCCTTATCGAGAATGGTTAAAGATTGTTTTTGCCCGTTTTCACTTTTTCTACTCATGCAAGACCTCTCGCCCTAAATATACTCACAATCAGATGTCACAAAATGTCAAACCGGCGTTTTTCCGAAAAAAAACATTTTCTCGTCTAAAATTTTGCCGTTTTTCGTTCAATTTCGCCAATTTTCGTCTAAAGTTCGTCTAAGGTTCGTCTTTAAAATTGCCATTTAGACGAGCGGGGGCAATAGATTGAAGCGATACTTATTTTCCGAGACTTTTCAATTCCTTCCTATCTTTATTCTTCCAGAAGGTGAGACCGTTTCGGGCGCCTCCGGCAACGAACGCAGCCGCCATTCACGGGACCACGGGGTGGCTCCCCTTGCCGCCAGAAGTCCGAATCAAACTTTTCGGCAGCAAGATGGAATAGTCGCCGAAGAGAAGCTTGAAGTTCTTAACGACAACCTTCTCGACCTCTTCTTCGGTCTTGAATTGAACCTTGGAATAGAATGTACCAGTGGGAGTGAAGAGCATGGGGGAGACCTTACATAAAAAGTTCTTTATTTGAGTTCGTTATTATCCATTTCCATTATTCAAAAATTTTTCATTCTAGTTAGCACTCAATTATTCTCATTGCCCAACCATTAGACCAATCTTCTCGTTCCTCATTTTTCCAAACAATTTCCTTCCCCTCCTTATAAGCAATAAATGCCGCATTTCTATTTTTTTGCTCTCTTGGAACATTGAAATTTAGAAAAGCCATTCTACCATCCGCTCGCTCACTCATATACTTCAGTCTATTTTTATACTTACCATACATAGCTTTTAATGGAGTATGCGTTGGATTGAAAAGGATATCGTATTTCACACTTCGAATGCTACCACCACCAAATTGATAACGTAATCCATCAACTCTATTATTATCATTTTGACAATTATGAAGGATATTTAATTCGCCACAAATTAGAATTAGAAATTTTTTTTGATTCAAACTCACTGTACGTTCATTTGATTGTATCTGTCGCCATAATTCTTCATATAACGACTTTGGCGCTTTACTCGTGGCCAATAGTTGACATACAGGACCCAATTTTTTCTTTCCTTTTTCAAAAGCATATAATCCATATGGCGGTACTTTATTTTTCAAAATACGTTCATTATTCATTTCGAAAATAATTGAAAACTTCTTAAAAAATAGGCCAACTTTATTTACAATCTTCTCTACACTTTTGTCAGATTGTGTTTTTTTATCAAATAATGTTGAACCTGAAAATAACAAATACGTCACATTATTATTCAAGGCAAAAGTTCGTATTTGCTTGAATAAATTCCAACGAGTTGCATTATTAATCGTATTCCACGAATTCTGAAATGAGACCAAACCTATTTTCGCCATATACACTCCGATTTGAGCAATCGTTTAAATTTTGCTACATCTTTTTTATTTTTATGGTCTAAATCGCACCACTTATATTCACCTAAAGGAATGCGAATAACTTTTTTCACCTCTTCCGGACATATTTTCGGAAGAAAATCGCGAACAGAATCATACCAAGCACGCTGTTGGTTTCTATACTTGGGGTCAGGGTCCTTAGACCTTATCTTTTTGCACATTCGCTTGTATGATTTTACATCATATGAAAACTCAAAACCTTTTGGATAGTTTTTCAATGCTGTATACCGCTCTTCCGTAAAATGCTGCGACTCATCTATTTCTATTAAAAGTTTTTTTGATGGTATATATAAGTCAGATTCACATAGATTTTTCACCCTAACAAAACGTTTATTCCTTCCACAACTCTGCAGCGCCTTATATATCTTGCTCAATGATTGATACACTTTCTTCCCTTCATAATCTGCCAATCGGACGGAAGCAGTTTCAAATTTGGGTTTAAACTCAATTTCATCATAGATTCTGAAGAACATTGCATAAATTACACTTTTACATTTATTGCACCGACAATCATGTGGCATATGACATCTCCTTATGAAAATCTATGACCTGATTATTTAATCCTGTAAGTTTCCAAACATTCAAACAGTAGCCTTTTCAAGCCTTCATTGTTCAAATGTTCCTGAACCGCATCATACTTGATCCTATATCGTTCACAGCCAACGGCCTGGCCAGAAGAGCATGGAAAACGAAATGTTTTACAGAAAATCGGTTTGCTATCATCATCCCAACTATACGAATTATCGCCACTATACTTACAGAGAAAACAATTCCTCACATCTTGTTTCTTTAATTTAAAAACAGAAATGGCTGCTTTAAATTGATCCTTGTAAGTAGGAAAACCTAATTCTTGTTCCAATCTTGATGTTGGGATAAGGATATATTCGACGATAGCTTGTTTTTGCTCTAAAATTTTTTTCTTAATGTCCGTAATTCTGTGTTCGCTCAATGGCATACAGCGACCATTTTTGTAAACTACTATGGCGTTAAAAAATTGTCTCTTGCAATCTAATTCATTTTTCTTTTCAAAATTTAAGAAGCGGACTTTAGAGCCCTCCTGAACCACAGAGCATTCTTGCCACGGATATGTATCAGAATCTAGATTGATTGCATACTGAACAACACGCCCATCATCACCATATTCGCAGGTTTCCGACAATCTTAATCCAAACTGAAATCGTATTTTCGCCTTTTTCCCATTCGTAATGATTAAATCTTGCGAGAAGTTTTCAGCTTTATCCTCTTTTATAAACGTATTGAACATCTCTGCTAAATCAAATCGGTCAAATCCTGTAGGCTTAACGCAACGCCCTTTTTCTAAATGAGGGCAGTTTTTTGATTCACATATTTTTGTGCACGAATAAACGAGTTCAACTGATTGTTCATTCTGCTGATAATAGCGAAAGTAATCTAAAAAGTGCTGTCGCGCTTTATCAAGACTTTTTAAACAGATTGGTTTTTCTGCAAGCTTTTTTGAATTAGGAATGTTAAAGCATTCTGTGAATGTGTTGTCTATTTTTATATCGCCATCGTTCAATTCAGGTTTTAAGCACTTTAAATCAGCTTCCTCAGAAAGGCTTATTTCTACAATAGGAATATTTGATTTAATTTTTTCTTCAGACGACGGATGATTTACAAATATTTCAATATAAACTTTTTCGCCATCATCATTAGTTAGCAAGATATCTGGCGTCAAACCTGTATCAGGATCATATTTTTCTACCTCATAATGATTGAAGTGGGGAAAAAGTTCAAATTCTTCGTATTCCCCTACGTTTTCAACGCAATGGTCTTTTCCTAAAGGACAGTCAGGATTTACACATATTTTCGTTTGAAGAAAATCAACCAACAATCTTTTATTTATTTTCTTCGCCAATTCAAACAAATCGACAAACATCTTTTTCCCGACTTGATGCAAATATGTTTCGGGATTGCATATACAACCTGGAGTATGCCTAAAATGACGTTCTCGCTGTTTTCCAAGAACAGCCGTCAATCCATTATTGCATCCAAAACAAGTAAAGCAATGAACCTTTCAATACGCATCAGTCACCTCACTGATGTTTTTTAAAGAGCCATCATCACTTAATGCATTCTGCCAGGTAATCATAGGCTAAACATTATTTCCTATTTTCCACAACAGCCAAAATAAAATCAGCAACGATTCTTGAAGAATTCACAAATAATCTCGCATGATAATCTTTTATATTTATGCGCCGGTTCCCAAGGCCATGAGCATCACTTCCCTTATTTCGCATTTGAGAAATTGAATCTACAATTTTATTCAGACCGGACAATAGATTATTTATTCGAACATCAGTTTCTGCATCTTGGTGCATACTATAAAGTTTCTTAACTTGTTTATACAAATCATCTATTTTCCCATTATCATTAGGTTTCTGATTTTGTTGTTCAATTGCAAAACAAAAGACTTCTTCTACCAATGTTCTTGATTTAGTAATTGCACTGTCATAATCGCCATTCTCTATATCATTCAACGCTCGATTTGACAAACTGACAATATAATCACGAGAGACTTCTTTTATTGCAGGAGTCTCCGGAGATAAATCTTCTACATCAGAGTCAAATGATATCTGATACTCAACATTCACTATTTCTGGAGCATGATCTCTATATGGATAAACAGATATTACTGCATCAAAGATTCTTTTTTTATCAACCGCACTTAATGCATTTAGCAAATCTGTTTCTTTGGGTGGAGATTTGATGAAATATGTGCTTATCGTAGAGAATAAATAATGTCCATAAGTACTTGATTCCGAAAGTTCCCCTTCGGAATGAATTAGTAAATCCGCAAGATTTGCGTGGTTCCTACTTATCAGAACTCTTCGAATTTTTTGAATGTTGTCCATTTCATTCCCCAAATACCTTAGCTAGTCTTTTTGCTTTAAATTATTTAAAAAACAGAGGCATCATCAATATGTGTGGTAGCATTTAGGCAGCCTTGCTAGATGATTCTCTCGATTCCGATTCCCATTCGTAGGCTATCTTTACATCTACATAGGAACAGCTCAACATTATCAGCGACAGCATGTTGTTCATATTCCTGAAGCCATAGGCAGTCCGTATCAGTAGCTTTAT
>NZ_FRBB01000036.1:0-6969 GCF_900142505.1 Fibrobacter sp. UWH5 | reverse complement strand
TCAGACCGGCGGATTGCATCGGTGCGAAAATAGCACCGGTGTTTGGACGTGTTTTAAAAGTGCGTTTTTAGTGTTAAAAACGGCGGAAGTTGAGAATAAATCCAAAAAGTCTGAATTGTACTGTTTGCTGTATTCCAATCTTAAATGGGATTAGGCTTTTTTCTATCTTTACCCTTGTATGAATTATCTCGTAGACGAAAAGAAGAATGGTGAACGTATCGACAAGTTCCTTGTTGGCGTTCTTGAAAATGTTTCCCGTACCGATGTGCAGAAGATGATCGCTGCCGGCGAAGTGAAGGTGGGTGGGGTGGCCACTCCCAAGAACTTCCGTGTAGAAACGGGTATGGTGGTGGTTTGCGGTGAAGTTCCCGAAAAGGAAGCCTCTACCCTGGAACCGGAAGAAATTCCTCTGGATATCGTTTACGAAGATGACGATATTGTGGTGATCAACAAGCCCCGTAATCTGGTGGTGCATCCGGGTGCCGGCGTAAAGGGCGGTACCTTGGCCAACGGTTTGCTGTACCATTTCAAGGAAAACCTTTCTACCATCAATGGCGCTCTGCGCCCGGGTATTGTCCATCGTTTGGATAAGGACACTCCGGGTTTGATGGTGGTTGCCAAAAATGACAACGCTCACCGTCATCTGGCACATCAGTTGGAAACCCGCACTTTGCACCGCACCTATAACGCTCTGGTGTGGGGCCATGTTCGCGACTTGGAAGGTACTATCGATGCGCCTATCGGTCGCAATCCCAAGAATCGCTTGAAGATGGCTGTGGTCAATGGCGGCAAGGAAAGCCGTACCCATTATACCGCCAAGAAGTTCTTTAATTTTGCAACCCTTCTGGAACTGCAGCTGGAATCCGGCCGTACTCACCAGATCCGCGTGCATAGCCGTTACATGGGCCACCCTGTGGTGGGCGATCCCTTGTACGATGGTCGCGAAGGTTGCCTGAACCGCGTGTCTCCCTTGATGCGCGAATATGCAGAACAGGTTCTGGAAATTGCTCCGGCCCAGTTGCTGCAGGCTGTGAAGATTGAACTGATTCACCCGACTACCGGCAAGAAGATGAAGTTCAAGGTTCCTCTGGAAAAGCCTTTCGACAAGGTGCTGAAACTCTTGAAGAAGGAATGCCCCGAAGACGCTCCCAACTTCTCTGAAGACGATACCGCCTTCCGCGAACTGGATCCCGAAATGCGTTTTGAGGACGAGGGCGATTACATCGACGAATACGAAAGCGACGAACTCCTGGCTATCACTCCGGAAGAGGCCGCTCCCTATAAGGAACGTAAGACTCGTGCCCAGCGTTTTGCTGAACGTAAGGAACGTGCCGCTGCCCGTAAGGCCAAGGCTGCCGAACGCAAGCTTATCAAGCAGATGAAGGCCGCCCGCAAGAAGGGAATTGCCAAGGAAGACTTCGTAGAACCTGGTTACGAACCCACAATCGATCCGAACCTTTTATAATTGGCGCAGGAGCCGCCTGAATTATGGAATCTTATTTCTTTATTGGTGTTGCTGGTGTTGGCATGAGCGCCATTGGCCAGTACTTGGTTGGCCGCGGTGTTGATGTTCGCGGATCTGACCGTCAGTTTGGTGAATATCTTGCTGGCAACTGCGAGAAGCCCCGGGTTATGGAACAGCTGGAGGAGTGCGGTATCAAGTGCTTTGCCCAGGATGGTTCCGGTGTTTCCGCAGACTTGACCGCCGTTGTGGTCAGCACCGCCATCGAAGATTCCAATCCGGATTTGAAGCGTGCCAAGGAACTTGGTGTTGCCGTAATGCACCGCAGTGAAATGCTGGCCAAGATTTCCAAGGAAGCAAAGACCATTGCGGTTAGCGGTACCAGCGGCAAGTCCACGGTGACTGCCATGATTTACCACATTCTGCAGTACGCCGGTTTGCAGCCTTCTGTAATGACTGGCGCTGGCCTTGTGAACCTGCAGAAGGAAGGCAAGATTGGTAACGCTGTCAGCGGTTCCGGCGAATGGCTGGTGGTTGAAGCTGACGAAAGTGATGGAACTTTGGTCCGTTACGAACCTGAAGTGGGCCTTATTCTGAACGTGGATAAGGACCACAAGGAAATGAGCGAACTGCAGGAGATCTTTGGCAAGTTCCGCGATAACATTTTGAACAACGGCAAGACTCTGATTGTGAATGACGCCCATCCGCTGGCAAAGCCTTTCAGTCAGGATCGTCACAATGACTTCGGTACTGAAAGCTATGTGGGCGTCCAGGGCATTGATTTCCGCACGGAAGGCCCCAGCATCATTTTCCGTTGCCGTCACAATAATGAACTGGTGAAGTTTACGGTACCGCTGCCGGGCCGCCACAATATGGAAAATGCCCTGGCTGCAACCGCAGCCGCGTTGCAGGCCGGAGTTTCGCTCCGCACCTGCGCCGATGCCCTCAGCTCTTTCCCGGGAGTGTTCCGCCGTCATCAGATTCTGGGAACCTTCAATGGCGTTACCCTGGTGGATGACTTTGCCCACAATCCAGCAAAGATTTCTGCAAGTATCCTGAGCGCCCAGAGTTTCACCAAGGGCCGCGTTCTGGCTTGGTTCCAGCCTCATGGATTTGGACCTACTCGCTTCTTGCGTAACGATCTGGTTGAATTCATCAACAAGGCTCTGCGCGGTTCCGACGCAGCCTCCGCAGACGGGGAACGTGCCGCCGACACAATGTACTTCAGCGAAATCTACTACGCTGGTGGAACGGTTACTCGCGACATTTCCGCAGGCGATCTGGCCAACGACCTGGTGGCCCTTGGCGCAGATGCTCGTTACATCGAAAAGCGTGATGAATGTGCCAAGGCTATGGTCGCCGACGCCAAGCCCGGTGATACCATCCTCCTGATGGGCGCCCGCGACCCCAGCCTGGAAAAGTTTGCCCAGAGCGTCCAGAAACTGCTGGAAAACGCATAGAAACTACTTGAAAATTCCAAGTAAAAAATCTGAGAAACGTTCCTCTTTTTTTGGGGGGGACGTTTTTTTTGCTTTGCACAAACGTTCTGCATTTTCTACAAGTCCAAAAGAAAAAGCCTCTTGATTGAATCAAGAGGCTTTTCTTACAGGTTGCAGTTTTTTTTGCGGCCCATATTTCAAAGAGTTCGCTTGAACTATGCGTTTTCGTGCTTGCTCATGCAGTGAAGGCTTCCGCCTTCTTCCAGAACGGTTCGGCTATCGATCGCAATAACTTTGCGGTCAGGATAGACGCTCTGGAAATACTTCATAGCGACTGCATCGTTAGGAGACTTGTATTTGGGGAAAATCAATGCTCCATTTGCATAAATGAAGTTCATATAGCTTGCTGGCATGATTTCGCCGGTGGGCAAGGTGCGCTGGGGCGGCATGGGGAGGGTGTCGACCTTGGCGGAATCACCGTAGTGCTTTTTGAGCCAGGCTTCCAACAGGTACTTGGCTTCGGCGAGGATGGGGGCATTGGGGGACTTGCCTTCGGCCCAGCACATGACCACGCGGTCTTTTTCTACGAAGCGGGCGACGTTGTCGATGTGGCCGTCGGTGTGGTCGCCGTGAAGGCCGTGGGGGAGGACCAGCAGATCGCGGAGTCCAAAGGCGCTGCAGAGGGCCTTTACAACCTTGGGCAGGTCCTTGTCGGCGTTGCGGTTCTTGCCGATAAGGCAATCCAGGGTGGTGATGCCCAGACCGTCGCCGTTCACTTCGATGGCGCCGCCTTCAAAGATGTAGGGAACGCTCTTGACCAGCTTGGTTTCGGTCTTTTCGGCGATGGCTGCGGGAATCTTGTTGTCGAGAGTCCAAGGGGGGAACTTGGCGCCCCAGGCGTTGAACTGGGTTTCTACGATGACTTTCTTTTTGCCCTTCTGCATGAAGAACGGACCGTAGTCACGGATCCAGATGTCGTTGTTCTTGATGACCATGACGTTGGCCGGGTGCTTGCAGGAGGCCAGGATACTTTTTTCTTCGTCAGAGAAGAACTTCTGACTGGGGACAATGACGTTGACCGGCTGGAAATCGGTAATGGTCTTGATCAGCTTGAAATAGAAGGCGCGGATTTTTACGCCGCGTTCGCCGTTCCAGTTCTTGGGATTGTGGGGGAAGGCGAGCCAGGTGGCTGCCTGTTCTTCCCATTCAGCGGGATATCGGAGAGAATTAGATGTAGCCATAGATAAATCCATTTTTAGGTTTGAGCGATGAGGTCGGTCGGCGACGCCTCCCTAAACCTCAACGCACCGAAGGTGCGTCCTAGTCGCACCAGATTTTTAGGATGTCGCCGTACAGGTCTACTCGGCGGTCTCTGAAGTGCGGCCACCAGCGGCGATTGAATTCAGTTTCGCCCAGGTCGATTTCGACGATGGAGGCTCCCAGGAAATCGGTATCGCATTTCTTGATCAGGTAGCCATCGGGGGCTGCAACAAAGCTTGTTCCCCAGAAGGTCAGTTCGCCTTCGGTGCCGATGCGGTTTGCAGAAAGCACGAAGGTGCGGTTGGCGATGGCGTGGCCGCGCATGACGGTGGTCCAGCTGTCCTGCTGACGGGGGTAAAGTTCTGCGGGTTCGGATTTCATCCAGCCGATTGCGGTGGGGTAGATCAGAAGGTCTGCGCCCTTCAGGCTCATGATGCGGGCGGCTTCGGGGAACCACTGGTCCCAGCAAATCAGCACGCCGATCTTGCCGGCGGAAGTCTGGATGGGTTCAAAGCCGGTGTCGCCGGGGATGAAGTAATACTTTTCGTAGAAGGCGGGATCGTCGGGAATGTGGCTCTTGCGATAAAGGCCGGCGATGCTTCCGTCGCGTTCAAAGACAAAGGCTGAATTGTGGTAGATGCCGCGGGCGCGCTTTTCGAAGAAGGGGAACACCACGACGGCGTTCAATTCGCGGGCGATGTTCTGCCATTCCTGAACAAGGACGTCATCTTTTTCGATGGCCATGTCGAAGAAGTCGGCGTTTTCTTCGAAGGGGAAGTAGGGCGTGTGGAACATTTCGGGGAGGATGATGATATCGACACCCTGGCCTTTGAGCTTGCGGGCTTCGGCCTTGTACCATTCGTTGTTGGACTTGGTATCACCAGTCCACTTTCCTTGCAGAGTTGCGGTTTTAATCTTTGTCATACCTACAAATTTATGAAAATTTGTCTATATTTCCCGCCGAATTTTTAAGAAAGGAAGAGAATATGAACTATTTTTCATCAAAAACATGGGGCGTAGCCGCCGTTGCGCTCTCTATGTTGGTTCTTTCGACGTCTGCAACTGCCGCAGAACGCTATAAGGATCGCCAGTTCAAGGTCAAGAAGACTACTGACGTTAGCTTCGCTACCAAGGTGCCGCACCTCAGCTCCTATCATACCATTACGGAATCCCTGCTGAAGTACAATCAGGCAGCTTCAATTCTGAAGCAGGATCCCACGACGGTCGCCTACTTCTACAACAACGAAAATGATACCGAAAAGCGCGACCTGAAGCTGGACCTTTATGAACCGAAGGATGACAAGGCCAAGGATCGTGCCCTGGTGATCGTGAGTCATGGTGGTGCCATGGTGGCCGGTGCCAAGGACGATTTCGAACAGAAGTCCGTGAACTATTGCGACTCCCTGGCTGCCCGCGGTTACGTGGCCGCTTCCATTGAATACCGCCTGGGCGTAACCTTGACCGGTAAGGATAAGCAGCTCAGCATCGATAGCGTTGACTTCGCCCGCGCCGTTTACCGTGGCGTTCAGGACGTTCGTGCCGCCGTTCGTTACTTCCGTGCCAACGCCGACAAGTACGGCATCAACCCCGAACGTATCTACCTCCTCGGAAATAGCGCCGGCGCAATCATCTCCCTGGAAGATGTTTATGCCCGTACCGAAGATGATTTCCCCTCTTATATCAAGAAGAAGGGCGCTCCTGACCTGGGTCTCCTGGATGATTACGGTTCTGAGGGAAATCCCTTTGCCAACGGTGTGGTTGCCCTGTGGGGTGCCGTTCACAACCTGAAGATGATTGGTGACAACAAGACTCCGGTGCTCCTGATTCACGGCACCAAGGATGAAACCGTTTACTTCAAGACGGGTCGCCCCCTGAGCAATGTGGCCAAGGTGCTGCAGAACCTGATTCCTTCTGAATTGGGTGCCACTGTGGCTTCTTATGCCTTGGATTTGCACGCTCCCACTCTGTATGGCAGCTATGTGATTGACTCCCTGCTGACCAAGAAGAAGATTGAACATGAAACTTACTTTGTCGAAGGTGTTGCCCACGAATTCTACGATGACGATCCCAAGTACGAAAAGGAAGTGCAGAAGAGAGCCTTCGAGTTCCTTTACAAGCTGACCCAGAGCGAACCTGTGGTGGGTATCGAACGCAAGCCCATTATGCTTGCCCAGGCTTCTGCAATCCGCATGGGCGCAGGCAACATGAACTTCAGCGTTTCTCGCGGCAAGGACCTGCAGTATGCAGTTGTGGACCTTCGCGGTCGTGCAGCCATGAGCGGCAATGTTTCTGCCGGTCAGATGGTTGACCTGAGCTCCCTGAATAGCGGCGTGTATGTGCTCCGCGTGCAGGGTGAACGCGCTATCCGCTTCGGCCTGGGCAAGTAATCGGCCTGAACAAAATCAGCCCGAGTAAGTAATTGCTGCGGGCTCCCTCGGGGCTGTAGACCTCGGAATGGCGCAAAAAAACGGACTAAACTTTGCTTTGATGCTGGTTTAGTCCGTTTTGTTTTTATGGGTTTGATCCGCGAAAGAGTTCGTCTGACCTTTAATATTTAGGCTAAAATACTAAAAAATGGTCTAACCCAACAAAAATTAGGTTAGACCAAGTATCTAAGATACAGTTTATAGGTAGGTAAATCTCAGTTTCTAAAAGGGTGTGTTTTTTAGATAGTTATATTACATCTACACTTTGAAAGAACATAGCCTGTTTTTATTGATATTGGACAAAGATTCCCCCCTGCACGGTGTATCGCCGTGCCTTTTTTGTTTAAAATTTCTTGAATTTGGCCTGGATTATGTCAGGCGG
>NZ_FRBB01000033.1:0-9301 GCF_900142505.1 Fibrobacter sp. UWH5 | reverse complement strand
CTCAACACAATCAGGCTGGGCGTGTCAAACGCAAGGATCGAGGCGACGAACAACAAGATAAAGCTACTGATACGGACTGCCTATGGCTTCAGGAACATGAACAACATGCTGTCGCTGATAATGTTGAGCTGTTCCTATGTAGATGTAAAGATAGCCTACGAATGGGAATCGGAATCGAGAGAATCATCTAGCAAGGCTGCCTAAATGCTTCCACACATGTTGATGATGCCTCTAAAAAAAGATGAAATTCGATAAAGTTGCCTTATTCTGTTTGCTGATTTTATTCTTGTTTGCATGTTCCGAATCAGACAAGGTTGCTGGCGGTTCTATTGAGGACCAGAATGCCGTTTCTGAGGAACGGCTTAACGAATGGTATAGCTATGGAACAAGTCTGCAAGAATCAGCCTATGCTAGAATTGATGGTGGAAAACTAGCATTAGCAGAAGATGGCTCTGGTGCGCGAGCTGAATGTACCGCAGATAGCACAAGTCTAGCAATGACATTCCTAATTCAGGAAGGGTTTGTCGTATCCACGCTTAATGGCGGTCACATGGGAGTAAAGTGCGATTCCGCCTACAATGTCTTCAAGAGCGAATGTGAAAGCCAAGCCGGCAATGAATTCTTTACTTTAAGTAATGGCTGCAAGAATGGATCTTTCGATGGCGCTTGTCGACTTTCCAATGTACATGCAGATTCAATAAATATCCTGTTCACTCGTTTTGAAAATGCAACCGTTAATCGATGCGCAGAATTATCTAAAAAAGCTCAATCTTCAACGGGACGATTTGAATCTTTGTCGTCGTATCAGGAGCCGACTTCTTCATCGTCTAGTAGTATTGATTCTCCGATAATTACGCCTACCGATACTTCAGTTGCGGTAAACTATCACCAGACCCTTGAGCGCTATGTCTTGCAATATGTTTCCAGTGTTGATGAACTTACTTTTGACAACCATGTGATTGCCTATAACGGTTCTGCATCTATGGAATGTATAGATTTCATGAACAGTTCCTTTGATTTAACAGACAAACCTATCTTGAAGGAAATAGCCCAAACAGATATGGCAAAGTGCTTTCCAATGACGTCGAAATTAATGAGGGATGTTGCTTACGAAAGCAGGGAAAAATGCAAGTATTACGCGACTTTCGTAAATGATGGCGCACAACCTACGGGCCATGTATTAAGTAGCGTTGCAAACAACGAGATAGAATTTACTAGCATTAGCCCGGGTGGATCGTGCATGAAGAGCATGAACTATTTTCCCGTTTATTTCTTGTTTGAAGATTGCGATGGCGAAATCACTTCAATGAAACCCACAAGAAAAAATCAGATATTCAAGAGCGAAATCTGGAAATGTGAGGAAGGCTGTTATTCTCCTTCCGCAAAAGCAGCTTCCTATGGGGAATGGTTTAATGAAAGACTGATTCCTGAAGGATTTAAAATAGACACATCTGCTATTGTCGAAATGAACAGGGGTACAAATTCTACATATCGTGTTTTTAAAACGCCCAAAGAAACGGTATATGAAAAACTGGACCAAAATCAAAAAGGTTGTGTCGTAAACGTCTATCGAGAAGAGTCCTCCCTGCAACAGGTCAAGACCTTTGAAAATGGCGATAGCTATTTAACAGTAAGTTTAAGGAGCTTTGTCGAGGGACAAACTCAACCCGTTTATTCGATTAGTGGAGTTTATGGCGGCAATAAGGGAAAATGTGCAGAAGATCGTGAAGCGTTCCTTAACTTTTGCAAACAGGCCGAAGGCTTTATAGAACATAGCGTTGCGTACATTGGTCTCGGTTGCGAGGAAGATGCAGTTCTTGAGATGCATTGTGCGGCAAATGTTCCTGAGACTTCTGTAGATTATTTTGTACCAAAGCTTAAAGAAAATTGCAAATCCTGACGCTTTTGCCTACGGAGAATGGTTCAAGTCTTCTCTGCTGTAAAAACTAAACGATAACATTATGGTTGAAATAAAAGGAGTGCTAGCGCAACTAGCACGTTACTTACTAGTGGGTGGATTTGCCTTTCTAGTGGATTTTGGGCTATTCGCTTTTTGCCTGTATGTTCTAGGGTGGCATTATCTGCTTGCGAATTTCATCGGATTGGTTGCTGGTCTGGTACTCAACTATGCCCTTAGCGTCAGGTGGGTTTTCTCGGATTGCAAACGCAGGCTTGAAATGCGTAAGTCTGCAGAGTTTGCCGTATTCGCCGTGATTGGTTTTGCAGGTGTTGCGCTTAACGAACTGTTGATGGTTTTCCTGGTGGACTCGCTCCATGGGCAGGAAATGATTTCCAAGATGATTGCCGCGGCAGTTGTTTTGATGTGGAACTTCGGAGCGCGAAAGCTGACCTTGTTCCGAGAAAAAAAAGGATTGACATGACCACTGAAAATGAATCCCAAAAAATTGCTATCATCGCAGGTGCCGGGCCAGCAGGCTTGACCGCCGCATTGGATTTACTTCGCACCACAAATGTAAAGCCTGTAATCTTTGAAGCAGAAAATGCAATTGGCGGAATCTCCCGGACGGCTTGCTACAAAGGCAACAGGATGGATATTGGAGGCCATCGATTCTTCAGCAAGAGCGATGCTGTTATGGACTGGTGGCTGAACATTCTTCCCCTGGAATCCAAGGACGGGCCCCATCCAGAAAAAGACGATTTGGTCATGCTTTGCCGTAGCCGGCTAAGTCGCATCTTGTTCCTGCGGAAACTCTTCGACTACCCCGTAACCTTGAACGGAAATACCATTCGCGGACTTGGATTTTGGCGAATGATGAAAATTGGCCTGAGCTATCTTAAGGTGCAGTTGCTTCCTGCCCGTTCCGAAAAGAGTCTTGAAGATTTTATGATCAACCGTTTCGGCGTTGAACTTTATAGAACCTTTTTCAGGGACTACACCGAAAAGCTCTGGGGTGTTCCCTGCAATAAAATCAGCCCGGAATGGGGCGGCCAGCGAATTAAAGGGCTTTCCATTACAAAGACTGTGGTTCATGCGGTAAAGCAAATTTTCAAAAGTAATAGACGCGCCATTGATAGGGATAGCGCAGATAAATTCCGTCAGAAAAATACCGAAACAAGTTTAATCGGCCAGTTCCTATATCCAAAACTTGGGCCTGGCCAGCTTTGGGAAACCGTCGCCCAGAAAATCCTTGACATGGGCGGTGAAATTGTGATGAACGCAAAGGTTGTGGGCGTAAATCGGATTGAGAATCGCGTGGTGAGTGTCTCCGTTGACAACGGTCAAGGCGTCGAGACAATTCCATGCGACTATTTCCTAAGCTCCATGCCCGTGAAGGAACTGGTAACCGCCATGGATCAGCCCAAGACTTCTGTTCCCGCCGAAGTAAAGCGGGTTGCGGAAGGACTCGTCTATCGGGATTTTATGACCGTCGGCCTGCTGCTGGATAAACTTGAAATAGGAAACGTAAAGGACAACTGGATTTATGTTCAGGAAAGCGATGTAAAGCTGGGTCGCATTCAGGTGTTCAACAACTGGAGTCCATATCTAGTTAGTGATCCATCCAAGGTTTGGATTGGCCTGGAATATTTCGTTAACGAAGGCGAGGAAATGTGGACTATGTCCGATGCCGATTTCATCCAATTTGCCATTGCAGAACTGGACAGGATTCATGTGGCAAAGCCGGAGTCAGTTCGCGATTCCGTTGTATTCCGCGTCAAGAAGGCTTATCCGGCCTACTTCGGAACCTATGGCGAATTCCATAAAATTCGCGAATATCTGGACAACATCGAAAACCTGTTCCTGATGGGCCGTAACGGCATGCACAAATACAACAACATGGATCACAGTATGCTGACAGCCATGGAAACCGTAAAGTGTATTCGCGAAGGCTCCGTTGACAAATCGGATCTTTGGAATGTCAATACCGAAGAAGAATACCACGAAGGCAAAAAAAAATGAAAAATGTGCTTAAGAAAATTCTTGGAAATTTTGAATTTCGTTGCATCGTCGGCGTTCTTGCGTGTTTCGCATTTTTGCAATACGGGCAAATCCGTGTGGAAAGCGTGATTCTTCACCAAGGAGAAAACGACGAAAAGACATCGCTGCCGATCTCCAGAAAAATGATGCAGGGCGAAAATTTTCGCGTTAGCTTTATCATCTCAAATCCGCTGAATCTTCACTATGACCTGAACATCATCCCCGATGATTGCGCAGAATCGCTAACGATTAACGGCACAGACATTCCCCTGTCGGATTATTCTGGCAGATGTAATTACAGCAAGGGATTTGTGCTGGCAGATTCTGTTACCGCGCCCCACCGCGTCGGCCCCAGAACGACTTATGAACTTACCCTGAAAAATGGCGGCGGCCCCGGAGGAATCAATGTTTTTCCAAAGGGGACTGGCTTTACGGACGCCCTGGAAATCGTGATTGCAATCCTTGTGGGATTAGCTCTTGCATCCTTATGCAAACGCCGCAAGTGGCATTCATTTTTACTTCTTTGCGTCGTGTTCGGAGTGTTCCTGCGGTTCGCCATGTTCAGAGCCTTGCCCTACACACAATTTGCAAATGATGTAGAAGGTCATTTGGCGTACATTCAGTATATTGCGGATAACCTTGCGATTCCTGCAGCGGATGAATGCTGGACCTGTTACCATCCACCTGTTTATTACACGGTGGCAGCACCGTCGCTTATCGTGAGTAGCCTGCTAGGATTTGCATCAAGTGCTGGCGTTCAGCTATTTAGTTTGGCACTTTCAATTCTCGTATTGATTTGCGGTCTTGCGTTTTTAAAGAGTCTTGTGGATGGAAAAAGCCTGATTGTTGCCGCGGCCCTTTGGACGGTGTGGCCAACCTTACTTTTAGTCGCTCCAAGAATCGGGAACGACCAGATGTTCATTGCACTGCATGTTCTTTGCCTGCTTTCGGGCTTCAATTACATTAGGTATAGGAAAGGTTCGTCCCTTGTTTTCGCCGTGGTTTGCGCAGCTCTTGCAATCTGGACAAAATCCACAGGCTTTATCTCTTTGGCTCTTGTAATACTGATGGCTGTTGCAGGCTATCTCAAAAATCGTTCGCCAAAAAAAATTACACCAACCAAACCAGAAATCACAAGCTGGATTTTATTATTTCTAATCTTTGTTGGATTGGCCTTCGAAAAAATAATGGGCGAAGGAGGCCTAGTTTCCAACGCAAACAGTCTGCACTCGGGCTTGAAAGTCGGGAACGAAGCCGGAAACTATCTTTATTTTGATCTGAAGTCTTTCCTAACGGAACCTTATACCAGCGCATGGGCCAACGGTCTGGGCAGAGAATACTTTCTCAATTACGCCCTCAAATCTTCCCTGTTTGGAGAATTCAAACTTGTGGAAACCGCATTGGGTAAGACCTTGGCATCCTTCATTAGCGTGTCATTCCTGGGCTTGATCGTATTTGCGATTCGCGGCTGGTGGAAAACAAAACTGGATGTTTACCATTGGATTCTTTTTATTCAGGGAATCCTGTTCTTTGCAGCATTGGGTTACCTGCGTTACAAATATCCCTATGCCTGCAGCAACGATTTCCGCTACATCATGCCAGCGTTGTTGAGTTTTGTTCCCTATGTTGGATTGGGCATATACCAAAAAGAATTTTCCCTCAAGTGGAAAATTCTTGGTATCGCAACAGTACTTGTTTTTGTGGTATGTTCTGTGCTGCTGATGGGTTGTGTATTTGGATAGTAAAGTTATATTTCACTCCATGGAACTTCGAACCCTCAAATACTTCTTAGCCGTCGCCCAGGAAGAAAGCATTTCCAAAGCGGCAAGCGATGTGCTGTTCGTTACCCAGCCCACCCTTTCCCGCCAAATGCAGGAACTGGAAGAAGAGCTGGGCGTAAAGCTGTTTGAACGTTCCAACAAGAAGACCATCCTTACCGAAGACGGCATTCACTTTCGCAAGAGAGCCGAAGAAATCGTGGCCCTTGCAGAACGCACCGCAAACGAATTCAAGGTCTCAAGCCAACAGGAACTTACCGGCGACATTTTCGTAGGCGGCGGCGAAACCGACGGCATGCGAGTCATCGCCAAAGTCTTCAAGAAGTTCAATGAAAAACATCCTCAAGTCCGCCTGAACCTGTTCAGCGGAAACGCCGCAGACGTGACCGAAAAACTGGACCAGGGCTTACTGGATTTCGGCATTCTCATTGAGCCCGTAAACAAGCAGAAGTACGATTACCTTGCCCTGCAAAGCAAGGACACCTGGGGGCTCCTCGTCCGCAGAGATTCGGAACTTGCAGAACGCAAATTTATAAAGCCCGCAGACCTAACGAAAATTCCGCTGATTGTTTCTAGGCAGTCCTTCAGGAGCAACGAATTTTCAGGATGGCTGGGCCGCATTCCCCTGAATGTCATCGCCACTTACAACCTGCTCTTTAACGCCTCCCTCATGGTAAAGGAAGGCGTGGGTTGCGCCCTTGGCCTAGACAAAATCATCAACACTTCTGAAGATAGCGAACTGAAATTCATCCCCCTGCGCCCCGCCCGAGAAGTGGGCCTAGTGGCCGTCTATAAAAAGAACGCCGCCTTCAGCAAGCCGGCAGCGCTCTTCCTGGAAATGCTCAAGCAGGAACTGGAATAGATAACGGGATCACCAGTTCTCGAAACTAAAAATTTACTTTTGGGCGTTCCCCCGGCTCCCAGGACACGCACAACAGAACCGCCGCCGGGGTCGGGCTGTCGCGTTATCGGCTCGCTCCGCTCCCCGTCCGTTCAGCCTCGCGCTCCATGAGACAGCGCAAATCAAGCAATGCGCGAGTCCGAATGGCTTCGCCACTTCCATCCCTAACGCAGTCATCAAACTTTTTGTATATTAGAGAATGACATAGTTCAGCCTTGTGAAAGCAGAGCTGAACGACCTGGTATTAGAGTTATGCTCTTGTTCTTGTGTCCTTAAAAACGACCAACTTTTAGCAACCAAGGATAAGGCAGATAATTCACGTCATATTGGCGTGAATCGTTTGTGCTTGTCGTTGTGTGGGCTTCTTGGTCGTTGCCTAAGGACAGACAGGCCTTACGGTTCACGCTTTTTCTATGGACAAAACGGTTGAATGAGGGCAGAACAATTGTTTTTGCTCCCGTTCTTGTGTCCTTGAAAACGACCAACTTTTAACACACCAAGAATAGGATCAAGGGGGACTCATCCAATCGGATGAGTTCTTTTTGGGCTTACTTTAAGCTGGCACGCCACAGGTGTACCCAGAACAGAAGTGAAAACGGAAACTTTCACCTGTTCCATTGGAACACCGAGGCGATATGGCGTCAAGAAAGAAAGCCCTTCGGGTCCTTTCATTGTTTTCCGGTTGTGGCGGTCTAGACTTAGGTCTTGAAGGCGGCTTTTCAGTTTTAAGTAAATCAGTCAATGAAAAAATTCATCCAGACTGGATAAAAGAGCGCATAGACAAGAATTTCGTCAAATTATCCAACAGTCGCTTTGAAACCGTATTCACAAACGACATTTTACCTTGTGCACAAAAATCTTGGAACCACTTTTTTGGTTCCAGAAAAAAAGTCGATGGAATTTATCATCTGGAATCCATCGTTGATCTTGTAAAGAAATCAAGCGAAAAGACCTTTTCATTCCCGCTCAATATCGATGTTGTTACGGGAGGATTTCCCTGTCAGGATTTTTCCGTTGCAGGAAAACGTCTTGGCTTTGATTCGCAAAAAAGTCACAACGGCAAAAAAGAGGAACACGCCGATAACGAATCTCGTGGTACTCTTTATCTCTGGATGAAACAGGTTATTGAAATTGTCAAACCAAAAATTTTCATAGCGGAAAATGTGAAAGGCTTGGTATCTCTTGGTGATGCTAAGAAAATAATTGAAGCAGACTTTAGAAATATCGATGAAGGTTATTGTGTTGTTGACGCTCAAGTTTTAAAGGCTTGGGAATACGGAGTTCCTCAAAGTCGAGAACGTGTTGTATTCATTGGAATTTCACGTAAGTACGCAGACCCGAAAGTTCTCGCAGATTTAGAATCCAACGGAGCGCATTCAAAATTCTACCCATACCCACTAAAAACACATGGCAATGGATTACAAAAAATTGTCACATGCAAGGATGCTTTTGTAGGCCTCAAGGAACCCGACGCATCAAGCGACAAAGCTCAGCAAATGTTTTCTAAAGCCAAGTATTACGGGAAAATGCAAGGTAGTGCTGAAATTGATTTAAACGATATCGGGCCGACAATCCGAAGTGAACATCACGGAAATATTGAATTTCGTCGTTTAAACGTAGAGCACGGAGGAACCCATAGTGAAGAACTCGCAAAAGGCCTTCACGAAAGGCGACTTAGCGTAAGAGAGTGTGCTAGAATTCAGACATTCCCCGACGAGTATGAATTCATATTCAACGATGGGGTAAACAAGGTCAGTTCGTCCGAAGCTTATAAAGTTATTGGAAACGCGGTGCCGCCATTACTTGGCTATGCAATCGGCAAAAGACTAGAATTCATTTGGGATGATCTTTTCGGAGTTTAGTCATGTCTATATCCGTCGGACAAAATCTCAATCATCGTGAAAATCAGACCATAGCAGATTTTCAAAAACTATTGGATTGTACAAAAACAAAGTTGCAATCGGCAAATTGTGGAAAAATCAAAGGTGATTTTTGGAAATCCTTTGAAATTGACGTAAGCAATGCAGTTGAAGAATCTGCAAAAGAATTGAATTTACCTTGGGAAATTCAATATATAAGCGGTCACAAATTTCCAGACATTGTTGCAAGAATTAACGAACGACAAGCATTCGGCATCGAAGTCAAAACACTTAGCACAAAGTCTAATTCCTGGAAAGTTATGGGTGGAAGCATTATGGAATCCACTCGAATTCCCGATGTGAGCAGAATCCAAGTATTCTGCGCAAAACAGAATCCGTTTCAAATCAAGTATAGACCATTTGAGGAATGTGTTTCTAATGTAGCAGTTACTCATAGCCCACGTTACATGCTTGACATGAACCAGGATATACAAGAATCCTTGTTCAACAAGATTCATAAACCATACGACGATATACGCAAAATGCAAAATCCGTTTGATGCGTTTAAATCGTACTTAATTGAATCAAAAAAATGAGGCATCATCAACATGTGTGGAAGCATTTAGGCAGCCTTGCTAGATGATTCTCTCGATTCCGATTCCCATTCGTAGGCAATCTTTACATCTACATAGGAACAGCTCAACATTATCAGCGACAGCATGTTGTTCATATTCCTGAAGCCATAGGCAGTCCGTATCAGTAGCTTTATCTTGTTGTTCGTCGCCTCGATCCTTGCGTTTGACACGCCCAGCCTGATTGTGTTGAG
>NZ_FRBB01000045.1:0-1976 GCF_900142505.1 Fibrobacter sp. UWH5 | reverse complement strand
GGCAAAATTGCCACCAATCCTATACATGCTTTTTTGCGGAAAATGGATCCCGATTTTTTGAAAAATGATTGTAAAATTTTTTAGCACGAACAAAGGAAATCCCCGAACAGGTCGTGGACACCGGAGGGGCGCGGGGGAGACGCAAACAAAAAAGGACCCGCGTAGGGTCCTAACGTTATGCGAAATGATCGCAGCAGCTATTTGCTTTTTTCGGCCAGCTTCGCCTGAAGAGCAGCAATCAGTGCATCCTTCTCAGCGAGAGCATTGGCCTGGTCGGCCAGTTTAGCTTCACTCGCAGCCAGTTTCGCATCTTTTGCCTTGCTTGCCGACTCCATCCTGCGAACCTTGCGTTCAAGGGCGCGGTATTCGTCTCCGGCGCTCACAAAGCCAAGCCTTTGTCCAATACTCTGGAATGCCATTTTCAGAACCTCCAATGCCTCTGGGCTAATGTACTCCCTCAAATATAACTCAATCTTGCCGACAAGACAAGCACTTTCGCTGCAGGGCAATACACGCAATTTTTTCTCGATTTCCGGCAGCAAGGACTCGTACTTTGCCATATCGAAAGCATACTTCATGGTAATCGCACCAATGGCAGCCTCGGCATTGTCGTGGGCAAGGCATATCTCATCGTCAAGTTCCGCCAGGTTCACGAAGGCGAACTCAAAGTGCGGAACGCGTCCGTTGTACATGGAGTGAATGTTCCTATACTGAGCGAGAGGGTCCCAGGGGTCAGTTCCGTTATAAACAACGATTGCCTTCGTAGGCAGCCAAGGATATTTAGCATTACCCTTGTCCACCATCACGTTGATGGCGTAACGGCCAATCTGCGACATGATCCCGTTGCTTGGCGAGGACTTGTGTTCAAGCAGTAGGCCAAAACGCATTTCACCACCGGCGAGGGCCTTCACCTTGAAGGCGAGATCCGCTTCGCCCCGCTCGCCAACTTCGTCGAAGGCCTCGGGGATTTCTTCAAGGGTATCCAGGTCCACTTCGGCGAGGATGTCGGCCAGGTTCTTGTTAGTCCTTGACGCCATCTCGAAAAGAGCCTTTGCGGGAAGGCAAAATTGCCACCAATCCTATACACGCTTTTTTGCGGGGAATGGATCCCGATTTTTTGAAAAAAGATTGTAAAATTTTTTAGCACGAACAAAGGAGATCCCCGAACAGGTCGTGGACACCGGAGGGGTGCGGGGAGACAGCAATGGAATCGCTGGAATGACGCAAATAAAAAAAGGACCCGCGAGGGGTCCTAACGTTATGCGAAATGCTTGCAGCAGCTATTTGCTTTTTTCGGCCAGCTTCGCCTGAAGAGCAGCAATCAGTGCATCCTTCTCAGCAAGAGCATTGTCCTTCTCAGCAAGAGCATTGTCCTTCTCAGCAAGAGCATTGGCCTGGTCGGCCAGTTTAGCTTCACTCGCAGCCAGTTTCGCATCTTTTGCCTTGCTTGCCGACTCCATTCTGCGAACCTTGCGTTCAAGGGCGCGGTATTCGTCTCCGGCGCTCACAAAGCCAAGCCTTTGTCCAATACTCTTGAAAGCCATCTTCAGTTCCTCCAATGCCTTGCGGCTGACATACTCATCCAAATATAACTCAATCTTACTTACAAGGCAAGCACTTTCGCTGCTGGGCAATACACGCAATTTTTTCTCGATTTCCGGCAGCAAGGACTCGTACTTTGCCATGTCGAAAGCATACTTCATGGTAATCGCACCAATGGCCGCCTCGGCGTTGCCGTGGGCAAGGCAAAGGTCGTCGTCAATTTCCGCCAGGTTCACGAAGGCGAACTCGAAATGCGGAATGCGTCCGTTGTACATGGCATGGATGTTCTTGTACTGAGCGAGTGGGTCCCAGGGGTCAGTTCCGTTATAAACAACGATTGCCTTCGTAGGCAGCCAAGGATATTTAGCATTACCCTTGTCCACCATCACGTTGATGGCGTAACGGCCAATCTGCGACATGATCCCGTTGCTTGG
>NZ_FRBB01000044.1:0-2018 GCF_900142505.1 Fibrobacter sp. UWH5 | reverse complement strand
TTTGATGAACTCCCTCCACATTCTGAAACCCATGTTCCCGTATATGTAAAATGAGAACCTTCGCCTCCCTCAGAAAAACATTCGTTTGCATAGTGGCTTTGTCGATCCTGATTTAAAGATGATATGACAGCATCTTTGCTATATCCATTATTCATGAACGGATCCAAATTATCGCAAAATTCTATAGCAAAAGGGACTGACGAAAATGTCAAAATTATGAAAATGATGATTTTATTCATCTGTGCATGTTCCCTTTTCGATACAGTCTCGAATTAACTTTCTTAGAACTCCTTCTGGACCTGGTTTATGAGGTGTATTTCTGTCTTTTCTTAAATCTAGGGAATCGTTAAATTTTTTTTGTTCTTCAACCATTGCTTTAAATGGTTCTTTTGCCATGGCGTCTCTGACTCTCTCCTCAATTAAAGAATCCATTTTTTTGTCCTTGTCTGTTGTGCCCAAATTTTTCAATTCGCACTTAAATTTGCCGTTAGGGCAATTACGCTGAGCACAGCGAGCTTTTTCTTCACATGGCAAGCCCCTACAGCCATCCAAACATCCGTGCGTACGAGGTTCCGGACCACCCAAAAGGACTTTCTTTTTTTTCATTTCCTCTCTGACTTTTATTCGTATTTCTTCATTTTTTTTTTCATTGCAAAAACTGAAGTTTTTTTCGTAATTGTTGCCAAAACAAGGTCCATTCATCTCCTGTTTTCTTGCTTCAATCGCACTGTCCAAAAGGTCATTTTGCATAAGGCTGTCCAGAATGAATGTAACGTCATTTTTGTATGCCGTTGTGTCTAATCTAGATGCGCACGACCGGAAATTTCTGCAAATTTTGCTGACCACATCTATGAACAGTTCCGTATCCTTGGCGTATTCCCATTTTTTTATAAATTCTTTTTCAGCTCTAATAAAGGCCCTAACTCCAACCATGATGGAATCGTTCGGGTCATAATCCTTATAAGTGACAATCCGGGAGCTGTCCAACGGAATTATTCGCTTTTTCTTGTGAGGTGTAATTGCTGGAGGGCTGGTCAATTGTATTTCCGCCGACTGAGTTTCATTCACGTCTTTCTTTTCCGAACATCCGATCATCATAGCCATCATCACGGCAAATGCCAAAATCATTTTTGCAAGTTTGCTTGCCATATTCAATTTTGTACTCCATGGTTGTGTAGATAAAATAAATAATGAGTGCGTGTTTGTCTATAACTTTTGTTTAGGTGGAGTTTTTTTTTGAATAGCATAACTTTATGCTAATTGAAATATTTGTCCCATTAGAAGACAAATCTTCATCTGAGAGGCTGGATTTCGCTCACCCGGGAAGTAAGGCTGTTTTTGAAAGACAACGTGATGTAAGAATCATAAGCGTCACAATTCGCAATTGATTTTGACGTGAGAGCAATTACGCTGAACACAGCGAGCAGCTTCATCACATGGCTAACCTCTACAACCTTGCAAGCACCCGTGCGTACGAGGTTCCGGACCACCCAAAAGGACTTTATTTTTTTTGACATTGTTCCCCAAAACAGAATCTTTGCTTTCATTTTCCAAACCCACCGAATTTTTTTCAACCTGCTGTTGCTCTTGACGTTGTTCCAGTTGTTGTTCCTTTTGCAGCTTTTGTGGTTTTCCTCCATCCTCCGAGCATCCGGCCATCATTACAGCCATCACTACGGCAAAGGCTAAAATTATTTTTGCAAGTTTGCTTGCCATATTCAAACCTTTTTTTTCTGTTAACATATCCAACGCACAGTTTGTTTCCGATAACTTTTCGTTGTGTTCAATTTTTTACGCCATGATTAATTAGATGTAGGATAAAAAAATAAAGTAGATTTGTCTGTAAAATTTGTTTAGGTGAAGCTGTTTTTTATAACGTAATTTTTTTGCTGATGTGTAAATTGAGATGTTTATTCCCCTCTCTTTTTTTCAATTCTTCGATAACTTTTCTTCTAACCTGTTCCTGTGATTCCTCATCACATCTTTTTTTATTTTTATTGTAGTTTGGCCCGAAACAA
>NZ_FRBB01000040.1:0-3524 GCF_900142505.1 Fibrobacter sp. UWH5 | reverse complement strand
ATGGATTTGTATAATTTTGACATGGGCTTTTTCTTCTGTTTTTTTTGGCGATTAAATTTTAGAAAATAGCCCATTTTTTGTTTAATTTAGGCGAATGTCAACAAAAAAGGGTGGCGAAGCCACCCACACATGTTGATGAAGAGCCAGAAAAATGTACTTTTTTATGAAAGCACTTTGTTCTTTTTTCAAATCCGTTTCTGTATGCGAGGGGGGGTAGCGAGAGCAAGGAATGCTGGCGAAGTTTCCTCGGAAGTCTTTCCAGACGCCAAGGGAGTGTGGAGACCTTGACCTACCTGGATTTTCCAAATGAAAAAAGCCAGGAAGAACCTGGCCTAGAATCTGATGTTGGAACAATCCTGTTTTTAAAATTCCATTATCAATGCCTAATCTATCATGTTTAATCTTGTTGTAAAGACGCCACCATATAGGACTCGAAGTAGACCATCCTTTCCAAGGAATTTCACAGATTCCGTACTCATCTGAAACGACGGTGACTTGTTCAAACTCAGGTTGATGTTTAAGAATTATTCCCTTATACTGATCAATTTTCGACGCATTACTATCGCCATCCAATATATTGCACAACAGTTGCAACACAACATCAACTTCACTACCAATCTGCAATATCAACTTCAAAATGCATCTGAATAGCATGCATAATTAATGCGATCAATCGCAACAAACTTAGAGCAATCCAAAAATTCAAATTCGATAGATTTAAAATTTTTCCAATAAAGTTTTTTAAATTCTTTTGAATTCATTTTATTTGCGACTACAGTTCTTACAAGCGGAAGCCACCTGTTTTGAAACAAACCTTACATCTAAAGAAAAAGACTACAAAGAAATACCCATGCGGAGAGAGGACATAGTTTGCAAACTACCTTCGTCCAAGAATTTTGCTGGACATATTGTAGAGTTTATCTTTAAACACGATAAAACTAGGCGCTTGAATTTGCTCCCACAAGAATGATTCTACACGTTCTCCAACAATTTTATACGATTCATCTTCATCCACATTCAAAATCTTCGCCAAAACCTTTTTTCCCGAATTTGGACTTTTGTCTGACATCGGAAGCTTCTCAAAAAAATCGTTCTTTGAAGCGTCTTTTGGACTTAAGGCACACAAAATCCAGGATTCACTTCTTGTCTTAGGAACCATCGGAACCCCTGTTTCGAAATTTGCAGATTCAAAACCATCTTCCATTGCAGAAAACATGGCGTTATACACTTTGTCGATATCCGTACCAGAAGATGCGTCTAAATCCTTAAAGAAAATTACACCCCAATCGTCTTCATTTGCCTTGGCAAAAACTTTCGCTTTTTCTGCCAGTAATTTAGCGCATTTAGACACATAGGCGGCATTCGCAAAATTTTTCTTTAAACCACGGACAACCGCTGTTTTCTTTTCCGGTTTGCCCTTATCTGTCGCCTCAAGATCACCTCGGCTAACCTGCACAAAATCAACATACGAGACGTCATCCCAAAATGATTCTAGAAGCTTATCTACACAAACTTTCAGAGGACCCCGAGAATTAGTCTGCTTATCGTAGTACAGATCGGTCGGACCTTCACCACAAATCACGATACCGGGCATGATCAGTCCTCTTTTCTAAGACTCTCAGAAAGAGCATTCAAGTCGGTATCGCCCATAGCCTCTCCTGGCCCCATAATTTGGAGTTTTTCTTGCAGGGCAGGAATCTTAAAAAATTTCTTTGCCTTGGTAAAGTTATTTCTATCCTTATACAAGAACAGAACACTTTCTGCGGCAACGGCATCGGGCAGATAATTCAACAACAAACCGCTATGAGTTGTCACGACAATTTGTTTTCCATGATCCTTATAGCCAAGAAGCATTTTTACGAACTTGTCAAAAAGTTCCTGATTCAAGCCGTTTTCCACTTCGTCAAAAAGGACCAAGGGGCAATCCGCATACTGCTGGGACAGCATCAAGTAAAGGCGAAGCGTCCCATAGCTTAAACTTGTGGCGTTGAAAGCAGTTTTTTCCAGTTCACTTAACAGAATCGTCTTCCAACCGAAACGTTGTTTTTTCACTTCATATTTCTTCAAGGTCGGATAAAATTGCTGCAAATCCTCAAAAATTTTCTTTTGTGAATCCAATGGCAGATTGGCAAAAAAACCACACAGATTCTTACCATTCTCCTCAACATCCACAGGCGCATTTTTTGAACTTTGCCTTGTCGAAGAAGCGATTGCGTGGGGATCAAGAACTCCAAACAGTTTCAACTGCTTTAGTTGACCGCCCAGTTTTGTCGCATACAACGAAAAGATTGATCCATCGTACTTTAAATTGCTGAAATCAACACTTTTCGTTTCATCGGAGATTTTAGTAATGAATTTTCCAGAAGAATAAGAATACTTGGCATTGTCATCTTGCATGATTTCAGACGAGCAACGTAATTCCCTTGTATTGAATTTACCTTCCCAATAGACATCTGTGGAATTCAATACTGCCTCAATCCGGATTTCAATTGAAAACTTTTTCTCCGTCCCAATGGTCAGCAGTTCGTTAGCAGTCAAATCCTGACTTGCAAGCCACTCCTTCATGTTGCCGTTCATCAGCGCCTTGATAAATCCAAGTAGCTGCAATACAGTCGTTTTTCCGGAACCATTCACACCAATCAAACAAACAAAATCAGTCAAGTCGCTGATTTCAAAATTCGACAGCGACTTAAAATTCTTAACTGCAATTTTTTTGACTTTGAAATTATCCATAACAGTAACCAGTGGGTAATATAGTATTTTTGCATCGACATTTTACCCGATCAAATCCTTCAAAGGGGAATTTTCGTTCTCAGAAGCTATACTTCGCTCCGGTATATTCACGGACTCCCTGAGACATTGACGATTGATCCTGTTTTTAGTGGACGGCAGTGATATTCTTCATTTATCTTCTTCCTAAGGCTATTTTACCTTTTTTTATTCTTTTGGGAATCAAAGATATAGTCCATTTCCAATAAAAAACTTCATGCCATACCCCTTCCGAAAAGTCAAACTTCATCATTTTAAGAGAGAACAACCTGTCGGAAAGCCAACGTTTAATCAAACTAAGTTCGTAAGCTTTTGAATATTGGCCAAAATTTCCACCAGACAAAATGACATTTAAAAGAATATCACCACGTTTCTTATCTGGCGGGCATAACAAGAGAGAATCACCCAAACAAAATACTTCTTGCATCACCCACATTACAGCACCAGCCATATGACAAAGGCCACACTTTTTCAAAGCATCACAGGCACGTTTTCGTTCTTGTGTTGAGCAATTTAATAGAAGTTGACGATAATCCACCAATTGTCGCAAGCCAATTCCCGTTCCAAAAAAATGCTGCTTCAGATGGGAAAGCTGCATTACTAAAGCATACGCCATATTAGGCACATAGAATCCCTCATCAACCTTCTTGCAATTTATTATCTCAACTTCCGCCGTTTTTAACACTAAAAACGCACTTTTAAAACACGTCCAAACACCGGTGCTATTTTCGCACCGATGCAATCCGCCGGTCTGA
>NZ_FRBB01000026.1:0-28006 GCF_900142505.1 Fibrobacter sp. UWH5 | reverse complement strand
CGTTCACAGGAAGTTTTGGATCGGATGTTACAATTTGTTCGTTGGGAGGAGGTCTAGCCATGCAGAATGGAGTTCTCTGGCGAAAGGAAGCTCGGCTTGTTAAAAAGCTGGCTGAACTCAAGAATATTGACTGCACATCTGCTTTGTCGATTTTTTTTGCCTCTAATACGCATAAACTACTTTTACAGCCCGAGTCCGGCTTGCAGCTCATGAGCGACGGCTATATCCTTGAAGACCTTCTGGCAGAACTTGAGTGATTAAGGAACTCTGTAGGTCGGTGGAATTCAGGATGGAAACGAGAGCAGACGATGGGTCTCAACCTACGCGTGGTTGCAGTAAAAAAAACAGGGTCGCGCCTTCATCGGTGTGGCCTTTTAAAATTACAAGAAAGTCTTTGGGGTTACAGAGTCTTTATTTCCTCAGGGGAGAGACCTGTTTGTTGGGCAATGACTTCTAAAGAAATTCCTGCATCGCGGAAGTCCTTGGCAAGTTCCTTGTTCTTGGCTTCGGCACCTTTCTTTTCGCGGATGTTGAGTTTCTGTTCCAGAGACATATAAGCCTTCCTTGCGATGGGATCCTTGCGGTACTTTTCAACCAGTTCGTGATTGGAGCAAGTTCACCACAGGACATACGCAGATATTGACGAGGTCAAGGAGGATTTATTCAAGTATATCGAACTGTTTTACAATCGCAAGCGCTTGCATAGCAGCCTAGGGTACATGAGCCCGGTTGCCTACCGTTTGCAAAAACTTAGCGCATAACCTTTAACAAACAATACGAAAAAAAAGCGTATATTTATTCCATCAGCTAATGAATATGGTTTATGAGAAGCCCTCTATTAAAAAATCAACAAGTCCAATCGGAAACTAGCGGCGTGTCCGTGTCCGAAACATCCAACCTTCTCTCCGTCCATAGCATTGCTGGACACCCCGCTGTTTACCGCCATCTGAAGACGGCGGGCAAGGCAGACGCCAAGCAGCAGAAACAGAACGAATTTTAAAACCCGTAGTAACCTCATATAAAACAAGAGCATTCCATGTTGTAATATGGGATGCTTCTTTTTTAAAAAAAATTTTTGTACTTTTAAGGGGTGTGGCTTTTTATAGGTTTCTTGCAGAAAGGAGATTTTTTATGATAAATCATCTTTTAAAGTTTTCAATTTCTTCAATGGCATTATTTTCTCTTTGGGGATGCCATTCCACGAATTCGGAGTACATCAACACGGGAATGTGTAGGGGCGAAGAATATGATGTCGATGAACAGGACTGTGTCGCCGGCTCCCTTGTTGATGCCTGTAATGACAAGAATCTTTATTCCATTATCCATTCCAAGGATGTGGCCTATGCCTGCCGAGGAGATAGTTCCTGGACTGAGGCCAGTAAAAACGAGGTCTATTTTGAACGGGGCTGCGACAAGGGTAACGAAAATGCAACTCTTGAATACGGTTACAGCACTATGGTTTGCATTCAGGATACCTCCCATACTTGGAAGTGGGTGGTAGATAGCGAAGTAGAGGCGTCTCGTCTTAAATCGTCGAGTAGTTCAAGTGACAAGAACACGACTGCCAAATCATCGACTTCAAGCAGCAAGCCGAAATCAAGTTCGTCTGCGGAAGTGCATCGTGTCGAAGGTACTGTAAAGTATGATGGATATACATACAAGACTGTAGGTATCGGCACTCAGATGTGGATGGCTGAAAATCTTCGTGCAACAACTGGAATTGATTCTAGCTGGTGCTTTAACGATGAACCTGAAAACTGTGAAACCTATGGCCGTTTGTATACATGGGCAACGGCAATGGGGATTGATGAGAAGTATCAGACGCAATCTGCGCTGAAGGATGGTGTTATTAGTGATACGAGCTACAATCGTGGAATTTGCCCCAAGGGTTGGCATATTCCTTCCGATGCAGAATGGCAAACTTTGTTCGACTTTGTAGATGCCAGCAACGGTGTTGCTACAGCAGGCCAAAGCCTTTGCGATCCTAATGGTGCTTGGAAGGGGTATGACGATTATCCTATGACAGATGACTATGGGTTCTCGGCAATTCCTGGCGGAAAGTATCATTATGCCATTGAGGGCAACAACAATGTTGGTTGGAAGGATTTGGGTGCTAGTATGCATGTTTGGAGTGCGACAGAAAGCGCCGATACCGCATCGACCAATGTCTATACACGTTACATTCAGCCGAAGGAAATTGACCGTAATGATTTCCCCAAGAAGCGTCGTCGCTACGTTCGCTGCGTGAAGGATGAATAAAGTAATTAAATAAATTAGTAAAAAAAAGAGGCGTCTTGATTTTCAAGACGTCTCTTTTTTGTAAAGTGTTTTGGGCGTGACTTAGTCTTCTAGAGGGATGTATTTGAAGGTAACCTTCTTTTTCTGGTTTCCCCAGGCTTCGCCATCTTTGGGAACGTCCCCGGCGGCAACAGGCCTACCTCTATAAGTATACATATAGACGATGGGATCTTTACCTGCGCTAGTTGTGGGGAACGTGACAATATTGAAGTGTCCGCTATTTTCTACAATGAGGACCATCATGTCTAATTGCTTCTTTCTCAGCGAGTTACTTTGATAAACGGCTGCAACGTTGCCGTCGGAATAGGATGTCTTGCTCCCTAATTCGATGTAGTTGCTGCCTGCATTTGCTTTAATTGCTTCAACGACAAGTTTATGAAGTTGAGCTTTGTCGCTGTTTTGGTTTGCTATAGCCCAGGAAATTCTCATGCGCATGACACGTTCGTCGTTGCTTATGGTTTTGTCAAATGCTTGTTGAAAACCATCGTCAAGGGTTGCGTGAACGACTGCGGTATTGACGGCGCTCAATGATTGAATATCAACAGCGATTTTGGCATTTTCGATCTGACCGAAAATCTTTGGCACTCCCACGGCGGCAAGGATTCCCATAACAACTACAACCACCATAATTTCAATTAGAGTAAAACCTTTCTTCATATTGACTCCTTGATTCAATGGAAAAATATGAATTTTCAGGGAAAACTGCAAGGCTATGAGAAAATTCCGTGCATGAACTGATGGCAGGTGTCGTAGACGTCCCTGTCATTTAGCTTTATGAGGCCCATGAAATAGGTATGGATGCTGGCGTTGACGATGCCCAGGAATGTGTAGGCGTAGCGTTCGTGGCGGCCTTTCATGTTGCCGTGATCCTTGCTTGCGGCAAGGAAAAGTTTGGCCAGCGTGGTCCACTGTTAGTGTTGGTCAGGAAATCTGGAATGTGGTGGTGGAACTTTTGAGATCAGGTGAATTTTTATTTCATAAAAAAGAGACCTCGCGTTTTGCGAGGTCTTTTTAAATGCTTGGATCCTTCGTGCCTACGGCGCTCAGGATGACGTTTATGGTTACTTTTCCAGCTTGAAGAATACGGCACCCAGGGGCGGGACCTGTACGTTCATGCTCTGTGCGCGATTCTGCCAAGGAATCTGTTCGGTCCAGACTTCGCCCATGTTGCCCACGTTGGAGCCACCGTAAATGGCTGCGTCAGTGTTGAAGATTTCCTTCCACTTGCCGGCGGTAGGTGCGCCCAGGCGGTAGTCATTGCGGACCACCGGGGTGAAGTTGAATACGCAGAGGATTTCGTTGCCGTGGTCATCCTTACGGACGAAGCTGACGATGGAGTTGTCGGCGTCATCGCACCAGATCCATTCGAAACCGGTATGGTAATGGTCGATTTCCCAGAAGGGTGCGTTTTCCTTATAGACGTGGTTCAAGTCCTTCATCATTGCGAGAATCTTGCCGTGGCTATCCCAGCTGACAAGGTGCCAGTCCAGGGAGCGCTTTTCGCACCATTCACGGAACTGACCGAATTCGTTGCCCATGAAGTTCAGTTTCTTGCCCGGATGTGCGTACTGGAAGGCGTAGGTCAAACGGAGGTTTGCGAACTTCTGCCAGTTGTCGCCAGGCATCTTGCCCAGCATGGAGCCCTTGCCGTGAACAACTTCGTCGTGGCTGAATACCTGGATGAAGTTTTCGGAGTAGGCGTACACCATGCTGAAGGTGAGGCTGTTGTGATGATACTTACGATGGATGGGCTCGTGCTGGATGTAGCTGAGGAAGTCGTTCATCCAACCCATGTTCCACTTGTAGTGGAAGCCCAGGCCGCCCTGTTCTGGCGGACGGGTAATGCTGGGGAAGCTGGTGGATTCTTCGGCGATGAGGATGCCGTGGGGAGCCAGGCGGCCCATCACAGAATTCAGGTGCTTCAGGAATTCCAGGGTGTCGTAGTTGATGTTGCCGCCGTCTTTGTTGGGGACCCATTCGCCGGGGCCCTTACCGTAGTCAAGGTACAGCATACTTGCAACAGCGTCTACGCGCAGGCCGTCGCAGTGGAATTCCTTGAGCCAGTACATTGCATTTGCAATGAGGAAGTTCTTGACTTCGTTGCGGCCCAGGTTAAAGATGTAGGTGCCCCAGTGGGGGTGTTCGCCCTGGCGGGGGTCTGCGTGTTCATAGCAGGCGGTACCGTCGAAGCGGCCCAGTGCATGAGCGTCCTTGGGGAAGTGGGCGGGGACCCAGTCGATAATCACGCCGATTTCGTTCTGGTGGCAAAGGTCCACGAACTTACGGAACTGGTCAGGAGTACCGTAGCGGCTGGTGGGGGAGTAGTAACCGGTGACCTGGTAACCCCAGGATTCATCCAGCGGGTGTTCTGCCAGGGGCAGGAATTCCACATGAGTATAACCCATTTCCTTCAGGTAAGGAATAAGGGTTTCAGCCAACTCTTCCCAGTTCAGGAAACGATCCGGATCTGCGGGGTCGCGACGCCAGGAACCGGCGTGGACTTCGTAAACGTTCATGGGGCTACCAAAGACCTTGGTAGCGTAATGGGTGTACATGTACAGGTCGTCGCCCCATTCGTAACCATCCAGATGGGTGGTAATGGAAGCGGTTGCCGGACGCACTTCGGAAAGCTTTGCCAGAGGGTCTACCTTCACGTGGATGTTGCCGTCGGCACCATGGATTTCGAAACGGTACAGTTCGCCTTCGCCCAGGTTCGGGATGAAGATTTCCCAAATGCCGGATCCGCCAAGCATGCGCATCTGGTGGCGGCGGCCATCCCAACTGTTGAAGTTGCCGATGACGGAAACGGCGCGGGCATTGGGAGCCCACACAGCAAAATGGATGCCCTTGAAGCCCTGATGTTCAACAATATTGGCACCCAGCTTACGATACAGTTCGTAATGGGTTCCGCTGGCAATCAGGTGGCGGTCAAAGTCAGACAGCACAGGGAGGAATGCGTAAGGGTCGGTAAGGGTATATTCAATACCGTCGCCCTGACGGATAATCAGGTTGTAGAAGAACGGTTCGTAATCCTTGTCGAGGACTGCTTCGAAGAAACCGGTATCGCCCAGCTTTACAAAATCAAACTCGAACTCGCCGTCGCAGGATTCGCCACGGATGTAGCTGGCCTGGGGCTGGTAAGTGCGGATAACAGTCTTAACACCCTTATCGGTATTCAGCGGATGGATACCGAGGATCGAGAACGGATCTTTGGTACCGAAATTCCAAATAGCCTGCATATCATCGGAAGTGAGGCTAGTAAACTGATTCCAATCCATACAAATACTCCATATTTTTGAGAGAAATATAACTTAAACTTTCTTTACAAAGAGATTACGGTTTAAATATTTTGAAAAATATTAGCCCTATCACGTTAAACCTATGGATTCGCTTGGAAAATCCGTCTTCGCCCCTTTAATTACTACATTTGGACGCATGTATAAGCGAGTCCTTACGATCCAGGATATTTCCTGCTTTGGCCAGTGTTCCTCTACGGTGGCCCTGCCTATCGTTTCCGCCTGCGGTATCGAGTGTGCCGTGCTTCCGTCGGCCGTACTTAGCACCCATACAGGACGTTTCAAGGGGTACACCTTCAGGGACCTGACCGACGATTTACTGCCCATTCGAGATCACTGGGTGAAGGAAGGCATTAAGTTTGACGCTTTTTATACAGGCTACCTGGGAAGCGTACGCCAGGTAGATATCGTCCGTGAAATCATGGAGACCACCGGCAACCAGGGCGCTCTCCGCATTGTAGACCCGGTTCTCGCCGACGCAGGCAAGCTTTATGCCGGTTTCGACATGAACTTCGTTGAAGCCATGAAGCGCCTTTGCGCCGAAGCGGACGTACTGCTCCCTAACATTTCAGAGGCAAGCTACCTGACCGGCATGGAATATACCGAAGAGTATGACCGCCCCTACATTACGGAACTATGCAAGCGCCTCTGCGACCTGGGTACAAAGAGCGTCATCATGACCGGCATCGGCTTCAGGGAAGGCTACACCGGTATTGCCGTTTACGAAAACGGTGAGCTGAACCATTACGAGCACAAAAAAGTCTCAATGTGGTGCCATGGAACCGGCGACATCTACGCCTCGGCCTTTACCGGAGCCAAGATGCGAGGCAAGAGCACCATGGAAGCCGTAAAAATTGCGGCAGACTTTACCCTAAAAGCCATAGAAAATACGGTTGATGACGCAGAAAATCACTGGTATGGTGTTAAATTTGAATTAGCGATACCCACCCTGGTAAAATCATTCGAATAGCAGTCGAGGAAAAGATGGCCGAAGAAAATAGCAACTGGGAACCTCTGGTTCATACTGAAACTTTCAAGGTCACTCCCGAGATGATCGACGACAACCATCATTTTAACAATGTATGGTCTGTCCAGTGGATCCAGGACATTTCGAAGAATCACTCCGAGCAATGCGGCGGCACAGCCCTCATGCGCGAAATGAACTGCGGCTGGATGATTCGCGTACAGCATATCGAATACAGGAACCAGGCCTTCCTTGGCGACGAAATCAAGGGAACCACCTGGGTTGATTCTTTTACAACGGTAGTTAGCAAACGAAAGTGTCGCTTTGAACGAATCAGCGACGGTAAGATTATTTTTGAATCTGAGACCCAATGGGTGTTGGTGGACTTGAACCGCGGACGCCCCAAGGCAATCACACCAGAAATGGTGGCTCATTACGGGACCTTGAAATAGTATGGCAAATATTATCGAGTACAAGGGCAAGAAGCCCGTCATTGGAGAGCGCGTATTCCTGGCAGAAGGAGCGCGTCTAATTGGTGATGTGGAAATCGGGGATGATTCCTCTGTATTTTACAACTCCGTCATACGAGCCGACCTGGCCGAGATCCGAATTGGCAAGCGAACCAACATCCAGGATAACGTGACCATCCACCTTTCTACAGATGTGGGCGTTCATGTCGGCAACAATGTAACCGTGGGCCACAATGCGGTTCTCCACGCCTGCACCATCGAAGACAATGTGCTGGTGGGAATGGGAGCCATCGTGATGGATGGTTCTCGCATCCGCAAGAATTCCGTGGTGGCCGCCGGGTCCCTGGTCCCTCAAAACAAGGAATATCCCGAGGGAAGTCTTATTGTCGGATCCCCCGCACGAGTGGCCCGTCAACTAACCGATGACGAAATTCGTAAATTTAACGAAGGCGTAGAACATTACATCGAAATCAAGGAAGCACTCCGTCAAGACCAGTATTAATTCTGAGGATTTTTAGTGTACAAGTTTGTTTTTCTTATAAACCCAATTAGCGGCGGTGGCCAGGGCAAGGAAATCTATAAGTTCCTGCCCGAAATCATGGCATCCATGAATTACAAGGATGACCAGTGGAAGGCTGAATTCACCGTTCACGAGGGTATGGAAAAGCAGATTACAGATGCTCTTGAAAATACAGAGACCTTGATTGCCGTAGGCGGTGACGGAACCGTTTCTTCGGTGCTGTCTGTGCTGGTGTCTTCGGAATATGCAAAAACCGTAAAAATCGGTTTGATTCCCCTGGGAACCGGAAACGACCTTGCCCGAGTTCTGAACCTTTACAAGCCGTACGTCGATAAAGGTTTGCTGTTCCTGGTCCGCCGTCTTCTCCAATCCAAGGCTCGCCCTTTCGACATCTGGAAGGTGAACGGGAAGATTGCCTTCGCCAACTATTTTTCGGGCGGCATCGACGCACGAATCGCCCACGACTTTAACAGAGACCGCTCCCAGGGCGCATTCAATTCCAATTCCGTTATCGCCAACAGAATTCATTACGTAGACCGTTTCTTTGCCGACAGGAACTACACTCTAAAACAGGGAAAAATCAGTTTTATAGACGCCGAAAACGTCGAACATTCTCAGGATGTTTCAGGGCATCGGACAGTCATCGTAGGAAACATTCCCAGTTTTGCAGGCGGGTCCCAACCGTTCTACAAGTCGGACATGGCTGACGGCCTATTAGAAGTCGTCTGTGTGCCGAACATGTTCATGTTCCTCGCAGCAATCGCCATTGGGTCCGTCCCGCTTTTAGGAAATTTCGTCAAGAAGTTTTTCCTCGTTTCAAAGAAAGCGAAGTCTCTGACACTTGATTTTGCGGAAGATGAATTTTTACAGCTGGACGGAGAAGATCTAACCGGTAAATTGGGAAATCAGGTAAAGATCGATTACGCCTGCAAAGTCAAAATTCTCTCACTGGGGTCCTAATGAAACCCGTGATTGTAGAAGGCGTTGAAATCAACGGATTCGCGTCTTTGGAAAAAGCGACTGCAACAGATATCAGTTTCTGGACCGGGAACGTCAAGAGCATTACAGGGGCAAACGGTTTTTCTGCAGACGATTTAAGCAAGTGCGAAGCCGGTGTGCTTTATGTGCCCGCCAATATGCAGCAAGCCGCCTCCCAGGGTAGCACCGCGGCCGACCTCCGCAAAATTTTTCCAAAGGTTCGCAGCCTGGTTCCGGTGGAAAATCCTTACCACTCCATGGTCTGCTTTTTAGAAAAATACGGTTCCGCTTTAGTGGCAGGAACATCAGGTGATGCAGCCGCTCATATTGCCCCTTCCGCAGAAATCGGTCCAGGCTGTGTAATTATGCCGGGGGCCGTCATAGGTCCTGGCTGTAAGCTAGAAGCCAACGTTGTCGTTTACCCCAATGTGGTCATAGGGGAGGGTTGCATCTTTCAGGCCGGAGTAGTAATCGGTAGCCGCGGTTTCGGTTTCTACGAATATCAGGGCAAGCGCCGTATGGTACCACACCTGGCAGGAGTCCACATCGGAAACAATTGCAGCTTCGGCGCAAACACCGTAGTGGCCGCAGGCTTTATTTCGCCCACCACCATCGGCAACGATTGTCACTTTGATGCCATGGTTCAAATCGGGCACAACTGCGTTCTAGGTAACAATATCTTTATGGCCGCCCAAACAGCATTAGGCGGCACCACCATCGTAGAAGATGACGTGAACATCGCCGGTGGTGCAAAAGCGGCAGGTCATCTTACCATTGGCCGCGGGGCTATTATCACCGCGAAAGCCGGCGTTACCAAGAGCGTTCCCGCAGGTCGCACCGTGGCAGGATTCCCCGCCATCGATGCCGACATTTGGCGCAGGCAAATGGTGGAGCTTCGCCTCATGGCCAAGAAAAACTTGAAGAAGTAGATGTTCTTTTTCTACCTTTCTACTTGATGAACGCTAATCCCTTTGAATTGAAGAAGACGTCCAAGAAATCCAAGGCCCGCCTTGGGGTGATTCACACCGCCCACGGCGACGTGACAACGCCCATCTTTATGCCGGTAGGCACCAACGCCACCGTCAAGGGGATTACCTCCCGCGACATCAAGGAGATGGAAGCGGAAATCATTCTGGCCAACACATACCACCTTTACCTGCGTCCGGGCACAAAGACCGTGGCAGAGGCTGGTGGCGTCCAGAAGTTCATGGGTTTTGACGGTCCCATGCTTACGGATAGCGGCGGATTCCAGGTTTGGAGTCTTAAGCAGTTCCGCAAGATTACCGAAGAGGGCGTCCGCTTCAAGAGTTTGCAAGACGGTTCCATGCATATGTTCACGCCCGCAAGCGTCATGCAGGCCCAGCGGGAAATCGGTGCGGATATCATCATGGCCTTTGACGAATGTACACCGTACCCCAGCACAGTGGATGAAGCCGACGAATCCTTGCGACTGACTCTCAAATGGACTCGCGAGGCTAAGGAATGGCTAGAGGCGAATCCGCCTATCCACGGTTATCCGCAGTACTTTTTCGGCATTGTCCAAGGCGGCATGCACAAGGATCTGCGACTGAAGTCTATCGAGGCGCTTAAGGAAGTGGGTCCCGACGGTTATGCCATGGGCGGCCTCTCTGTAGGCGAACCAGTGGAAACCATGTACGAGATTGCGGACTTCTGCACCGACCATTTGCCCGAAGACCGCGCCCGTTATGTCATGGGTGTAGGCACTCCCTGGAATCTTCTGGAATTGATCAAGCGCGGGGTAGATATGTGCGACTGCATTCTGCCCGCCAAAAACGCCCAGGATGGTCTGGTTTACACCAGCCAGGGCGTTCTCCGCTACAAGAACCAGAAGTTCGCCCACGACTTTAAAACACCCCTGGACCCCAACTGCGATTGCTATTGCTGCCGCAACTACAGCCGCGGCTACATGCGTCATCTGCATAAAGCAAAAGAGCCCCTGGGGTGGACTCTTTCGGTGATTCATAATCTGCATTTCTACATTCACCTGATGCAGCAGGCCAAGGCCCACATCGCCGACGACACCTTCGAGGAATGGGCTGACGAACAGGTGAAAATCCTGCAAACCAATCTTTAGTTTGACAGCTTTACCGCAGAGCGTTAACGCTTGATGTCTACGCCGCCGAAGAGGCATTCGGCATGAATATGCAAGGTCTTGCTTGAATCTGTGACGGTAGCAGGTTTATCATTCTTTACGCCGCCGCAAATGCAGGAAGAGTAAATCTTTACTTGAATGTCTTGGGGAACGAAAATTTCTGCACCACCCATAAAGGCGTCAATCTTAATTTCAGATTCGTCTGCAAAGTTTGCATTGCGAAGGTCAAGGGACACTCCTCCCAGGAATGCATTAATCTTTGCTCCAGAAAAATCTTCACCCTTCAAGTTGTACTTATGACCAGAAAGAGTTGCTTCAATCTTCATGAAGCCTTTTTCGTCCATGGCGTCTGAAGAATCCTTAACGCGCATGTGGTCGCAATGCTTATGGCGGGCCTTATGGAAAATGATCCCAATGCCGATAAGGATTACAGCAATGGGCCAAATATAGGGTTTCCATTCCATGTTAAAGAACCAGTCAAAAGATTCAATTCCCATGGCTCGCAATAACATCATTACGCCAATAGCTAGAACCAACAATCCCAAAAATACTCGTTTCATTTTTTCTCCTGAGAGGATGTTTCTTTTTACTGTTGAAACACCTGACCAAAGAAAAAATGCCACCTCATTTTAGATTTTTTTTCAATCCGCAAAGATTGCTTTTTGCATCGGCATTGTTGCCGTGAATCATCTGGACCGTTTCACAGCGGTCCATTTCAGCACATTGGCCACAATGTTCCAAGCCCTTTTCGGTACAGCATTTTCGGATGGGGCAGAGGTGACTACAGAAATAGAACTTGACACCATTGCCGCGGCATCCAGCGCAGTTGATTGTTTCCGGCGTGATTTCCGGAGCGTTGTTCATCTCGGCCCACTTCTTTGCGGTCTGGGCGCGAAGTTCATTGTCGTTGTTTTTGGTGGCGATGTAGGCGTCACAAGTTTCGCAGTTTAAACCGCAAATTGCAATCATTTTGGAACAGTTGCACATATAGAATCCTTATTTCTTCCAGCGCTTCAGCATGGGGAAGTAATTCATCATCATCTGCCTGTATTCTTCCTTGGTCATGGGCTTGGGCATGTGCTTGTTCACTTCGTCCACAAACTGGGCGCAATGTTCTACCATTTCTTCCATGGTGCAATTCTGAAGGAATGCGCCATCCTTGTAGCAGTAAACGCAGTAGTCTTCGTTCTTGCTGCCATCAGCGTTGGAACCCATCACTTCTGCAGTGAGAGGCATGCCGCAGCTCTGACAAAATTTCTGATTCTGATCCATTGTAATTCTCCTTTTAAACACTTATTAATTGATAACTAAGGCGAGTGAAGCGACCATGCTTGCATGGGCATTTCCGAGCCGATTATCAACAATAACGAAGTTATTAATTGATAACTAAGTCGAGCGTCGCAAAAATAAACTTGTTTATTTTTATGACCGAGACGCATTATCAAGAATAACGAAGTTATTAAACGGAAATTCGTTACTTTCTCTTCTTCTTCGGTGTTGGTATGACTTCCACCAGTTTTTGAACTACATCACGAACATGGGACTGCTGTTCCATTTCCAGGATGTAATGTTCCCTGGCTCCCTCATAAGGGACTCCGCATTCCGCTTCTTCCATAAGGTCTGTGATTTCCGGCAATTTTTTCACGTAGGCCATGTCATCGCATGCAAGAACCACAGGCTTTTCGTCTACATAAATCATCCAGTCGCCGAACATTTTCTTTGCACGAACATCGCCAACATCACTTAAGACATCTTGAATGAAATCGATAAATTCATTGCTGCAGGACATAATTACTGCTTCCCGTAAGTATCGCCAAAGTGCTTTAAATGAGCCTTGATTTTCTTTACGATTTCTTTTTCCTTGGACGGGTCGCGGTCGTATGACTGGATCATCAAGGAAACTGGAGCGATAAATTCCAAAGCCATAATGTTAGCGTCACCTTCCACAAGCAGCCCTGTCTTCATCAGTGCCGTAAACAGCTTTGAGAATCTCTGGTGCAATCCTTCATAGCTGTGGAAGTTTGCAAGTTCTGCAATTCTTGAATTTCGAAATTGCTCAATAGTCAGAAACCTTCTCATTTTCTGGACGGTCTCATCGTGCATAGTAAAGTTGATCCTTGCGAATGTGGAATGGATCAATTCTTCTATGGAGCGGGGGAGATCATCTGTTCTATGATCATGGTGTGCCAAATGACCGGAGTCTTCAAACTTTGTCGTGTAATAGCCACTCACCTTTGTAATGAGGGCGTCTAAAATTTCGGCCTTGCCCTTGAAATGCTTATACAACGAAGGACCTTTAATTCCTATGGCGGCAGCAATCATATCCACCGACGTACCTTCAAAACCCTTCTCTGCAAATAAATCCAGAGATGTGGCAAGAATCTTTTCCTTCGTAGAAAGCGTTTCACTCATGAATGTTCAAACTCCATTGAAGATTTTTACCGAAAGATATATAAAAAAAACAGTAAATAAACATTCCATCCTCCTTTTGGCTAATAATCGTTAGCTAAAATCTAACTAACGTTCGTTAGCCACGCAAGGGATATGTCCGAAAAAAGGTGTTTTTTGAATTCTTCGTGCTATTGCGGCAAAAAAATGTCCTTCAAAAGTTGACATCTGGAAAATGTGTAGTATCTTTTAAATACATATGGCAATGAACCATCACCTATTTACCGGTCAATGCGAATCCGTGGGTGAAACCCACGTCACGAACACTCTCTCGGCAAAGGCGAAAGCGATGCCAACCCATGCAGGGAATGGTCCCGTCAAGCGGCACCTCGTTCCCAGGCGAAAGCATGTAGCATCAGCGTCTGTAGCAAAGTCTAAGGACGCCGCAGAAGAAAAGTAGATCGTAAAACGATTCGTTTTTGACGCCTCCCACGAGGCAACAAAAAGCCCGCGAATTCAGCTGAACTCGCGAGCGGTTTTATTGCGTTTTCTAAATGTACCTTATTGACGGATTCTTTGAGTATGAACTTGTCCGTTATTCAAGAATTCCCTGCGGAGGTACATACCAGGCTGCCTGGGCTTTCCGGGCAGCAGTTTTCCGTTCATGTTGAAATATTGGACACGAACAGGAACTGCGGAGAATTCTACGTTCCAGCGGCCAATACTTTCCGTTGTATCGGCGAGCGTTGTGTCAGGTTCCTCCGGTTCCACATAGGGGTGTTCCGGATCGTTTACCACAACCTTGATTTTCTCATAGCTCTTGCAGCCCGTTTCATTGGTATATTCCACGGTGTAAATGCCGCTGTTCTGCCACTGCAAATCATTCAGGGCGACTTCGCGGGTGGTTGCACCAAATTCCGCAGGACCGCTCCAACTCCAAATCTTCCCGTCCCAAGG
Source organism: Fibrobacter sp. UWH5 (assembly GCF_900142505.1). Classification (NCBI taxonomy): domain Bacteria; kingdom Pseudomonadati; phylum Fibrobacterota; class Fibrobacteria; order Fibrobacterales; family Fibrobacteraceae; genus Fibrobacter; species Fibrobacter sp. UWH5. The sequence continues at coordinate 14,022 of NZ_FRBB01000026.1, read as the reverse complement.
ATGGGGGCCAAAGGTAATGCTGCTACCCGGTTCTACCAAAAGGTCTGTAGTCTCTGTCCAACTGTCACCCACCTTTACATAAGGCACAATTTTTGTGCCGGAGCAAGGCTTCACAGCCACCTGGCCGTCATCCAACTTGGCAACAGTTTCAGGAATATCAATCACCTTGGGCTCGAAATCCGCAGTGGGGAAGGCCTTCATCAGGGCAGCCGTTTCTTCGGCGGTAATGGGCAGCACCGTGCCGTGGCGAGGAGTGAATGCCCCCGCCATCTTGGTGTCTTGCACAAAGGTAAAGTTGGTCAGGTCCGGGCTGCTGGTAAATTGATAATGACCGTTCATGTAGCAGTCGTACATGAGAATCCAGGAATCCTGATTGATCAGCTTAAAGACGCCTGCGCCTTCCACCGCTTCCTTGGTCTGCTGCAGAGTGCCGCTGGGCTTGCTCCACTGGGAGCCTTCCTTGCCAGCGGGGGCCGTCAAAGTCTTGGCTGTAGTCTTGCAAATGCCGCCGTCGCCCTCGTTCTTGAAGAAGGCGTGGTAAAGTCCGTCGTTATCGTTGTAGACGATGTCCATATCGATGGTGGCGGAACCGCGGTCAAAGAAATAGGTGGGCTTGCCCAGCACATCGGTAAAGTCGTCGTTGGCGTACAGGTAATAAACCTTATCGTAGGGAATGGTTCCGTCGTTGGTCAGCAAGGAGAAATAAATCATCAGGCGGCCCTTGCTGCCGTCGGCATTTTGATAATCCTTGTCCCAGATAGTTTCGGGAGCCCACACGCGAGTCACGTTGGCAAAACTAGTACCCTTGTACTTGTCCGGGAAATGAACCGTACTGTGAGTCCAGCTGACCAGATCCTTGGAGCGCATCAGCACCATGCCGCGATTGCTCGACCAACCTTCGGCACTCTTCATGTCGGTATTTACCATGTAGAAATAGCCATCGGGGGCGCGCAAAATATGAGGGTCGCGAAGTCCCTTCTTCAGGGCAACCGTATCGGCGGCCACCACTCGCTTGCCACCATTCATGGCAGTAAAATTGTAACCGTCGTTACTGATGGCGTAATAGATATTCTCGTTGTCGTTGGCCGGGAAATAAATGAAAAGATAGTTGGAATAGGGTTCGTAACCGTGAATGGAAACGTCGAACTTCTTGGTTTCGAACTGGGTTCCGTCGGTGATGTTCACGGACAGCTGCACCACATGGTTTTCGCCGATCAATCGGGCCGCAATAGTTCCGTCGTTCTTCAAAAAGGTGGTATCGCTGGAGGTCCAGTAAAAACGCATGTTCTCGCAGCCAGAAATCCCCGAACCGTTGGCTGGCAACTTCAAATCCTTATAAAGATTGGTCAGAACACCGTCAATTTTCAAATTGGACGCACAATCCGAGACGCTGGCAGCGCTAGCAACTCCAAAAACCGAGGCACACACGCCAAAACCAATCAAAAACCTCTTAAAATTCATAAAAACCCAACCTATCTGCGCGGCAAATGCCTTGCTTAATGGGAATATATGTTTTATAAGGCGCTCTAGTAAACCAAAAGAACATTTTGATAGGATAATTTGTCCATGGGGGAGGCATATTTTTTATCCGTTTTAGAAGAAAATAATAGATTTTTATGTTCATGAGATTGGGTAAAAAGTTTATTGGGGCGGCTGTGTTTACGGCTCTCGCTTTTGGCGGGGCAAACGCACAGACCAAGGTTGTGGTGGATCCTGGCAAAAAGTACCAGCATTTCGAAGGCTGGGGAACTAGTCTTTGCTGGTGGGCGGAACTGGCCGGCGGCTGGAGCGAAGCTAATTACACCAAACTTTTGGGAGCCATTGCAGACCCGGATTCGGGCCTGGGCTACAACATTTTCCGTTACAATATCGGCGGGGGAGACCAACCAGGACATAATCACCTGACCAAGGGCGACGGGGGAGCCGCAATTCCCGGGTACAAGCCCACTGAAAAAGGCGATTTCGACTGGACCGCAGACCCCACCCAACGAAACATCCTTTTCGGCCTAGCCAAGAAGGTAAAGAATCCCATTTTCGAAGCTTTCTCCAATTCCCCTCCCTGGTGGATGACCAACAGCGGCTGCGTTTCTGGTGGCGTCAACGGCGCAGACAACCTGAAGTCCGACTACTTTGACGATTTCGCCGACTACCTTTCCGAAGTGGCAAAGCATTTCAAGGAAGAATGGGGCATCACCTTCCGCACTGTGGAACCTTTCAACGAACCTAGTGCTGGCTGGTGGAAGGCCAACGGCGACCAGGAAGGCTGTGGCTTCAAGAACAAACAGTCCGAAATGATTGTGGAACTGGGGAAGGCCCTCAAGAAAAAGGGACTCTTCCCGGAAACTTCCGTCAGTGCCGCCGACGAATCCAACATCGGTGACGCCTTGGCCCGCTTCAACAGCTATAGCGACGAAGCAAAATCCTATATGTTCCAGGTGAACACTCACAGCTATTCCGGCTACGATTCCCGCGGCAAGCTGTATAACGCCGCCTTTGCCAACGACAAGCGTATTTGGCAGTCTGAATCCGGCCCACTCCATCGTAGCGGCGACTTGGATATTACCCTCTGGATGGCGGACGTGATTCTCCACGACTTGCGAGACATGCACGCCAGCGCTTGGGTGGATTGGCAGCTTTCTGACCCGGCGGAGAACTGGCGCACCATTACAGCAAATCACAAGAGCCAGACTTTTAGCTATGCACCCCGTTATTACATGCACGCCGCCTTTAGTCGAGCCATTCGCCCAGGCTCCCGCTTTATCGATAGCGACAACAGCAACACCCTGGCAGCTATCCGCGAAGACGGTTCCTTGGTGCTGGTGGTATTGAATACTGGCAACACCGATGCGAAATACACCTTTGATTTGAGCAAGTTTGACGCCGTAGGAACCAAGGCAAAAGTCAATCGCTTTACCTTGCCTGCCGCATTGAAGGCAGATGCTGACATCGCTATCTCGGGTGGTTCGCTGAATGTTACCGCCGCGGCCCAATCCATGGTTACCATGATTATTGATGGTGTGAAGGGCGAAGGAAAATGTGCTGCAGATACCATTATTCCTTACGTCAAGATTCACGATGGCAGCTGGAACGAAACTACAGAAATTACAGTCAATCCCGGTGATTCTCTGGTTATTGGCCCTCATCCTTGGGATGGTGGCCGCTGGACTTGGAGTGGCCCTGATAACTTCTATTACTTGGGTCGCGAAGTCCGCTTCAAGAATTTACAGTGGCAGAACAGTGGTTACTACAAGACCACATTCGTCAATGGCTCCGGTTGCGAAAGCAAGATGACCTTCAAGCTGGTGGTGAACGATCCGGAACACCCGTTTGTGGAACCCGATACAAGTGTGGTGGATACAAGTACCGCCGACACCTCCGTTGTCGATACGACTGGTCGCGACACCACGAATTCAATCATCGTTCTGCAAGCTACACCGCAATTCATTCATGTATCAAGAAGCGGGGGAGACCTGCATATCACTGCTCCAGTTCAGCCCATGCAATTGACAATCCATGACCTGCAAGGTGTTCTGCTGACCCGTCGCCAGATTAACGGCCCTGCCACTATACCCTTGGGCAACGCCCCTCGCAAAGGCTACATCGTACAACTCCGGAACCAATCCGGCCGCAGCATGTACTTGAAGGTTGTTCGCTAATTTAATTCACACATTTCTATTTTAAATCGTTACTTCTAATTCGTTCAAACGCTGATTCTGGCGGTCCAAACAATACGTTTTGCCCATTTAGACCGCCAATTTTTCAGCTAAAATTTTGAAGGGTGGCGGTCCAAATCAAAAAAAATGAAATATGGACCGCCATTTACTCACTTACAAACCAGAAAAAACATCATTTTACACTTTACAGAAATACTTCAGAAGGGGAAATGGCTGTCTAACCCCTTAAATTTCGTTTTTAGACAGCCAACATGTTTAAAAAGTGAAAAAAAACGGCGGTCCAAATAGAACTTTCGCTCATTTAGACCGCCATCAACATTCTAGCACCTCCCCCCCAATACAGGGGGTAGGATGGCATCTTCAATCAAAGTAGTTTTCTTGCCGCCTTCCGGCATTTCATAATCTCGCTATCAGTCAAGCCCTGGCGCATATGGGTGCCGCCTTTCTGCACGGAGCCCACAATCTTGAAACCGCTCCAGCCGATCACTTCCTTGATGGCCCGCACCGCGCCAGAGGTCTGCTTAAACAAAACGTTAAAGGGCCACGGGGTAGTACTGGTGCTTACAATAACAGCCTTCTTACCTTTCAATAAAGGTTTGGGGAATCCATGCCCGCTGTCATCCAACATGCCGTAGGCCATTCGGTCAAACAACACCTTCAGCTGCCCCGTCATATTCCCCCAATAGCAAGGAGAGCCCACAATCAGTCCATCGCATTCCTGAATCTTGCATAGAACTTTTTGGGAATCATCTTCTGCCAGAACGCATTTGCGTTCACTGCGGCATTTCATGCAACCGATGCAGGGGCGAACCTGCAACTTGCAGACATCAATAAATTCCACTTCTGCACCGCTGGCGACAAGCATGTCTTCCATGACGCGAAGCATGGAGCTGATGTTTCCCTTAGGGCGGGGGCTAGCATTCAAAATCAAAATTTTCATAACAATCCTGCTCACTTACCTCTATTAAACACCAATAGGTAAGAGATGTGTTACTCATAAAAATAAAATCTAACCATAAAAAAACCCCGGGGCTTTTATTGCCTCGGGGACTTTATAACTAGATCCTTCGACTTCGCTCAGGATGACACCTAAAAGTGTTACTTGAACAGGTTCTTCATCTTTTCGAGGAAGCTCTCTTCCTGGGCGGTTTCCTTGTCCTTGCGGAGTTCGGCCAGCTTCTGGTAGAGTTCCTTTTCTTCTTTGGAAAGATCCTTGGGAATTTCAACGCCGATTTCGACGTAGAGGCTTCCGCGGTCTCCACGCTTGTTCAGCGGGTACAGTCCCTGTTCACGGAGACGTAGGATGCTGCCAGCCTGAGTGCCGGCTGCAATCTTGATCTGCACTTCGTCGCCTTCCAGAGTAGGAATGCGCTGGGTACCGCCAAGAACCAGGCGATGTACGGGAACCTTCACTTCACAGTGCAGGTCATCGCCTTCGCGGGTGTAGAAGTCATCGGGCTTTTCCGTCACTACGGCAAGCAAGTCGCCGCAAGCACCGCCACGAGGACCGCAGTTACCTTCGCCACGGAGATTCAGGTACTGGCCTTCAGAAACACCTGCCGGAATCTTGATGGAGATTTCTTCGGTTTCCTGCACACGGCCTTCGCCACGGCAGTTGGAACAAGGCTTTGCAATGACTTCGCCCATACCGTTACAAGTGGGGCAGGCACTTTCAGAAATCATCTGGAAGAAACCGCCCGTTGCACGACGTACTCGGCCGGTGCCGTGGCAAGTGCTACATTCAGTAACATTTTCGCCACCCTTGCCGTTACATTCGGTACAGGGAGTATAGCGCTTCAGGCGAACCTTCTTGGTGCAACCTTCGAAGATTTCCTTGTAGCTCAAAGCAACCTTGATCTGCAAATCGTTTCCGCGGGGAGGGCCTGCCTTACGGCTACGACCACGGCCACCGCCGCCAAAACCAAAGCCACCGCCAAAGATATCGCCAAACTGGCTGAAGATGTCTTCGAAGCTTCCGAAGCCACCGCCGCCAAATCCGCCACCGCCGAAACCGCCACCAGGAGCGTTAAAGCCGAACTGGTCGTAGTTCTTGCGCTTTTCCGGATTAGAGAGCACGTCGTAAGCTTCAGCAGCTTCCTTGAACTTTTCTTCAGCTTCCTTGTCACCCGGGTTCTTATCCGGATGGTACTTAATGGCAAGCTTCTTATAAGCGTGCTTGATTTCGTCAGCACTTGCGTCCTTACCGACGCCTAGAACTTCGTAATAATCTCTTTTATCTGCCATATAGCTCGCTCCTTCGGAGCTTTCAGGTCGGTCACCTTCGGCTCCCTTTGAGCAATGAGGTCGCACCTTACGGTGCTTTGAGGTTATTTAGAACTTTATAGCAAAAAGGTGTTCCTGCCTCAAAAAGACAGGAAAACACCATTTGCAAGGCCTGCTCACAGCTCATACCTCAAAGCGTAGCGCCCTGAAAGCGAGCTTGCGAGCGACCTCGTACCTGTTAATTAGTCAACAACTTCAGCGTCGACAACTTCCGGACCGTCGTTCTTCTTGTCGGACTTCGGCTGTTCAGAAGCACCCGGCTGAGGACCCGGCTGTGCACCGGCAGCGCCAGCAGCCTGAGCCATGGAGCTCATCATGTTCTGGAGCTTGTCCATAGCGGCCTTGATTTCTTCCTTGGTGCCGTTGTCCTTCTTGTCCTTGATTTCCTGGATAGCAGCTTCAATCTGAGCCTTGGTGTCGGCCGGCAGCTTGTCGCCAACTTCCTTGAGCTGAGCTTCGACCTGGTAAGCCATCTGTTCGGCCTGGTTCTTGACGTCCACCAGTTCGCGCTGTTCCTTATCCTTGGCAGCGTTTGCTTCGGCGTCCTTCACCATCTTGTTGATTTCGTCTTCGGAGAGGCCACTGGAGGAAGTAATCTTGATGGACTGTTCCTTACCGGTTTCCTTATCCTTAGCGGAAACGTGGACGATACCGTTAGCGTCGATGTCGAAGGTCACTTCGATCTGAGGAACGCCGCGGGGCTTCTTCGGGAGGTCGGTGAGGTCGAACTTACCGAGGGTACGGTTGTCGCGAGCAAATTCACGTTCACCCTGGAGAACATGGATGGTCACTGCCGGCTGGTTGTCTTCAGCGGTAGAGAACACCTGGCTCTTCTTGGTGGGGATGGTGGTGTTACGGTCGATGAGCTTGGTCATGACGCCACCGAGAGTTTCGATACCCAGAGAAAGCGGGGTAACGTCGAGGAGGAGCACGTCCTTCACAGCGGAGTCGCCGCTAAGAACTGCGCCCTGAACTGCAGCACCGATTGCCACAACTTCGTCGGGGTTCACAGTCTTGTTGGGTTCCTTACCGAAGTACTTCTTAACAGCTTCCTGAACGGCCGGGATACGGGTAGAACCACCAACCAGAATCACTTCGTCGATTTCAGACAGAGACAGGCCAGAGTCGGCGATAGCCTTGCGGCAGGGTTCCATAGAACGTTCAACAAGGTGAGCGGTCAGCTGGTCGAACTTTGCACGGCTGAGGGTCAGGTCCAAGTGCTTCGGGCCAGTAGCGTCAGCGGTGATGAAGGGGAGGTTGATGTTGGTAGAAGTGGTAGCGGAAAGGTCGATCTTTGCCTTTTCAGCAGCATCCTTCAAACGCTGGAGAGCCATCTTGTCCTTCTTCAGGTCGATGGACGGATTTTCCTTCTTGAATTCGTCGTTGATCCAGTCGATGATCACTTCGTCGAAGTTGTCACCACCCAGCATGGTGTCGCCGTTGGTGGACTTCACAGAGAACATACCGTCGTCGATTTCCAAGATGGAGATATCGAAGGTACCACCACCAAGGTCATACACGGCAACCTTTTCGCTCTTCTTGGAGTCGAGGCCGTAGGCGAGGGCTGCAGCGGTCGGTTCGTTCACGATACGGAGAACTTCGAGGCCAGCGATCTTACCTGCGTCCTTAGTAGCCTGACGCTGAGCGTCGTTGAAGTATGCCGGAACGGTAATCACAGCCTGGGAAACGGTTTCGCCCAGGTAGTCTTCTGCAATCTTCTTCATGGTCTGAAGAACTGCTGCGGAAATTTCAGGAGGAGCGAACTGCTTGTCGTCAATCTGCACGCGGATGGGATCGGAACCGGAACCCACCAGCTTGTAGGGCATGTTCTTTTCTACAGCGGAGCATTCGCCAGCAGAGCGGCCCATGAAGCGTTTGATGGAGTAGATAGTCTTTTCGGGGTTGGTAATTGCCTGACGCTTAGCAACGTGACCAACGAGACGTTCGCCAGTCTTGCCGAATGCGACGATAGACGGGGTAGTGCGGAAACCTTCTGCGTTAGCGATCACTACCGGCTTGCCACCTTCCATAACGGAAACGCAGCTGTTAGTTGTACCAAGGTCGATACCAATAATCTTGCTCATTTTTGAGTCTCCTATTTAAATCTCTTGTGGTTCATTTTGCGAACCAATCTGTTTCGCCGAACTAAATGCAAATTCCGTGCCAAACAGCAAAACGTTTTAATTTGAAACAATTCCTTATTATGCCTTGCCAGATGAAACAATCACCTTGGCGGGCTTCAGGATCTTATTTTTCAGTTTGTAACCCTTCATAAAGACCGTCACCACGTGATTTTCGGGGATTTCTTCGGAAGGCTGCTGCATCAGGGCTTCGTGGCAGTTGGGGTCGAATTCCTGGCCGGTGGGGTCCAGCTGTTCGAGACCAGCGTCGGTGAGAACCTTGGCAAACTGGTCGTGGATCATCTGCATGCCCTTTTCAAAGGTATCCAGGTCCTTGGCCTTGTTTTCGGCGGCAAAGGCGCGTTCGAAGTTATCCAGCACTTCGGAAAGCTTTTCCAGGAGCTTGCCGTTGGCGGTTTCAATAATTTCAAGCTGTTCGCGGGCGCTGCGGCGGCGGAAGTTGTCGAATTCAGCCATCAGACGCAGGTTGCGGTCGTTGGCGGCAGCAAGTTCAGCCTTCAGGGAATCCTCGGCGGAGGGAGCCTGTTCTGCGGCAGGTTCAGCCGTTTCAGAAGCCTGGGCGTCGGCAGGGGAGTCCTGGGTTGCGGATGCTTCTTCGGAACTGGCTTCGGCATTGGCCTCGGCTTCCATTTTCATGGCGTCCTGGGCTGCCTTAAGTACATCTTCTTCAAACTTTGCGCGTTCTTCAGCGGAGGGTTCCTGCAAATTTTCGTCGGCCATATTAATTCCTTGTGTTTAAATTTCGCCCTTTATTTTGCAAAAAACGTGCCAACCCCCAACGCAACACCAAGTGTTTCTATTTGAAACAATGACGAAATCAAGCTAGGAATGGGATTTTTTATAAAAAAATGAAGAATTTTGCAAACAACTGTTTGCAAAGTGAACGTCCAACCCCAAAAAATGCCCTCAAAAGACGTCAACCTTGCTAAATTCATGCCGCCGGAAAATCCGGCACATTACAATCAAACATGATAGTAGTGTTTTCAGTAAAAAAAGTCCCACCGGGGAAGTGCGCAGCCCCAGTGGGATAAATAACGGAAAGGTTAAATTATCGTTCCAAGTTGATTCTTAAAGCCCGTCCCGAGGCGTATCGGACTATGTAAACTCCATTATTGAATCCGGCGTTTCTCAGTTCCGTCTTAAAATCAACAACCAGGGATGCATCGTTCAGCTTGAACATTCCAAGCTGATGTCCCATCAGGTCAAAGACCTTGAATTCATGCAATCCCCTCTTTGCCAGTCTAGGGGATTCCATCAAAAAGTCTGTATGGAGTTCCGCAGTGCCAAAAGCAATCTTGTCAAGATTGACATAGTCGGTCGTCATTAGAACCTTGAGCACATGCTCGCCCTTGGCCAGTTCCTTGGTAGTCTTGCCCTTGAATGTGGTGTACACGTCGAAATCTCCGGTTCCCACCAGTTCCAGTTCCTCGGTGATAGGTTCGTCATCCATGAAGAGCTGGATACCGGCGCGCTCCATGCCGGTCGCGTAGGAAATCTCGTAGGGGAGGGCTTCGTCAACTTCCACATTCACGGTGTATTCCAGCCATTCGCCCTTCTGGGTGTAACCGACGGCATAACCATCGCCATTTTCGCTCTTGATGGCAACCACGTCAACCCGATCTTCGCGGTACTTTCCACCCTTGTTTTCTGTATCCATGTCGTAGTAGGCCTTGCCGGCGCCGCCCACATCGTAGTTTTCGAATTCGATGATGTTCTTCTGGCCTTCGATCGTTGCTCCGATAACCGGCAATTCGCACTTGGCTTCGGGATCCTTCAGCAAAGCTTCGCAGAATGGGCCCTGGGGAACCGCAGCCTTGCTGTCTTCAAATTCCCAGTAATCAGCCTCGAAATCTCCAGCGAACATGAAGAATACGTCATGCTTGCCAACAGCTCCTTCGGCAGGCACAGTCACAAGGCCGTCCTTGGAAAATTCAGCCTTGGCAACCACGGGGCCATCCACCTTGTCCAGGCGAACCGTAACGGAGGACGCCTTCTTTACCGTCAAGACAGAGGCTGAGAAAGATTCTGCACCGGCGTCACCGAATTCCACGCCGCTGATCTTGGTGTACTTGCCGTCGGTAAGATTGGTGAGAACCGTATTGCCGGCGGCACCGCTCTTGCGGACCTTCACTTCTTCGCCCCAGGACATGGTTTCGGCCTCTACACGCTTATAGGGATTGAAATCTTCCAGCTGGGCCACGCCATTATCCGGCCACCAGTCGATCTTCTGGATAGTACCGTCGGCATTATACTTCATTTCGGCAACGCCAACAGAACGGCGTTCCTTATGCTGGAATTTTAGGCCCATTTTGTCGGATTTTTGATGCCAAAGTTGATAATGATGGCCAAAGACGTAGGATTTTCCCTTATAATCAATAATACCCGGATGGTTTCCGTTGCTGCGGGAGGAATGGGGCATAATGTCGCCCTTGTAAGTCCAGGGACCCGTGGGGGAGTCGCTCACGGCATAACCGATACCTTCGGCACAACAAGTGGAAGCAAAGGCCATGTAATAATGGCTGTCGTGCTTGTAGAACCAAGGGCCTTCCTGGTAATCTTTGACCTTGGGGTGGGTAACAATATTGCCGGAAGTGCTGATCATATCTTCGTTAAGCTTGATCATGTAGAGATCCGGATTGCCCCAGTACATGTAGGCCTGACCGTCATCGTCAACCCATACGGTGGGGTCGATATCGTTCCAATGTTCGCGCTGCCAAACCAAGGCCTTGTTCAGAGGTTCCTTAAAGGGGCCGTAGGGATTGTCCGCCACCAAGACGGAAATTCCATTACCGTGAATAGGAACGTACATGAACCACTTGCCATCGCGTTCCACAACCTGTTCAGCCCAGGCGCCGTTAGTTCTTGTGCTCCACTTGATGTCGTCCAAGGAAGCAACGGCCCCGTGGCTCGTCCAATTGACCATGTCCGTGGAAGTATGCAACAGCCAATCGTACATCACGAACCCTTCGGCGTCATCTTCGTCGTGGGTCGTGTAAAGGTAGAGCGTATCCCCATGCACCATGGGAGCCGGGTCTGCCGTGTAGTTAGTCGTGATTATTGGTTGCTGAGCTAACGCTGTCCCAGCCAAAACCAACAGGGAAGAAACCGACAAGAGTTTTCCAAACATCTTTATCTCCAAACATCGTTATCACCACGAGACAAAGATATTTCCTTTACAGGTGTATAAAACTCTCCAGAATGCAATCCCTTTTGCAAAAAATTCAAAAGCCAAATTTTTATTTTCAATGCAGGGGGAATTTCCACGGTGAGCGCGGACGAATTCCACGGGAAACTGGCCAAAACAGTTCAAAAACGTGGAAAAACCTTTGCACCGTCGGTACAGCCGGCCTCAAAACCATCCTACAAGACCTTCACAGGATCCTCGAAAGACTCTGTCAGGAGCCTTCTCAGAGGTCTAGCAAGACCTTGGCAGATATTGGCGCGGAGGCCTAGAATTGCCGAAATTTGCTTGAATTCGTCAATTTTCGCTTATGACAGGCCCAGGGAATCTTCAGAATCCTTGGTAGGGTCTTGCTGAAGTCTAGGCATGAAATAGGCCAGCGCGTTCGCGGCTGGCTCCTGTAAAATCATGGGGAAGCGTGGAAAAATCCTTCGCACTACGTGGAAAAATTTGTCGCATCGCTACAATTTTATTTTAGATTATTTAGTTTACATAATCCGCATTATAGAACAAATATTTCTAGGTACAGGGGATGTCTCCGTGCAAACCACATGTCCAACCAAGCGAAGAACTTGTCCAACGAGACGGACGATTCGCAGGATCAGACAGAGCCTTAAAAGATTCTAACAGATTCTCCAAGGACCTCCCAGAGATTCCCGCAGATATCCCGCAGAGTTCTCTTGGGTGCATTTCAATATATTCCTGATAAAGTGCCACAGGGCCGAGGTGCCACATCTTGGTGTTTTCTTGTTCCAGCTCGCTGTAGGTTTTCGAAAGATAGAGTTTTTTGAGAGCTTCTACAGGTTCAATGTTTGAATCTTCCGCAAGCATTTCAGCCATCCAGGAGAGTTTGGAAGGCAGAAGCAAGTAAAGATTTTTCTGGTTCACTTCCAAATTCATTTTACCCCTCCCTGACGAACTGCAATAAACTCATCGATTTCTTCCACAAGCCATGCGGCACTTTGTGTATGCAAAACTTCAAAGTGTTCCTGCAAATATTCCAAAACGCCATACTTGTCTAAATGCTGCATAGCTTCGGCTCCAGAAATTTGCTTCGCATTCTTATATTGCTCAATGCAAAACGAAATAAAATAAGAAATGTTTGACGGCTTTTCTTTCATACTATTCTATCCGACTATTTCGTTTTCATTCCTTAAAACGGAACTTTCCCTTGCCGTGGGCCACAACAGGTTCAATCAAATCGAGGGCTTGCAATTTTTTCAAGGCAGCCGACGCCGATGAGGCTCCACAGACGACGATTTCCCTTACTCTAGAAACACCAAAAATTTCGTCTAGCTCAATGCCACAAACAAATTTCAGCAAATTTTCCTTAGCGGTCTTATTAAACGAGGATTCTTCCACAGCCAGTTCAATCTTTGCTTTTTTCGTTTCAATCGTTGGTTTTTTATCACCAATCGTTAGTTTTTGAGTATTAATCGTTGGTTTTTGACCTTTAAAGTCCACATGCATGAACCGATTTTTCAGTTCATTATGTTCGCCCATGAGCATGTTACGGAAGAACTTTTCCAAGAATTCTGGATTTTTATCGATACCCTTCTGCAGATTCTTGTAGTTGGCGCGGACCAGAGCGTTTCTGAAATACCAGGAGTTCTTCGCAAAAATGTCGTTAGAAACCTTGAAGCCCATGGAACGCAAGTACTTGATGGTAAATACAGCAGTCGTTCTCGTATTGCCTTCGCCAAAGGCATGGATTTGCCACAGTCTCGAAACAAAGTAGGCCAGGTGTTCCACAATTTGGTCCATGGATAAGCCTCCATAGATAAAATTGCGTTCCTGCTCAAAGTCGTAATCCAGGGCCATCTTCAGTTCAAAGGCGGCCCCGTACATTACGGATGCCCCGTTCAGAACCCATTCCTTTTTAGAAATGTCGTAGTCTCGGATTTTTCCGGCAAACTTATAAATTCCCTGGAATAGTTTTCCGTGAATCGCAATCAGGTACGAGGGCGAGAAATTGAAAGACTTTTCGCTGAGAATTTTTGCGATGCGTGCAGAAACCTTGTCAGCCTCTTCGGCATCATCTTCGTCGTCATTCCGTTCTGTCTTTGACTCGTAATAACTGTTGATCAGTTTCTGAGCTTCGTCAATGGTAATGTCGCCATCGATGTTACGTCGGGCAGTCTCAAAAAGGTACTTGGAAGGAGTTAGCCCATCGACCTGCTGCAAGCCAATTGCCGTGGACCAGGCAGAAGACATTTCATGCCGACTGGGTTCCGTATGACGAATGTATTCGTCAAAGTCTAGTTCAAACTTTTTCTTTTCCATTGCTCGTATGAACGATATGCGTACCTTGATTGTTTATATGAGGGAAATATAAGTAAATAAAAAACTCCTTACAAACCGTTCACGATAACGTCCACCATAATTTCCTTTTCTTCGGGCCTGGAGTGGTATGTGCAAATTTTGATACAACCACTTCCACCCACGATAGTCTTGACAACTGAATTTACAGTTCTTTTACATTTTTACCCTTTACAAAAAATACACATAAACTATTATTCCTCCCGAGCGTTACGAACAGTCTCCTGAACACTTGAGTTAATCAAGTGTTTTTTCTTATAGGAGATAGTATGCCCACACAAAAAACAACAAACATCATCGGCAACAACGAATCCCCCAAAACGGAAATTGCGTCTCTATTGGCGGATTGCGCCTTCAAGTACGTGTACACCCGAGACAATCCCAAATCCCGTGAAAACTTGCGGCAGCTGATGTCTACGCTCAT
>NZ_FRBB01000048.1:0-1330 GCF_900142505.1 Fibrobacter sp. UWH5 | reverse complement strand
TGGCAACAGGGGTCAGATATATTTGTAAGAATGGTTTTTGGGTTGAGGTTGAATCGTCTAGTTCTGTTAGCAGTAGTAGCTATTTTGACATGACGGAACAATTCAATCCGGATGTCAAGTACGGAGATTTTACGGACCCGCGCGACGGGCAGAAGTACCGCACGGTGACGATTGATTATAAGTACCATATGCGCAGCGTTGATTCTGTCACCATATTTGCCGAGAATTTGAACTATGGCGAGAGGGTGCCAGGCGGTACGGTGCAGGGGAAAGGAACCAAGTATTGCTACGATGATGACCCGTGGTACTGCGAGAACGGCTGGGGCGGCCTCTATACCTGGAGCAACGCCATGGGATTCCCTGCTGTGTGCGATAGTGTATCCATCGCTTCGGAAAAATGTCCTAATAAGTTTGACTATAGCAATAAGAATGAAAAACTCGACGGATATATCAATTTTCTCCAGCATCAAGGCATTTGCCCAGACGGGTGGCATGTGATGAACGAGGATGTATGGACGCTTCTGTCTGAAATGAGCGGTAGTGATGTTGCCTATTACATGGGCTCAATGGTTACCGGATTCGGTAGCAAGAATTCTTACGGGTTATCGATACTGCCAGCCGGGTATTGGCAAGAAAAAAAATTCGAACACATTACTGAGTCTGTGGGCTATTATCTGCCGCAACAACATAAAAGTCAAGAGGATGTTGCTCAAGCGGCCTATGTTAACAAAAATTCTTTTAGTCGGAGTGGAGGGGCGCTTAAGACAAATGCTCTTTCCATCCGCTGTGTAAAAAACTACTAATTATAACAAGAATTTAAATAAATTAACGAAGCCTTTCCTTTGAAAGGCTATAGGGGTTATGTGTCTAAACTCAACAAGAAGAACAAAAAGTCCAAGAAAAACCGTAACAATTACAAGATCGAGTCTCTCGAACCGAGACTCTTGATGGATGCCAATTAATTATGAGGTATGAATTACGAGTTATGAGATTTAGCTACGCGGCGTAGCCGCCAAATTTTAACCTCGAAGCGAGCCCCGCGAGCGCCCTCGAACCTCGTGCCTCATCAACAATTTCTATCTTCTTTCTTTGGAGTGAACAAATGAATCGACTGTTACCTTTTGCCCTGGCCCTGTTCGCGGCAACCATGTTCTTTACCGCCTGCGGTGACGACGACAGCAGCAGCTTCGTTGAACCGGAAAAGGAATCCTCGTCTAGCGAAATCCTGAGCTGCGGCGACGAAATTTCCGTGAACTCGAGCGACGACGAAGGCCTCGACGCCGCCTCCAGCACAAGTGTCACAGCTGGCGAAGCCAATGAATCCAAGAAG
>NZ_FRBB01000037.1:0-6856 GCF_900142505.1 Fibrobacter sp. UWH5 | reverse complement strand
ACCTTTTCAGCGTAGGTAGCGGTTGCCATGAGGTATTCGCGGTTCATCTTGGCGATGTAATCCACGGTGATACCCTTCGGGCAAGCAGCCTGGCATTCGTAAAGGTTGGTGCAGTTACCAACGCCTTCCTTGTCCATCTGAGCCACCATAGCGAGCACGCGCTTCTTGGCTTCGACCTTGCCCTGGGGCAAGAAGCTGAGGTGAGAAACCTTGGCAGAGACGAAGAGCATAGCGGAAGCGTTCTTACATGCAGCAACGCAAGCACCGCAACCAACGCAAGCAGCAGCGTCGAATTTTCCTCAAATCCCTGCAAAACACCATCGGCATCAGTATGACCGTATGCACCATGTAAAAGAAGCACGTTATAATTCGTCAAACTTTCCATAGGCTTGGGAACAGCCCGTGATTCGCAAACAATCAACAAAATCAAGAATAGAACAATCCTCTTTCTCATACTTTACTCCAAATCCACCACGACATCGTTACCTTTATAAAATTTTAAGGGTTCACGCCATGTAAACGTAGAATCAAGACATGAAATTTCTTGATTACCAAGGTTACATATATTTGCTCGCAGTTCTATCATATTCCCCCAAAAAATTCCCTTACTAAACACCAACGGCGCCAGAATCGTATCCTTTTCGTTCTTTAAAATGTTTCCCTCAAGAGGACGCTTTCCAGGAAGGGAACAATACACGTCATAACCCCACGCACGGACATCATCGCACTTCTGTATCCACATCAGGTCTTCATCCAGTCTCTTGTAGGTGAGAACCCCCGACACGGTGTCCAAAACGGCATATTGGCAGCTATCGTTACCAGCTGTCAAATTTCCTTTTGCAAAAATTGCGCCATCAGTCCATTCCCTCAAGGAACCAATCGGAAAAGAAACAGAACAACCATCAAAAGACTGCCTAACTCCAATTATATGCGGTTTTTCGCCAATTTTCCAAAAGGAAAATGATGTCGCATTTTTCCAAACCAACAGATTCGGGTCCGTATTACCGCCCCAGACTACAGAATCCGACAATTGTCCCAAAACATACATGTATTGTCCATATCCATCGTCAACGGAATCCACAAAAACGGGGCCATCCAATTGTTCCCTGTAGTTATATACGCCAATGGTCCATCGTCCCAAACCGAACCGTTCTCCACTACACATGCAGTCAGCCTCATAACTCCATCTATTCACATGAGCCACTATGGCAAAACTATCGTTAACGAAACCAACAATTTTCTTTTCGGTCGGGCCCGTCCACCGATACTCCATATCATCGCACGGATCATCGTAACACCCCCACATACATACACTTGAAATTACGGTTATGGCAGCCACAATCAGCCTTTGAAGTCCAAACTTGTTCAACAGATTTTTCACACCCAGTTCTCCTTAAAACTTTTTCTACACATTTTACTACAAAATAACAACAAACCGAGTTGTATGTCCAAAGTTCCGGTGCCCTCGTGCGGTGAATCAAGCATGATAAATTTATCCACATCGCCATTGTAGAAGTTACCCTGCACGTATTCACGGGAGACGACACCGCCCATGCTGTGACCGATAAGGATATAACGAGATGCAAGTTGACGATAGAGATCGGGATGATGGCGCATGGAATCAAGAGCAACTTGACCATAATAAACCGTATCTTTATAAGGAAATATGGCCTTCACCTCTTGCGCTTCTTCAAACAGCGATCGACGATGTCCAAATTTTGAAACGCCATTGTTTGCAACATTCCATTTTCTATCACCCATTTCATAAGCATTATTCAAAGAAGTATTCGCAGGATTTGAAAATGACCGCCAATTATAGAGATATGAAGTCTTGGCTTCTAACAGACATCCAATACACTTCTCTTCCAAGACATTTTTTGAAAGCCAATACGTTATTCGACCATCATTGTCATACGCTCATTTCCAAGCATTCCTCCATGTGCGTATGCATCCTTTAAACTATCATCAACAGGAAAACCTTTTTCAGCCCCGTACGCACCATGGACTAGCATCACATTGTAATTTTCAATAGATTCCATGGGTTTAGCGTAAGACAACACACCAATGCAACCCATCAAAAAGCTTATCAGAATCAGTTTCTTCATAACCATCTTTCCTTAATAAGAAAGTATTCTTCCATCCTCAGATTTAAATTCCAAACCACCAAACCAAGATACATCACTACATTCAATGCTATCATGATTTATTAGGCATAAACGACTTCCCAATTTCATTACATTTCCCCAAAAGCCGCCTATCCTAAACGGAAATGGAGCATCAATAAATTCTTCTTTATTTTTTACAACCAAAGATTCCTCATTCTCCTTTAAAACAATACAATACACATCCTCACCCCACGCCCTTACGTCATCGCATTTTTGAAGCCACTTCAAGTTTTCATCAAGCCGTTTGTATGTAACAGTCCGCGCAACCGTATCCAATACCGCATACTGGCAGCCATCAGAAATCAAAGACTTATCCCCACGAACAATAAACTTGTCGTCAAACCACTGTTTAACGGAAGCCACCACAAATTCACCAGAGCACCCGTCAAACAACTTACTCAATTTTAATTCATGTACTTTTTCTCCAATCTTCCACAAAGAAATAGTATTACTTGAACGAATAGCCCAAATTACGGAATCCGTCATTTGTCCTGCCGACGTAGACGAGCCTTGGTCTTTCATGCCAAACATCCCCGTCGCAGATTCGCTAGACAAAGAGTCACACCAACGAGGACCATCTTCCTGAACTCGGTAATTGTAAACACACAAACGCTCATGACCAAAACCTTCTATATCGCTATAGCCTCCATTCCACTCATCTGTAATTTCTTCCCAATAACGATAATCACCAACCATCACAAGAGAATCATCGACAAATCCAACAACCTTCGCATTACTTCGATTTTCTGACCAATGAAAATCCACATCCGTACAGCCTGCAAATCCGCCGCACACAAGCGCAAGCACGATTCCAGCAACGAAATTTGTCACATTCTTCACAGTCTCATTCCTTTCATTAACCATAAATTTCGTCTCCAGTTCTTCCGAAGAAGATAGAAATTATCTTGTCCACATCGCCATTGTAGAAGTTACCTTGCACGTACTCGCGGGAAACTACACCACCCATGCTGTGACCGATAAGGATATAACGAGATGCAAGTTGACGATAGAGGTTGGAGTTTTTACGGATGATTTCAAGAGCTTTTTGTCCAACCGTAGAATCTATAACAACAGAATCCCCAACAATATGTTTATTGTATATTTTCGCCTTCACTTCCTGAGCCTCTTCAAACAAGGCCCTACGTACGGAACACTTGTTATTCCCTTTCCAAGTTCTATCACCAATTTCGTATGCGTTATGTGCAGGGGACGCCGCTGGATTCGCAAAGGAACGTTGGATATAGATATACTCGGAGCCGTATGTTACCGTATCTTCAAAGACAGCGGAATCTAGCCAAAGAGTAAGTTTCTTTTCACCATCCTGATTATATGCCCCCAACATGCCTGCGGCATCACCCAAAGACTTTTGGAGCTTCGCGCTATCCATCTTAAGTTGTATAGTCTACAACCCAATTGTTATGAAAACCCCACGCACTACGAACAATTTCATCACACGAACTTTCGAATCCTTGATTTTCCGGAGCAGCTCCATGAATAAGCACTACATTGTACCGGGAGAGTGCCCATACTATTGCCACGACTCTAGCCTTTATGTATATTATCTAAGAAATGGACAAGAAACTGATCAGATATACCGTTGCATGCGTCAACGAGTTCGCCGCAAACAAGAGCCTTACAGAAAAGCAGGCTTTTGATTATCTATGCAATCACGGAGCGATGGATTTCCTTGTCGAATTCTACGATGTGGAGCATACGCTTTCATTTGAAGACGCCATCAACGACCTAACGCTAGTCAGCCAGCAGAACGGAGGGAAGATACAGTGATTCTCTTCCACGGTTCGAACACGGACATCGCCCAAATTGAACTGTCCAAGTGCCGTCCGAACAAGGATTTCGGCAAGGGGTTCTACCTTACCACCATTCGGGAGCAGGCTGTAAGGATGGCGCAAAGGGTAGCAAGAATGTATGGCGGCTCGCCCACCCTGAATATATACGATTTCGACAATTCGGCGGACAAACTTGGAACCCTGAACATCCGTCACTTTGATTCACCCACCATAGAATGGGCGAAATTCGTCATCACGAACCGAAACGCAACGAAACTGAAAGACCCGCAGGAAGACTCCAACATAGACGGTCAGTTCGACTTGGTCATAGGGCCGATTGCGAACGATGACTTGGCATTGCTATTCAGGCAGTTTTCCGAAGGAACTATCTCTGTCGAAACGCTCGTTAGCGAGATGAAGTTCAAGAAACTAACCGACCAATATTCCTTCCACTCAGAAAAAGCGATTGCGCTGTTGAAAAAGAAGGAGTCGGTCCATGTCTAAGCCCAAAATGCTTGCTGAACTCATAACGGGAGACATCATCTCGTATATGATGGAAGACCAGAAAATCCCGCTCATCGAAGCAATGCGCAGGCTCTACGCGTCAGAAACATTCGCCAAGTTGGTTGACCTGGAAACCGGACTTTACCTTGAAAGTTCTCCCTATGTCTACGACATATTCAAGGCGGAACAGGAAAACGGGAAACTGACTCAACTCGAAGTCTAGCCTAAGCCGGCTCCTTACGCAGCCAGCCTTTTCAACCTATACTCTACCTGGCTCAGGTACCCGAGCGTGCTATGCAACCTCCTGCGGTTATAGAACGCCTCAATATAGTCGAATATGTCCGACTCCACCTCCCCCATGCAGGAATACTTTCTCCATTTTTTGCTATAAGCCAGGCGTTGCGGGCTGGCGTCTGAAGCCCGCAGTGGGGGTGCGCGGAAGATCCAAAGGGGCTGAAGCCCCACACCTCAAAGGGAGCGAAGCGACCGACCTCATACCTCACGCCTCATTAGTCCTTACCGTACACCTTTTCAGCGTAGGTAGCGGTTGCCATGAGGTATTCGCGGTTCATCTTGGCGATGTAATCCACGGTGATACCCTTCGGGCAAGCAGCCTGGCATTCGTAAAGGTTGGTGCAGTTACCCAAGCCTTCCTTGTCCATCTGTGCCACCATAGCGAGCACGCGCTTCTTGGCATCGACCTTGCCCTGCTTCATCTGTTCTTCGTTGACAATGTCCAGCATTTCCAGGAAGGTCGAATGTATGGGAAAATTACAAGGATTCAAGCAACTTCTTGAAAAGTCGTTCGCCAATGTGACGACCGCTAGAACGCAATATTTCTACAGCTTCGCGAACTTCATCTGCAGAAATGTAGCCATCCTTATAAGCGGCTCTAAAAATGCCGATTGTACCCATTATGTTGAGACCGATTGTTTTGGCAACATGCCTTGCCCTGATTTCATCAACAAGAAGTAAGTCCGCATTTAACCGATCTGTCAAAACGAGAGCCTCACTCTCACCAAGGTCAAGCCCCGTAGCCCTCCTAAAAAGGGAGACTTCTTGAGGATTGACATCTTGTATTTCAATGAATTCACATTTCCTAATCTCTTCCGCTTCTTCAGAAAAGTCAGGATTGGCAGTTAATTCTTCAAATACGCCTTGAGACGTTCATAGGTAGCGACATCCTCTTCGACCTCGTCCCAATCCATATCAAAGTAGGCAAAGCCCTCATTGGCATAAAGCTCGATTAGCTGCCACTTTGTGATACCGAGAATTTCGGCAGCGCGACCATGCGATATGGTCTCGTTCTTTACAAACGGATGCAACAACAAGGCCAACTGCACAAGTTCGCCTTCTGGCTTCGTCGCAATATACGGCTCCATATCCACCGGGACCTGAAGTTGGACTGTTGTCATTTCCATTGTAAAGCCTCCACTCTTAATATATAATTTTATCAAGAATAAAGCAACCTAGCCGATTTACGTGACACTGTTAGATGCTGTTCACTGAGGAGTTTTTCCGAGGTGAAGCGTTTGGCGAATGTTACTGAATCGAATTATCTAGGATAAATATTGACAATACAAAATTCACAAAAAAAAAGAACCCCGCCCGGAGTTTACCCGAACGGAGTTCTAGATCCTTCGTCTCCGGCGCAAGCGCCTTCGCTCAGGATGACATGCTAGGAATTAGTCCTTGCCGTACACCTTTTCAGCGTAGGTAGCGGTTGCCATGAGGTATTCGCGGTTCATCTTGGCGATGTAATCCACGGTGATACCCTTCGGGCAAGCAGCCTGGCATTCGTAAAGGTTGGTGCAGTTACCAAAGCCTTCCTTGTCCATCTGTGCCACCATAGCGAGCACGCGCTTCTTGGCTTCGACCTTGCCCTGGGGCAAGAAGCTGAGGTGAGAAACCTTAGCAGAGACGAAGAGCATAGCGGAAGCGTTCTTACATGCAGCAACGCAAGCACCGCAACCAACGCAAGCAGCAGCGTCGAAGGCGCGGTCTGCATCAGCCTTGGGAACGGGGATCACGGATGCTTCGGGAGCGGCACCGGTGTTGACGGAAACGTAGCCGCCAGCAGCGATGATGCGGTCGAATGCGGAACGGTCCACAGCGCAGTCACGGATAACCGGGAATGCAGCAGCGCGCCACGGTTCGATCACGATGGTATCGCCATCCTTGAACTTACGCATGTGCAGCTGGCAAGTGGTGATGCCGTGGTCGGGACCATGGGGCATACCGTTGATGACCAGAGAGCACATACCGCAAATGCCTTCGCGGCAGTCGTGGTCGAATGCAAAGCCTTCCTTGCCCTGCTTCATCTGTTCTTCGTTGACAATGTCCAGCATTTCCAGGAAGGACATGTCGGGAGAAATGTCGCTGATCTTGACAGTTTCGAAC
>NZ_FRBB01000034.1:0-8971 GCF_900142505.1 Fibrobacter sp. UWH5 | reverse complement strand
CTTGGCTTTGTGAGCGCCGGAGACGCATACCGTGCCCTTGAACGCAAGGTTCGCAGGATGGAGTCGGCAAGCAAGGCGAAGGATGCCAAACTGGTCGAGAAGGACAACGCCCTCGCCGAGAAGGACAATGCCCTGGCCGAGAAGGACGCGCTGATCGCCGCTCTTCAGGCAAAGCTGGCAGAAATGAGCAAATAACCACAAGGACCCCGCGGGGGTCCTTTTGTTTGCCTTGTCGGCAAGATTGAGTTATATTTGAGGGAGTACATTAGCCCAGAGGCATTGGAGGTTCTGAAAATGGCATTCCAGAGTATTGGACAAAGGCTTGGCTTTGTGAGCGCCGGAGACGAATACCGCGCCCTTGAACGCAAGGTTCGCAGAATGGAGTCGGCAAGTAAGGCGAAAGATGCGGAAATCGCCGAAAAGGACAATGCCCTGGCCGAAAAGGATCGCAGAATTGCGGAACTTGAAGCCAAGCTCGCTGAAATGCAGAAATAGAACGAAAGGACCCCTGCGGGTCCTTTTTTTTGCAAATGTCGGCGTTTCCTCGTCATAGAAGCGGGATTCAAACTTTTTCCCGCGAGAGGGGAAAAGTTTTTTTACAAAGAATTCCTGTGCAAATGAGACGTTTGCTGCGTGTATATAAGCAGGTAGGAACCGTTCTACCTGCGAGCCGGCCGCGTTGTTTAATTACGAATTATGAAGTATGAATTATGAGAAATAGAGTGCTAGAGAACAAGTGTTTGGCTTTTGCCATTCGAATAGTGAACCTTCATCAGTTTCTACAGCAAACTTCAAAAGAGTTTGTATTGTCAAAACAAATTCTTCGAAGTGGAACTAGCATTGGAGCCAATGTTGCCGAAGCAATCTACGCACAAAGTAGGGCAGATTTCTTTTCGAAAATTGGTATTGCGAAGAAGGAAGCTGCAGAAACCGTTTATTGGCTAAAACTTTTGCAAAAGACAAACTATATTGATTCAAGACAATTTGATTCAATGAATGCCGATAACCAGGAATTACTCAAGATTTTAACTGCGATATCAAAAAGTTGCCGTTGCGAAAAACCGTCCTCTTGACTAGCGTTGTGGATTTTCTTATCATATAAGATTGATGATCGGTTTTTCCAACCTTTGGTCAACCTCACTGCTTATAATGGGGTTAATCGGCTGTAATCACCGGAAAATCTCGTAATTCATAATTCGTAACTAGTAATTGAGGCGAAGCCTCCATGGAGCGCTATATGACATGGGAACAGGAAATCCAGCTCGCCAGGGAAGATGAACGCGAAAAAGAGCGCGAACGCAGTCAGAAGATTATCGCCGCAAAGGACGAAACCATCGAAAAGCAAGAACGCGAGATTGCCGAACTCAAGGCGAAGCTAGCTGAAATGCAGAAATAGAACATAAGGACCCCACGCGGGTCCTTTTTTGCAAATGGCGGCGCAAGCGCACTCCCATGCGTCACGGCAGTACGAACACGAGTGTTCGTGTTGCATGGACGCCTACGGCGTCTGTACTGCGGTTCAGTTATAGCAACAAATTTATTTGTTGCTGCAACATTCGCCTTCGGTACTACTCGACTTTTGGGCGTTCCCCGGCTTAGTGTCATCCTGAGCGGAACGTAGTGGAGTCCCTTTGATCACTTAGCGCTTACGTGAGCATGATCCCCCTGTGGGGAGAAGGATCTAGGCTGCACCAAGCCACCGGGGGCGGGCCTTTGCGTTATCGGCTCGCAGAGCTCGCCGTCCGTTCAGCCTCGCGCTCCTACAACCCTACACGTCATCCTGGAGCAGCGAAGCTGCGATAGGATCTGCCGCGCGATTCCGACCCGCTTCGCGGCTTCACGCCCTAACGCATCGCGGAATAAATTCGTTTTCCCGCAAATAAAAATGCAATGTCAGAAATGAATGACAGGAATCCTGTGCTAGAATGGGGAAAAGTATTTTTTACAAAGATTTCTTGCGCGAATGAGACGTTTGCCACGTGTATATAAGTAGGTAGGGACTGTTCTACCTGCGAACCGGCCGCGTCGCCGGATGTACAGGAACTTTTCATGAGCGAAAGCAAGACTTCGGAGGACTTTGGCACTGGAGCCGGAGGCATCTCAAAATTCACCATCACCAACAGTTTCGTGTTCCCGCTGGTCATGAGCCACAAGGAAATCGCCAAGCCCTTCATCGAGGCGGCGCTTGGCATCAAGATTTACGACCTGAAGGAACCCGAGCAGGAAAAGACGGAGCAGGTGAGCATCTTCAACAAGAGCGTCCGCTACGATGTGTTCACCCAGCAGATCGACGAGAACGGCGAGACCATCAGCTCCTTTGACCTTGAGATGCAGGTAAAGGACACCAAGGAACTTCCCAAGCGCGCCCGCTACTACCAGTCCGTCCGCGACACTCACGAGCTGCACAGGGGCACCATGTACAAGAGTCTCAAGGACCAATACGTGCTTTTCATCTGCCCAGATGACATCTTTGGGGAGGACCTGCCTATTTACAGTTTCCAGAATTTCGCGGTGGAAAATAAAGATGTTGCTTTGAATGACCGCACCTTCAAGAATTTTTATATCTTTAACGAGTATAAAAAACTTCCGGACGCGCATCCCCTCAAGCCGTACCTGAAGTATTTCGCAACCAACACTGCTGACTCCACGGAGACTGAGGAAATCGACACCAAGGTAAAGTGGTACCAGACCGACAACCAGACGCAGGAGCGCTATATGACATGGGAACAGGAAATCCAGCTCGCCAGGGAAGATGAACGCGAAAAAGAGCGCGAACGCAGTCAGAAGATTATTGCCGAAAAGGACCGCGAGATTGCCGAACTCAAGGCGAAGCTCGCTGAAATGCAGAAATAGAACGTAAGGACCCCTGCGGGTCCTTTTTTTGCAAATTGCGCCGCATCCTCACCACAGAAGCGGGATGGCGCCTGGGGCGTTCTCCCCGTAGGCGTAGCGCATCACCATTCCCAGGACATCGAAAGAATCTTCCTTCAGCAAAATCATCCCGCTGTCGATACATTCCATGGGCATGTCCCCGTCGATATCCAGACTCTCCGGCGCGAGCCTGTTCCAGATGACATAATCCGTGTAGCCGTCGGCAATATCGTCGCGCGTCAAGTTGTCACCCGTGCCCGGCTGTACTCGCTTCGCTCCCCGAGCCTTGCCGCACAAGTCTCGGCCCTTACGGGTGACCATCCCTAACGCAGTCCGTAGTATTCAAGCGTCTTTTCTTAAAGTGTTTTCCCTCACTTTTGCGACTCCCTTTTGGTTACATCTTCCCGTAGGCACAAATAAAAGATTATTTTCTCATTGAAAGGAGAATTTTATGCGTTGTTTGCCGCTTTTTGTGTCTGCGATTTTTGGCTGTTCCCTTCTGGGAGCTTGTTCCTCTAGTACAGTCCCCGCCACGGAGGACGACGATGATGTGTTTTCTTCTAGCAGCAAAGCGAAAAATTCCAGTAGTTCCGTGAAGGGTGAAGGATCCGGCAGCGAGTCCGGCGACATTGACAATGAATGCGTGGGCGAAACAGGTAATCCCTGGAATGGAACAACCGCCAAGAAATTCGCATGCGGCACCGGCACGAAACTCAGCCCCTATATGATCCTTACCGCTGAACAGCTGGCCCACCTCTCATTTATCGTAGGCGCGAAGGATAAGGATTACGACGGCAAGTATTTCAAGCTGGGGGCCGACATCATCTTGAATGAAGGCGACGTCATTGACGAAAATGGCGCCTTGGTGGCTGATTCCACCAAGTTGCACAAGTGGACCCCCATTGGTAATTCCAATGTCGCCTTTACCGGAAACTTCGATGGAGATGGTCATTCCGTGAGTGGAATGTTCATTAACACCACCAGTACACACAACGGATTGTTTGGAAATTCCAGTGGGACAATTCAAAATTTTATTGTTGAAAATTCTTGGGTTCAGGGTGGAAATTATACAGCTGCAATCGTTGGTGCAGTTTCTGGATCAGTATCTAAGGTTGAAAACTATGCTTCTGTTACGAGTACTTCTGACTATGTAGGTGGAATTGCTGGTTTAGCAAAGTGTGCACCGTCTAAGACTGTGTATGTCAAAAATTCTAAGAATCATGGTGAAGTGAAGGGACGGGATGAAGTTGGTGGGGTAATGGGAAATTCGCATTGCGCTTATATCGATTCCCTGTACAATTATGGTAGTGTTGAAGGCCGAAATATAGTCGGCGGAATTTCGGGTCGTGCGGGATATACTTATGTGAGTTCTTATTTGTTGACTTGTAAGTATGCAGAAAATTATGCTGAAGTTGTGGGCGTTAATAATGTTGGCGGCATTTTTGGAGTGGCTGGTTATGCAAGTTCAAACATATCTGGAAATAGTGTGATAACAACATTGGAGTCTGCAAAGAATGGTGGAAATATTGTTGGTGAAAAAAGTGTTGGGGGAATAATTGGGTCGGGTAACCAAATAAAAATTATTCGTGCAGCAAATCTAGCTTCAGTAGAAGGTATTGAGTTCGTTGCAGGAATTGTGGGTAGTTTGATTTCGTCCTCTACAACATCATTGTATAACACGGGCGATATTTCTGGAATTCGGCGCGTCGGCGGTGTATTCGGCTCCAATTCTGAAGGTGTCACCAGTTCCGCGTATTCTACCGGCAAGGTCGATGGCGATTCCCTTGTTGGCCTGATGATCGGTTACAACTATAACACCACCATGGCCGACTACTATTATCTAAAGCAAGGCGACCAGGAACCCTTCGGCTTGAACAACGGCGGTGGTGTAGCTACCCCCAAGACGGCGGAAGAAATGAAGTCCCAGGAATTTGCAGAACTCCTTGGCGATGACTTTGTGTATGATTCAAAAATGAATGACGGATATCCAGTGCTAGAGTGGGAAAAAGATTGATTTTTCATGAAGCTATTCTGCGATAAGCAGAATTGTGGCTACGTCCCCATCTCCATACGCCTGCTCCAGGACGCTTCGCAAAATGTTGAATTCAGATAGTTCCTCTGTGTCGTTCCTGGCTTGACCGGGACAGTCGCCTTTCATCATCACCATCCCGCTGTCAAGACATTCCATGTCTAGTTCCCCGTCGATGTCGAGGTACTCCGGCCTGAACCGGTTCCAGATCACATATTCGGTATATCCCTCCGCGATATCCTCTAGCGAGAGGTTGTCGCCCGTACCCGGCTGAATCTTGAGGAATTCGCCATCCTTGGCGGTGTCGTCCCGACATTGAGCCGGGATAAAATAAAGCAACGCTCGTTCTAACATGCGCTGCAATGTAGAGATCGTTCTTTAGATCGGCAAGGGAAAGATATTTAATTCTTTTCCAAAGCTTCCACAACAGCGATATCCGCTGGTAGCCAGTCTACCGAGCGGATGTTTTCTTTTTCCAGCCATTTGGCGGCTTCGTGTTCGAGAAGCTTTAACTCGCCGTTAATTACAGTGCAGTAGAAACAGTGCATGGTCAGATGAAAGTTGGGGTAGTCATAATCTACAGTGCAGATGAAGTCTTCGACGGAAACATCGACGGTGAGTTCTTCCTTCAGTTCGCGAGCGAGAGCTTGCTGCGGTGTTTCGCCGGGTTCCATTTTGCCGCCGGGGAATTCCCAGCCGCCCTTGAAATCTCCGTAACCACGCTGGGTTGCGAAAATCTTATTGCCGTCTTTAATAACTCCTGCAACAACTTCAATCGTCTTCATAGAACTAGCCTACCAAATAGTCGTAAATATCGTCGCGAACAGGTGTTTCCAATTTGTAAGTGATTTCCACTGCCGAGAATTCGGTTCCGGGCATGATAAAATCCTGGGTTTCGCCTGTTGCATGTAACCGGCCTAAATAATAGAATTCTTTTGAGGTCTGGTCGTCCTTGTTTTTTCGGACGAACAGTTCCATTTGTACGTTTAGGCGATCTGCATTAACGGCTGTTTGGACGTCGTCAGAAGTAGACGTTCTTTTTGACTTTGAAATGGCTACAAGAGTATCCTGATCCAGGAATCTGTCGTTATAATTTGTCGAAGCGCTGATGCTTTCATCCTTTTCGTAATTGATGAAAACAGGGTAGGTTTTGGTATTCTTATCGAACTTATAACCACCGATATTCAGAGCGACTTCACCCTTTTCCCAATCTAACAATCTACATACGTCTTCGTAGGTGTATTTTGCGTAAAGATTGAAAGAAGAATTCTTGTATCTGTTTCCGAAGTACTTTTTGTTGCGCATCATTGCGAAGTCTACGACTTCTTTGATTTGCTTAGCAAAGTCGTTGTTGTTCAAAAGATCTCGGAATTGCTGTGCGATCTTGTAATCGCTTTCGCCTGGTTCAATAAAGACCACGTCCTTATAGGCGTCTTTTGCTGCGCCGGTTGCAAAGGAACCTGTAAGTAGGTTGATAACGTTCTTGTCGGTTTTGTCGTTTGTTAAAATTGCGTACGATGAAAATAGAACGTTCTTCATTGACGAAATCAAGTCACTTGCGGAGTCTTCTTGCAAGAGACGTTCCAAAATCAGAAGCTCGTGCAAACGCTTCCCATTGGCGAATTTCGTGGAAACATACTCCAGATATTTTTCTTCTAAGGCGCTGAACTTGACAGTGTATTCATCCTTTTCAACTTTCGTTAAGAACTTGTGATAAGAACCTAGATTTGCATTTTCAAAAATGCGAAGGACATCCATTTCGCCGTATTCTTCGTAATCCATCAAAGACGGAATTCTTCCGAGCTTATATTTTAAGTTCTTGTAGCATTCTTTGATTAATTTCATTTCGCTGAAATTAGCGGAATCAATGGATTCATAAATTCGCTTACGAGAAATTTCATCGAAGTGAATGGTGGACGCTCCTTCCAGCGCTTTGACTCCCTGGCGAACGTAACGGCGAATGTTGTCCTTGTTATAGGTTCTGTCGCCAGAAAGTGCAATAGGAATCATGTAATTGTTGGAATAATTGCCGATGAAGTCAAGAATCATGACAAATTCCTTGTCTTCGGCCTTACGCAAACCACGGCCCAACTGCTGTACGAAAATAATGGGAGATTCCGTAGGACGCAACATCAGAATCTGGTTCACCTGAGGAATATCGATACCTTCGTTAAAGATATCCACAGTGAAGATGTAATCCAGACCTGAATCTCGATCTTCTTGTTCCAAAAGTTTTACAGCGCGTTCGCGTTCTTCTTGAGAATCGGCGCCAGAAAGGGCTATTGTCTTATAACCATGTTCGTTAAACTTCTTGGAAAGTTCCTTGGATTCTTCTAGGCTGCTGCAGAAAGCAAGCCCCTTAACTCTAGAACCAGTATGGCCGAAATATTCAGCCTTTTCGATAATGTAATTGACTCGGTCATCGCAAATAAGCTTTGCGAAGTCTCTCTTTTCTTTTTCTTCACCATCCACGAAAATGTCCGTAATTCCATAATAATGAAAAGGACAAAGAAGATTGAGTCTCATAGCCTCTTGCAGACGAATTTCGTGAGCGATGTTATGGTCGAAAGCTGCGTAAACATCGAACTTATCTGTTCTATCGGGAGAAGCTGTCATGCCAATCCATAAATCAGGATTGAAGTACTTCATCATTTTCTGATAGCTTTCTGCACCTGTACGATGGGCTTCATCTACGACGATGACCTGGAATTCTTCTTTTGCAAAATCCTCGTAGTGTGTTGCCATGGTCTGCATCGTTGCGAAGACAAAATCACGGTCTATTTCATGGGATGTGCCGGAGTAAAGGCCGAAGGATTTTGTTTCTCCAAAGACATTCTGGAAAGATTCAATGGCTTTGCGCAAAATCTGTTCACGGTGAACGATGAACAGTGCTCGTTTTGGATTGATCTCTCTTAAGGCAAATGCTGCTGCATAAGTTTTACCTGTGCCTGTGGCAGAAATAAGCAAAGCTCTGTGTTCGCCCATGGCACGAATTTCATTTAACTTCTGCACGAATTCCAGCTGCATAGAGTTGGGTTGCAGAAGAATCTGTTCCGTAGAAATGACCTTTGAATCGCTGATTGCCGTGGCCTTCTGCAATTCGAGTCTTTTCTGAAGAATCTCTCTGTTAACACGTTTTTGTTCGTTATAGACTAAGGCATATTCGTCAAGGATTTGTTCATTGACGGTGAATGCGTTGGGACTTTTCCAAAGTTGATTGAAGTCTTCAATGACGTTACTCAACAATTCAGCATTTTCTTCAACGGTAAAACTTGTATTCCATTCTTTATTGATTGCAAGTGCATTTCCGGTAAGATTTGAACTACCGATGGTAATGTTGACAATCTTTCCGTTGTCCTTATTTGTTTTGTAGAAAAGGTACCCTTTGGTGTGGAAACCCTTGATATTTTTATCGCATCTAAAGATTTTCAGTTCAACATTCTTGTATTTGGATAGCGCCTTCAATGCGGAAGGTTCTGTAAAAGTCAAATAGTCTGTGGTGAGAATCTTTCCTGGAACACCACGTTTCTCCAATTCAAGCAAAGTCTGCTTTAACGGCGCAAGACCACTCCGAGAAATGAATGCTACACTGATAATGAATTCTTGGCACTTTGACAATTCGTTGTCCAAGAAAGCCTGCATGGTGTTTCCGGGTGCGTTGGAAATAAATAGGGGGTGGTTATCTGTGCCAGAAATTCTGTAATTGTTCATGCATTAAATAATAAAAAACTATTTATCATTGTCTTTTAAGATCAGCCTAGTAGTATTTAAAGGATCGATGTTGTTCTATGTACTGCAACATACATGAAAGGCGAAGAACTTATAAAGCTCAGAAAATAAAGATTTACAAAATCTTGAAAATGGCCCAAACGTGGTAAAAAATCGCCGAAAATTTAACATACTAGATGCTATATGTTAAAAATTTTGGCTCTTCATCAACATGTGTGGGTGGCTTCGCCACCCTTTTTTGTTGACATTCGCCTAAATTAAACAAAAAATGGGCTATTTTCTAAAATTTAATCGCCAAAAAAAACAGAAGAAAAAGCCCATGTCAAAATTATACAAATCCAT
>NZ_FRBB01000032.1:0-11369 GCF_900142505.1 Fibrobacter sp. UWH5 | reverse complement strand
CCAAGCAACGGGATCATGTCGCAGATCGGCCGTTACGCCATCAACGTGATGGTGGACAAGGGTAATGCTAAATATCCTTGGCTGCCTACGAAGGCAATCGTTGTTTATAACGGAACTGACCCCTGGGACCCTCTCGCTCAGTACAAGAACATCCATGCCATGTACAACGGACGCATTCCGCATTTCGAGTTCGCCTTCGTGAACCTGGCGGAAATTGACGACGACCTTTGCCTTGCCCACGGCAACGCCGAGGCGGCCATTGGTGCGATTACCATGAAGTATGCTTTCGACATGGCAAAGTACGAGTCCTTGCTGCCGGAAATCGAGAAAAAATTGCGTGTATTGCCCAGCAGCGAAAGTGCTTGCCTTGTCGGCAAGATTGAGTTATATTTGAGGGAGTACATTAGCCCAGAGGCATTGGAGGTTCTGAAAATGGCATTCCAGAGTATTGGACAAAGGCTTGGCTTTGTGAGCGCCGGAGACGAATACCGCGCCCTTGAACGCAAGGTTCGCAGAATGGAGTCGGCAAGCAAGGCAAAAGATGCGAAACTGGCTGCGAGTGAAGCTAAACTGGCCGACCAGGCCAATGCTCTCGCTGAGAAGGACAATGCTCTTGCTGAGAAGGATGCACTGATTGCTGCTCTTCAGGCGAAGCTGGCCGAAAAAAGCAAATAGCTGCTGCGATCATTTCGCATAACGTTAGGACCCCTCGCGGGTCCTTTTTTTGTTTGCGTCTCCCCCGCGCCCCTCCGGTGTCATCCCCGACTTGTTCGGGGATCTCCTTTTTCTCCAAACGAAGCTACTGCAGCTTACAAAGGCTTTTTCGTACACTCAAAAGTCCTGCAAAGCCTTCCCAAAAGATTGGCTCAGCCCTCGAACTCCTTGCTGCGTTCACGAACCATTCACGATGCTCCGATTTCGCTGATTTTGTAGCCTTGCGATAACATTATTAAGTGTCTTTAGTAAATTTTTTATAATATGTAATAGGCTTTAATCGTAATTTTTTGACTTCTATTTTTGGCTGCGGTTGTATAGGGACTTCCTAAGACAGGGGTTCAATATGAAGAAGTTTGCAATAGCTGTAGCTGCTATTTTACTCTGCGCTGTAGGCGCCACTGCCGTGAATACTTGCATGCCGGGGACTCCGAAGGTGTACGGCTCTCTTACCATAGACACCATGACCGTTGATTTTGGTAATGACGTTGGCAAGTATGTTCGGTGTGTTGCCTATTTTGACGATAAGAGCCCGAATCGTGATTCTACGCTTAGTGTTCCTGATACGGAATATGTGGAACATATTATCTATCATCGTGATTTCAGTGGCAATACATATGGAACGGTAATGTTCCCCTTTGAATCCACTCTTTTTGGTGGTGATGGACTTCAGCTTTTTGGCGCGAACGTTTACAAGTTTGTAATGCTGAAACGTTATTGTCCACAATGCGTTGTGCAGGCTATTGTCGATGAAGTAAAAAGAGCTGATACCTTGGAAGCCAATACCCCCTACATTGTAAAGGTTGGTGGTGTTGATGGGGTTAGTCAAATTGAATTTCGACAGACCTATGAAAATTTCCTGAAGGTACCAAGCTATCCGTTGAGCACCAAGGGTGGAAATAACGGGGTCGTCGTGTCCGA
The DNA here is from genome assembly GCF_900142505.1 of Fibrobacter sp. UWH5. NCBI lineage: Bacteria > Pseudomonadati > Fibrobacterota > Fibrobacteria > Fibrobacterales > Fibrobacteraceae > Fibrobacter > Fibrobacter sp. UWH5. Next base: position 9,734 of record NZ_FRBB01000032.1, on the reverse strand, counting down.
AGACGAAGATTCCAAGGGCTGGAAATTCGTTGGCACTTACAGCTACAAAAAATGGGTGGCTGGCGATAAGGATCTCGGCCGCGTGTATGGCTATGCCGCCGAAAAGCGTGAAGCCACGGATGGCAAGAAAAAAGTTTCTGTTGGCGACTTTGTGAAGGGCTCTGCCGGCGCATTTATCCGCCCCATGCGAGCTTACTTCTGCAACAACTGCGCAACTGGCAAGTTCGTCGGTATGAAGGCTGCTGCAAAGCCGGAGGAAACAGCCTCCCTGGATGAGGAACTTCCCGAAAAGATTGAAATTGTCATTCGCGGAAGCGATGGCGACTTGACCCCCATTGGCGTGATGAATACCCGCACTGGAGAAATCTCGACGGATGATAATCTCTGGTTCGACATGAAGGGCCGCAAGCTGAACAAGAAGCCTACCGCCAAGGGAACTTACTACAACAAAGGCCAGAAGGTCGTCATCAAGTAGGGGAGAACCATGAAGAAAGAATATGTAGCCCCGAAGATGGATGTTCTGGAAGTTTGCGTAAATGCCGCACTGCTGCAAGGCTCCGGTACCGAAGGCGGCCCCGACGCTACCGAATACGATGGCGAATTCGGTTTTGACTACAATCCCGAAATGAACAAGAATGCCTAATTGTTAAAATTTGCAGTAGAAATGCTCGGCCAGGTGGCCGGGCATTTTTCGTTCTGTAAAGTGGTTTCTTTTTTCCGAAATTTTTATTTATCTTCAAGGGTATGACATTCCTGCTTGTGGTCATATATGTCGCCTTTATCGGCTTGGGTCTCCCGGATACGATTCTGGGGGCGGCATGGCCCTTGATGCAGACTGATCTGGCGGCCCCTCTTTCTGCGGCGGGAATCCTTTCGATTATCGTGAGTGTCGGGACGATAATTTCCAGCCTGATTACGCCTACGTTGATGCGCAGGCTTGGTACGGGCAAGCTGGTGGCGATTAGCATTTGCTGTACTGCAGTGGCTACGGCTGGATACGGCCTTGCGACCGCTTTCTGGATGATGTGCGTCTGTGCCATACCCATGGGCCTTGGCGCCGGAGCCATCGACGTTGCCCTCAATAACTTTGCGGCAATCTATTTGGAATCAAAGCACACCAACTGGCTGCACGCCAGCTGGGGCGTCGGGGCCTGCCTGGGGCCTGCAATCCTGTCGGCTTCCGTTTTTGTGGGGGCGGGGTGGCGAGGTGCCTATGAACTGAATGCAGTCTTGCTCGGAGCCATCGTGGTGATGATGCTGGGGGCTCTCCCGTTGTGGAAACGTGTCGAAAAACCGAGGCCAAGTAGCGAGAGTGGGCGAGGCAACGGTTCCGAAAATCGTGGTGGCAAGACCTCCGCTCCGGTGGAAAATGACATATCCTTGCGGGCGGCACTTCGTGTGCCTGGAATGAAACTCTCTTTCTTGACTTTCTTTTTCTATTCTGCCCTGGAAATTTCCACTAGCCTTTGGTGTGGAACTTATTTGGTTGCCCGCGGCTTTGCTCCGGAGATTGGTGCTTTGGCGGTTTCTCTGATGTTTGCATGTGTTATGATAGGCCGCGTTGCAAGCGGATTCTTTGCCATCAAGTTTACGGATATGCGCCTGGTGCATGCGGGTATAGCCATTGTGATTGTTGGCTGTTTTACTTTGATCCTTCCGTTGCCGTTATGGTTCACGCCTCTTTGCATTTGTTTGCTTGGTTTGGGCTGTGCCCCTGTTTATCCATCCTTAATTCACGCGACTCCGGCCCGTTTTGGGGAAAATCTTTCGGGGCGAGCCATTAGTATACAAATGGCGGGCTCTTATGTGGGGTCCATTATAATGCCTCCTACTTTTGGATTGATTGCGGCTCATTTTTCTGTGATTCTCTGGCCTGTTGCATTGGCTGTGTTTGTGAGTTGTCTTCTGATTTGCGTTTGCCTGTTGGATTACGTTACCCGTAAGAAGTTGAATAATGCATTCGCTGCCGAACGCATCATGGACGTACTGCATCAGGTGTCTGCAATGAATGCTGCCCGCAACCGCCTTCGCAAGGAACGCCGCCGTGCCCGCCGAAAAGCAAAGCAGGCCCAGCTGCAGAAGGCTCGAAAGAAATAACTTGGAAAATTTCTACATTTTCGTCTATGGCAAAGAAGAAAAAGTTTTTTAAGTCCCCGGCGCTGGCTCAGGCCAACCGCAGCAAAGAAGATCGCCTTCGCGATACCTTGACTCAGATCGTTAGCGGTGAAAGCCGCCTGTTGAACCGCCCCGATGACTTGTACGAAACCATCGGCAAGGGTATTGACGATATCGAGGATTGCAAGGATCCCAAGGTTCAGCTGGAACTTTTGGCTTGGACCTTGCGTACCGATTTCGTCTCCTTCAAGGTAGATGACGAAGAAAAGGAATATTGGGACAGCCTGTTCTATGACGCTGGTACGTTCTTTGTGGAAATTGCCAAGCAGTACGAAGACAAGGATTACGTGGCCGACCTGATTCACGACCTGGCCGTGCGCCATGTGGGCGGTGAAGGCCGTTCCGTGGTGTTCCTGAGCCTTGAAGAGGTGATGCCGCTGGAAAGGGCAAGCAAGCTTTTGAATGAACTTGTGGCGGAAGAAGCTCAGTTCGCCGACGAAAACCGCGAAGACGTTCTGGACGCCATTTGCGATATGGCAGACGCTATCAACGATTCTGCAAACTATGCCAAGGCCGCCCTGCTGAAGGATCCGGACAAGAGCAACGCTACCATCATCGACATTGCAAACGCCTACTTCATGGCTGGCGACCTGGTGCTTGCCAAGCAGTGGATGAACGATGTGAAGAATCCCGGCAACGAAGACGAAGAAGCTTACCTTGATTTGCAGGCAGCCATCGCCGACAAGGAAGACCGCAAGTCGGATTGCCTGAAGATTGCCCGCCAGCTTTACGAAACCTATCCGAGAATCATGAACCTGGGCCGCCTGGCCGCATTGCTTTCGGATTCCGAAGCGGATCAGCTGTTTACCGAACACGAAAAGTTCCGTTGCGGTTCTTCAGCCAATATGGAATTCATGCAGCTTCTGGCAGGCATGAAGCGTTATAAGCAGTTGGCCGGTTATGTAGACAAGTTTGAAGAAGACTTGGCTGGCATGGATGCCGAAGAGCTGAACGAAATTGCCGATGCCGCCGGAAAGGATGGCGAAAAGGATCTGGCCAAGCACATCCGTGACTGGATCGTAGAAGAGCCCGAAGAAGCCGAAGCCTTCGACGACAAGGACTAGGTTCGACTCCGCTCGCCTACCGAGGTTTGATTCCGCTAGTCATTGAGCGAAGCCGAAATGTCATCCCGGGCTTGTCCCGGGATCTCCTTTACTCCAACAGCATTTCCTGTGGAATTGCGCCTTCTATTACCAGGAGGCGTCTTTTCATATCTAGGCCCAGCCCGAAACCTACCAAGGCTCCGCCTTTCCCGATAACGCGATGGCAGGGGAGGATCAGCGGAATCGGATTCTGGTGCAGCGCCTGCCCGACGGCTCGCGTGGCCTTTGGACTCCCCACGATTTCTGCGATTTCCTTGTAGGTGCGGGATTCACCGTAGGGGATTTCCTTGAGGGCGTTCCAGACTTTTGTCTGAAATTCCGTGCCGTATAATTTATATGGTATGCTGAACTCTTTCCGCTTACCCGCCAAGAATTCGTTCAACTGAAGAACGACTTTGCGGTAGGCGCGGCTCACTGCCGGCGACATTTCGGATTCAATATCGGCAACGGCGTAAGTGCAGGCCTGAACCTGGCTTGGCTTTGCGTTGTCAGAATTGTAGCGCAGGCTGCAAAGTTTAGACTTCTCGAATACAAAAGTCCATTCGCCCCATAAGTTTCGGTGGCGTATGGTTGTGTATTTTTCGTCTGAAAAGTCCATATCCTGAATATACAAGATTATTTTTTATGTGGATGAAAAAAGGCAGTGCTTTTTCCTTTAAAAAGGATTTTTGACCGCCTTTTTGTTATGTTGTATGTGGATTTTCCTGCAAAACGCACTTGATGTTGAAGAAAATCTCCTTCTTTTTGAAAAATAGAAGCGAAAATCCTCTTTTTTATGCCTTTTTTACGGATAAACTAAAAGAAAGGCGGTGGATTGACCCTAAAAAAGGTATTTCCACCGCCTTTTTTGCTGCGAACTCAGCGAACCACTATCTCAACGGGTATTCCTTGAATTCCTTTACGCCGAATTCCTGACGCAGGTAGTCCCAGCGGACCAGGCGGTTCTTCCAGTAGTACTTGCGGTACAGACGGCGAGCCACGCGGCTTGTCAGTTCGTAGGGAATGGTGTGATGGTCGTCGGCCACACTTTCCATGGAAATGCGGAAATCCAGTTCGCCGTTCACCACGTCTACGGTTTCACCGACTTGCACGTCGGGAATGTGGCTCACGTCCACCATGGTGGCATCCATGCAGACTCGACCCAGGATGGGGCAGAGCTGTCCGCGGATAAAGACGAATCCCTTGTTGTATTCACCGCGAAGGTAGCCGTCGCCGTAACCGATGGCGATGGTGGCGATGCGGGTGGGCTGCTGTGCCATCCAGTATCCGCCGTAGCTTACGGTTTCGCCGGGCTTCACATCGTGAATGTGACGGATAGTAGACTTGATCTTCATGACAGGCTTGATTGGCCAGGGGGAAGGGGCGGCTCCCATGGGATTGTAACCGTACAGGGCGAGGCCGGGACGGACCATGTCGAAATGACTTTCGGGATGGGTCAGTGTGCCTGCAGAACTGGAGCAGTGGCAAATTTCGGGACGGAGGCCTTCGGCTTCCAGCACATCTACCAAGCGGGCAAATCTCTGGATCTGGATTTCGGTCTTGGGGTTGCCCGGCATGTCGGCGGTGGCCAGATGAGTGAACATGCCTTCGAACTTGAGGTTCTTGAGGCTGAGGGCGGCACGTACGTTGTTGAAGTCTTCGGCGTCGAAACCGTAGCGGTTCATGCCGGTGTCAATTTTCAGGTGGGCCTTGCAGGTGCAATCGTTTTCGCGGAGGAACTGGTCGAAGGCCATGGCGGTACGGATGTCCGTAATGACGGCGGTCAGCTGGAATTCTACGAAGTAGGCGAAGTCTGCGGGGGTGCAGGGGCCAAGAACCAGGATGGGCAAGTCCATGCCGTACTGGCGCAGGACCATACCTTCGCTGATGTGGGCTACGCCGAGGTAGTCTGCTCCGCCGAACTTGGCGGCAAAGGAACAGGCCAAGCTGCCGTGACCGTAGGAGTCTGCCTTGACGGGCAGGAGAATCTTGGTGTTGGCAGGAATCTGGCTACGGATAAACTGAATATTGTTACAAAGGGCGTCGAGGTTGATTTCAATCCAATTGGGGCGCGCGATTCTATTAAGATCGGGAGGATTCTGTAAAAGCTTCATGATGCAAAAAAATATAAGAAAACTCTAATTTGGAATAGAACAGGTTGCCGTATTTTTTGTAAAAATGGACCGCTAAAATGATGGGGTGAATCCGCCTCTAGCCCTTATGCCATATGGCATTGGCGGTTCGACTGATTTTTTACAGAAAATCCCATAAAGATTTGTTTACCGATGCCGACGTTCCCGCCTGATTTTTTCTTTGTACATTCAAGATGTTCGAGATGAATTTCGTTCATTCCCCGAAGTAAGGAGCGGTGGTAGAACGGAGTTGAGAACAAGCTAACTTAACGTTTTCGTATTCCCGTTTCATATAAAGTTTGAGTGTTGGACATTGCCCTGCAATGTCGTTCTCTGCTTTACCCCCTCATAAAAAAGACTCTCCCCAAAAGAGCCGTTTCTAAGGTATTTCTCCCATAAATCACCAAACTCTTTCCGAAAGGAAAGGAGGATAAAATCATGAAAAACGTAAACGAAAAGAAGAAAGTAAAATTGGATCCGCTGGTAGCTGCGCTGATGCCGGATTCCGACAAGAAGATGGGTGCCATTGCAAGTGGTTCTCTTCTGGTGGCGCTTGCCCTTTGCTTTTGGGCGGCGGCATTCGAACAGCTTGTTCCCGAAGTGGCCTTTGTGGATTCGGTGAACGAGAATATCAGGGCTACCATGCAGATCCTAGACCGAAAAGAAGAAAAGAAGGAGGAACGTCCCAAAAGAAAGATGGAACAGGTCAATCGCAGGAGAGCGGGTGGCGGCGGCCCCCGTCGTGGTACGGGTAGACCTAATGCGGTCCAGGAACGTAGTGTTCTAAAAATGCTAACGGCGCAGACCCATAGCGCAAGCGCCGGGGCCTACGATCTGATGACGCAGAAGTTCGCCAAGGATATCGACAAGGTGCTTAAGCACAGCAGCGGCCTTCAGCTCTCCGGAAAACATCGAATCGGTGAACGTGCCGGTAAGGTGGACGGGGGCTTTAATCAGGGCTATGCTGCTGGCGGTAGCGGTGGCGTGGGAGATGCTCTCAGCAGTCTTATTGGAGGCTCTGCCGGAGCGCTTTCCACAAGGGCTAGGGGGCCTATGAAAATTCCGTCGCCTACGGATATTGAGTGGGGTTCCGATCATTCGGTCCGTTCGTCTTCTGATGTGATGAAGGTGATTAGGACTCGAACGCCTGGGCTTCGCCATATCTACAACAAGTACCTCAAGAAAAAACCGGGATTCCAGGGCAAGGTGACTTTGCGGTTTACCATTGCTCCGGGCGGTGAAGTCATTAGCAACGCCATTGTCGGGTCGACAACCGGCTACGCGGAATTCGATAGTGAAATCAGGAATGCCGTGAGCCGTTGGACCTTCAGTAAGATTAAGGCGGGCAATACCACCGTGACAATCCCCTTCACGTTCTCTGAATAGTATAACACCCTAAACCCCGATAGCCCCCAAGGCTGTCGGACATTTTTATATTTAGGTATGAGTTTTGAGTCATGAGCTATGAGTTAATAAGTTAGGCGCCTTCGGCGCGATTATAAAGACTCGTATCTCACGGCTCATCATTCACTACTCACCGCTCATCTCTCACGGCTCATCACTCACTGCTCATTATGAAAGATCCTCGCATTACCAAGCTTGCTGAAAATTTGATTAATAACGCCATTGCTCTTAAGGCTGGCGAAAACATTCTCATCGAAACCACCGACACTCCCGATGAACTGACGACGGAGTTGATCAAGGCTGTTTCCAAGGCTGGTGGCAATGCCTTTGTGCATAACTACAATGGCCGTGTCCGTCGCGAAATGATCAAGTCCGCTTCTGTGGAGCAGATGAAGCTGGCTGCGGATCTGGCCATGGAAGAAATGCAGAAGATGCAGTGCTACATTTCTATCCGTGCTGCAGAAAACGCCATGGAAAACTGCGACATTCCTGGCCCGCAGATGAGGAACTATCGAATCATCAACCAGGCTGTTCTGGACTATCGTGTGAACAAGACCCGCTGGTGCGTACTTCGTTGGCCCAACCCCTCTATGGCACAGGCCGCCAAGATGAGCACCGAAGCTTTCGAGGACTTCTACTTTGAAGCTTGCCTGGCCGATTACCCCCGCATGGCCAAGGCTGCCCAGAATCTGGTGGACCTGATGAACCGTACCGACAAGGTGCGCCTGGTTTCCAAGGGAACGGATTTGACCTTCAGCATCAAGGGAATTCCTGCCGTTCCTTGCTGCGGCAACATGAACATCCCCGATGGCGAAGTCTATACCGCCCCGGTCCGCAACAGCGTCAATGGCGTAATCCAGTACAATACTCCGTCCCTCTATGACGGCAAGCAGTTCGGCAATGTGCGCCTGGAATTCAAGGACGGTGCCATTGTGGCAGCTTCTTGCGAAACCGGCGATAACAATGCTCTGGTGGCCCTGTTCAATACCGATGAAGGCGCCCGCTATGTGGGTGAATTTGCCATCGGCTTTAACCCCTACGTGAACAGCGCCATGTGCGATATTCTCTTTGACGAAAAGATTGCAGGCTCCATTCACTTTACCCCGGGCCGTTGCTACGAAGACGCTCCCAACGGTAACGTTTCTGCCATCCACTGGGACCTGGTCCTTATCATGCGCCCGGAATACGGCGGTGGCGAAATCTGGTTCGACGACGTTCTGATCCGCAAGGACGGCAAGTTCGTCATCGACGAACTGAAATGCCTGAATCCCGAAGAACTCGCTTAATTTTGTCCATAACCTGCGCATTACTGCGTTGCTCGCCCCCTTACGACGAAAAAGTCCCCGCATCTGTTTGATGGGCGGGGACTTTTTGTTGTCTTAGAACGGCTTTTGTGTTCTGTATATTATTTGTTTTGCTGTTGGACGACTATTTTTCCTTCGACCAAGAATGTCAAAATTTTTTTGAGATATGGTGAAATCTATATCAAAGGTTTCTTCGGTGGTGATGTCTTGGCTCTGGCCGTAGGGAGCTTGTTTTTGCAATGATGTGTAGCAGTCGATTTCTACATACCACCAGCCAATGTTGCCGTAGCTGAAGGAGCCGCTCCACAGCCAGGAATTTCCGCAATCGCCACCGCGGGATGGGTTGCATTTATAGCATGTGCCGTTGTATGCGAAACAGGCTGATGTTGGATTGCTTGGAATTTCGTCCAACGGGAAACCGGGACATGCTCCGATTTTATTTTTATCGATTCGGTTCCCTGTATTGCAATCAACCTCTCGCCACCACCATGAATCCGATGCATTGTCATTTACCCAGCCATTGAACTCGTTGGCTCGGGCGGGATTCAGGGAATAGCAAGAGCCCTCTTCCATGTTTTGTAGACCCGAATTGAAAATTTGATCGGGGTTGTTGACGATACCGTCAAAAACGTTTGTCGCCAAGGATGAAGAAGATTCTGCCTTGCTGGAACTGGACTGCTGAACCTCTATGCTTGAACTTGAAACCGCTGCCGATGAACTTGATGGATTTATGCTAGGAGTGATTTTCCTCTGATGTTCTTCGATGATATATTCGCAGAAATCGTATGCGTTTGAAAGTGTCCTCGGACTTAAAGTTGAAAGATGGCCTCTGCCGATGTAATCGTAGTCGTAGTATACATACATTGTCGGGAATGTCTTAATCGATTCATCCCCGAGTTCAATAGCCATTTTTCGTGTGAAATTAGCAGGGATTCGACGTAATGTTTTCTCTGTAAATTCCAAATCCTTGTCGAAATAAATTACGTCAGAAGTGAATCCTGTACAGCCGTTTTCGTCCAAAGCTCCGTTGAAGCATGTGTAGTATGGCTGCTCAAGGTAGGCTCCGTTCTGGCCACAACTTTCTTTATCGTTGTAGCATCGGTAAAAAAGATGGTCGTAGTTCTCGTAATACTGTACTGCTGCGAATTTAGCCCTTATGCCCAAGGATGTTTCGTTGTTTTCGTGCCGACAATAAATTTCTACGGCTCCGCCGTCTAAGTCTAGGGTAGGAATGCCATTCATTTCGGGTCTTGTTGTGCTGACGTAGCGAGACACTTCGCAACTTCCGTCGGATTGACGGGAATAACAGGCCGTCAAATTAGATGGTTCTTCCTCACTGGAAGAAGATTCGCTTTCGCTAGATGATGAACATGCGGTAGGATCGTTTTCGTCGCAAGGATTGTCCTCTTCGCTAGAGGATGATTCTGAATCATCGCTGTCGGATGATGTGACTTCTGAGCTGGATGAATAGCAGGTTGATGGATCGTCTTCGTCGCAGGGGAAAATTTCTTCACTTGACGAGGATTCATCTTCAACAGAATTGCTGGATTCCACAAACGAGGAACTGCTGAACGCGGAGGAGGAACTAGATTCTGCGCATCCCGGAATCGTAGCACCGCAAGTTCCTCCATTCGGGT